>NZ_JBVICF010000041.1:334-1013 GCF_055572995.1 Streptomyces sp. NPDC030245 | reverse complement strand
CAACGAAGGCAAGCCGACGGCGCCGATGTACACCATTCCGTTCATGGCCTACGCATCGCCCAAGTGGCGTGAAAGCCATGACTGGAGTTTTGCCGGTGACTTGCAGCGTCCCTACACCAGCTCGCAGCTGATCCATACCTGGGCCGACATGGCAGGGTTGAGCTTCGATGAACTGGACCACAGCAAGAGCCTGGTCAGCGACAGCTTCAAGCCCCGGCCGCGGCTGATTGGCGATCCGTATGCACGCCAGCAAAAACCGCTGATTGATTTCAGCCTGATCAAGCCCAAGCAAACCGACGCCGCCAACGTGGTCGTCAAGTAGCTTGAATCCCTCCGGGTTTCATCCGCGCAATGCGGTGAAACCCGACTTGGCCGCCAGCGCCAAGATAATAATTATTCTCGTTTATCGCTAAAGTTCCCCGCCTCCTTTCGTCTTTGAGCCAATGGCATTTTTCATAGACGACAAGGAGTTCGCCGCGATGTTCGCGCCTATTACCCGTTCCATGACCTTGACCCTGGGCCTCTTCAGCGTGGTGCTGAGCCCGGACCTGCTGGCTGAAAACGACCCCGACCAGGAATCGCAAGCGCCGGCCAAAGCCCTGGAACTGGGCAGCACCCGCATCACCGCCGACAGCCTTGGCGCCAACACCGAACACACCGGTGCCTACACCACAGGCTC
>NZ_JBVICF010000041.1:0-324 GCF_055572995.1 Streptomyces sp. NPDC030245 | reverse complement strand
GTGATCACCCGCCAACAGATGGACGACTTCAACCTCAACACCCTGACCGAAGTGATGCGCCAGACCACCGGCGTGGTGGTGCAGCACCTGGACTCCGACCGGGTGGACTACTCCTCACGCGGCTACGGCATCACCAATTTCCAGATTGACGGCATGCTCAACACCTTCGGCCGCATGAAGTCCGATGCCGACACCATCATCTACGACCGGGTCGAAGTGGTACGCGGCGCCACCGGCCTGACCACCGGCGCCGGTGATCCGTCGGCCACGGTCAACATGGTACGCAAACGCCCGACCGCCCAGTGGCAGGCCAAGACGGGTGTC
>NZ_JBVICF010000040.1:0-1069 GCF_055572995.1 Streptomyces sp. NPDC030245 | reverse complement strand
ATTGGCTTGACCGGCAGCGAGCGCAACGATCTCGCGCTGGGAGGCATTCAGGCGGCCGGTGCCCAGCGTTTCGGACAAGCCGAGGTAGCCATTGAGCGCCGCCGGCGCGTGGGCCAGCGTGGCGAACAGGTTCGGCACCATGCCAAGCTTGGCTTTGACGGCCTTGAGTGTGGCAGCGGTAGCGGCGTCAGCGGTGTCGATGGTCAGGGGGGCGATTTGGGTCATGTCTATCTCCGTAGTGGGTGAGGTGCAAGAGCACGTGGGCATGATCGCCCTTTGTTTGGTACGATATGGCACGTAAAGTATCAAATACGTAACCTATCGTCTTATATGGAGAGTGGAATGGCGGATCGACTGGCCGGCTTGCTCCGGCACTACTCGCTTTCGGCGCGCGTTTTTCACAGCGGCGCCTTCTGTGGGCAGCATCATTACGCGGCGCCGCATGGCTATATCCATCTGGTGCGGCGCGGCCCGATTACGGCGCGTTCGCCCGTGCATGAAGATCTGCTGGTTACCGAGCCGAGCCTGCTGTTTTATCCGCGCGTGGCGTCGCATCGTTTTGTCGCCGCCCCCGGCGATACCGCTGAGCTGTTGTGTGCGGAGGTCGACCTGGGCGCTTCGACGGGCAATCCGTTGGCCATGGCCTTGCCGTCGATGCTGCTGATTCCGTTGGCGGACTTGCCCGGCCTCGGGCCGACGCTAGAGTTGCTGTTTGCCGAAGCCGAGCGCGACCAGTGCGGTCGGCAGGCCGCCATCGACCGCTTGTACGAGTTGCTACTGATCCAGTTGCTGCGTTATCTGATGGATGGGCGGCTTGGCGCCACCGGACTGCTGGCGGGCCTGGCCGACCCGAAACTCGCGCGCGCCATAACCGCCATGCACGATGCGCCGCAGACCGCGTGGTCGCTCGAGGCGCTGGCGGCGAAGGCGGGCATGTCACGCGCGCGCTTCGCCGCCGCGTTCAAGGACGCGGTGGGCGTCACGCCGGGCGACTATCTGGCCGACTGGCGGATGAACGTCAGTTGCACCCTGCTCAAGCAGGGGCGGCCGGTGGCGGTGGTGGCCGACC
>NZ_JBVICF010000039.1:0-1100 GCF_055572995.1 Streptomyces sp. NPDC030245 | reverse complement strand
TCCCCACGTGACTGCTGACCGACCACGGGCAGAGATTGAGGACCTCGAAGACGTCGGCAGCATCATCAGCCACAAATAGCTGTATACCTTTGGGTACAACACCGTCGATTGCGGAACGGGCAGAAACCGCCAGCGCCTTCCAATCTACCGCCTGGTAATCAGTCAGCACAGGCATTCCTGCAGCGTCAACGAGAACCCCCTCAGGTTCCGGAGAGTGAGGCGCGAATAGAAAGTGGTAGGCGATCGGGGCATTCCGGTTCACAGCGATCATAGTCATGACCATTCTCCTAGAAAAAAGTCCGCGAGTTGTTCCGCGACAGAATCTCTTCGAGATCTGGGATCTCCCTCAGGGTTGGCGACAAAATGTCCGCCCTGGTGCTCTCTGGAGTCTCGCCTTCCCAGTGGCCGTAATAGAAAACGTCGCCGTCCAGCTCATAGAGCTCGTCTTCGTCGATCGTCACGCCATCGTCCTTGTACGGCGCTCTCAGCAGCGTTATCCCGTCATCATCAAGGAAAACGAGCCCGTGGCTCGCGACCTGAAGACCACACCCCGGATTGGCCGAGAGGATTCGCTGATAGTGCCCGCAGACGTCCTCATAGCTCAGGCTACGAACCTGCAACGGGCCTGGCACCCAGCGATCGCCCTGCTTTTCTATCTGAACCACGTCACGCAGGATCGTGAACCCTTGAAACTGAGTAGCGCCTTCTCGTTCTGCTATAGCGATCATGCTGTCAAGATCACTCCGAACCCACTCACAATCGTTTCGCGGGTCCGTCAGTGCATAGCGCACAAGCTCCATACCACTCCTCCTCTTCCAAAAAAAACCCCGGCAGGGACCGGGGCAAAAGTCCCTTCGCTTTCGCAAGGAACGTGACGAACGCAAATTCGGCCCCTAATCCCCGTCGGCCTGTCCGGCAACCTCTAGCAAGGCAGGAGTACCGGCATAGGCCAAGACCATGACCTGCTCCCCTTCTTTGGTGACCAACGCAGAAGTTGAAAAGGACACTCCAATAAGGGCGTTGGCTTCCTGGTGTGCCGTCGAGCACAACTGGTCGATACAGGCTCCCATCGCGGTGCTTATCTGGTCACTTATAGGCAC
>NZ_JBVICF010000038.1:0-1106 GCF_055572995.1 Streptomyces sp. NPDC030245 | reverse complement strand
AAACCACCCAGCGCGAACAAAGCCTGCGCTCCCACCCCCAGGCCGTCAGCTTCAGTGGCTGCGCGACGACCGATTGCACCTACACCCTCGCCGTGAGCAAGCTCGGTAAAGGCCAGCATCGCCATTGCGCTGGTAGAGTAAAAACAAACTTTCGCCTTGTTCCAAAAACCGCGCAGCGTACTCATTACTTTCATAGGATGGTCTCCTTTCTCTATAGAACTTCCCCGAAACCGAAGGTCTCAGAGAACATATTTACTGTACCGACGATGTTGATTAGCGCTACACCAGCCACTAATCGGATAAACGATTTTTTGAAAACCTCATCACTTCCGTTCTGACCACTTCCAATCCGCCGCATACTCATCCAGCCTCGGGCATAGGTGATGTATCCGTAGAACCGGAGGCAAAGAACAATGACCCCAATCAACTCTGAAGTTTGAGCCGGCATATTTGCCGAGCCTTGATAGCTCATGAGGTTCTTCACCGATACCGAGCCACCCCAAAATGAGTCCAAAGCGGTGTCAATACTTGCCGCGAAGTTGAAAAGTGCCACGCCGCAGAAGAAATACATAATCGGCGTGGTCCAGGTCATACCCTGGCCACCCGTCTTATCAACTTGGATTGCTTTAAAAACTGCGTTGCCAGTCAGTACTAGGCCCAGCAAAGCCACAACCGCGTTCAACAGATCCTCCAGTCCGGGGAACTGCTGGGCGAAGCTGGCCAGCATCGTCGAGGCGTCGATCATCTCAGCGGCCTCAGCGGTAGACGACGCCGTTGGACATGATCACTTGCCCTTGGTCTGGATCAATGCGCTGCACGGAGCCAACTCCTGGGATCGTGTCGCCAACGGAAACGCTGATGCTCTCCCCTCCCTTCGTCACGAACCACGCTCGACCTTCGAGCACGGCCTTGAGCGACATGCTGGCAGGCGAATTTTTCTGCTGGCCCGATCCAGCCTGAGACTTCTGAACCTGACGCTGGGGTTGCGGTTGTGGCTTCTTCTGCGAGGCTGCTTGAGAAGTGCTGGACTTACTTGCGGAACTAGGCTTCGGCGCCGGCTTGGCAGCGGTTTTCGGCAGCGACTTCTTGATTTCGTCCAGCGTTTC
>NZ_JBVICF010000037.1:0-1153 GCF_055572995.1 Streptomyces sp. NPDC030245 | reverse complement strand
CCGGAGGGGCAGCACTATCTGGAAATTCCATACCGTACCTTGTCGCACCCGGCTGTCACCCTCTGGGAACAACGGCAGGCGCTGGCGAAATTGCGGCAGCAAGGGCGCGAACAGGTGGATGAGTCGGCGCTGTTCCGCATGATCGGGCAGATGCGCGAAATCGTGACCACTGCGCAGAAAGCCACGCGCAAGGCGCGGCGCGACGCGGATCGACGCCAGCATCTCAAGTCAACGGAACAACCTGTCAAAACCACGCCACCAGCGGACACGGACATGGCAGACCCGCAGGCGGACAACCAGCCACCTGCCAAACCGTTCGACCAGATTGAGGAGTGGTAGCCGTGGACGAATATCCCATCATCGACCTGTCCCACCTGCTGCCGGCGGCCCAGGGCTTGGCCCGTCTCCCGGCGGACGAGCGCATCCATCGCCTTCGCGCCGACCGCTGGATCGGCTATCCGCGAGCAGTCGAGGCGTTGAACCGGCTGGAAGCCCTGTATACGTGGCCAAACAAACAACGCATGCCCAACCTGCTGTTGGTCGGTCCAACCAACAACGGCAAGTCGATGATCGTCGAGAAGTTCCGCCGCGCCCACCCGGCCAGCTCCGACGCCGACCAGGAGCACATCCCGGTATTGGTCGTGCAGATGCCGTCCGAGCCATCGGTGATCCGCTTCTACGTCGCGCTGCTCGCGGCGATGGGAGCACCATTGCGACCGCGCCCACGGCTGCCGGAAATAGAGCAACTGGCGCTGACACTGCTGCGCAAGCTCGGTGTGCGTTTGCTGGTGATCGACGAGCTGCACAACGTCCTGGCCGGCAACAGCGTCAACCGCCGGGAATTCCTCAACCTGCTGCGCTTCCTCGGCAACGAATTGCGCATCCCGCTGGTCGGTGTGGGCACACGCGACGCCTACCTGGCCATCCGCTCGGATGACCAGTTGGAAAATCGCTTCGAGCCGATGATGCTGCCGGTGTGGGAGGCCAACGACGATTGCTGTTCACTGCTGGCCAGCTTCGCGGCTTCGCTCCCGCTGCGGCGACCTTCGTCGATTGCCACGCTGGACATGGCTCGCTACCTGCTCACGCGCAGCGAGGGCACTATTGGCGAGCTGGCGCACCTATTGATGGCGGCGGCCGTGGCCGCCGTGGA
>NZ_JBVICF010000036.1:0-1179 GCF_055572995.1 Streptomyces sp. NPDC030245 | reverse complement strand
AATGGCGCGAAAGCGGAGGGAAATTTGAGTACCGCATGTACCGCTGTCGGCATAGCGAACAGCACTCGGAAGTGAAGGGAGAGTGGTGTCGCACCCAGAAAGATGCCAAAGCCAGCTACAAGTCCGCCCTGCGGCAGCACCGCCAAACCATGAGCCAGATGCGCTCGGCAATGCAGAAGGCCGCATGAAGCCCTCCAATCAGCCCGACTTCACCCACCGCGATCTGTGCGACATCGCGGTGAAATGGCTTCAACGGCCAAACAGCGCCGGTGGTCCAGGCTGCCATGTTGCTGTCAGTGAGTGCCGCACGGGCTGGACCGGGGAAATTCCCGACGCAATCGGCTTCCGCGCCGCGGGATTCGAAGACGGATCCATCGTCATCGAATGCAAGGTCAGCCGCTCTGACTTTCTCGCGGATCGTCGGAAGTCTCATCGGGTGTCGGGAGGCGTCGGCAACTGGAGATACTTCTTGGCCCCGGCCGGTGTGATCCAGGCGGACGAACTCCCTCAAGGGTGGGGCCTCCTGGAAGTGAACCGACGTGGCCACGTCAAAGCCCTCGCGGGCGTAGCCGCCTATTACCGGTGCGGCTACGACGAGCTGCGAGAGCAAACCGCCGTGTGGCGTCACGAGGCCGATCGTGACCGCGAGCAATTCCTCCTGGTGAAGGTTCTTCATCGCGCCGGCAATCCCGAAACGGCCAACCGGAATCTGCAGATCGCCTTCACCGAGAACCAGCGCCTGAAGCAGCGCGTCAACGAGCCCACCGAAGAGATCCGCTCCGACCGCCTACGCCGGTTCTCCCAACCGCCTCGAAACGAACAAGCAACGCCCCGATCGACCACGCGCTCCGTCCCCTGCGAACTGTGAGGTAACAAATGAGCAGCTTCGTCAATGTCATTTTCCGATTGCCCGAGGATCCGGCCGAGGCCCGAGCCTTCTTGGACTCCATCGGGGAAGCCTTCGAGAACGACAAACCCCTGCAGGGTGCGCTGATCAGCTCCGCCTCTCTACTTCCCCAGGACGGCAGGGTAATCGCTTTACCCCCGATTTCTGCGCCTGACCTGCTCGCTCCCGGCCTGCAGGTAGCAGGCGCGATATTCCGCCAGATCGCGCAAGCCTACCGACGCGACCATGAGCGCCTGGTGGCAGCAGGCGCTGACCCACAGAGCAACAAACAC
>NZ_JBVICF010000035.1:0-1194 GCF_055572995.1 Streptomyces sp. NPDC030245 | reverse complement strand
ACCTCACCAATGATCGCGGTACCGGAGTTGATCCTGGTGGAGTACACCCCACCCCGGGCCAGCTTGGTGGCCAAGGTCAGGCAAACGCCTTCGGGAACAGCGGCAGACGCGACCGTGAAACCGGTACCGGTGGATACCACGGTCACAGCACCACCCCAGGTGTTGTAAAGCGCGCCGGAGGTAACGGTCATGTTCTTCGGCACAGCACCGGCCTTGATCAGCGCCGGCACCAGGTTCGTACCGGAAGCGCCGTAGCCGGAAGAGGTTTTCAGGTTCTTGGTGCCAGCCATGAGCATGTTGACGTTGGAGATCTCTTCGGCGGCCTCGTTGCTACCGAACAGGGTGTCCCAGCGACTCGCCGCCAGGGCCAGCAGGCCGATCACGATGATGAGCACCACGATCATCTCGATAGCCCCGAAACCCGCCTGCTTCTTCGCATGGGCCTTGCGATTGATGCCAGGCTGAACTGGCTTTACTTCTGCTGCTTTTTCCATAGCTACCTCTGTGGTTGGGATTTTGCTGTTGTTCACTTCGCTACCGCCTGAATTGCGTCCTGGATGCCCGACACCCCCGAAATAACCGTCATCAGAATCACACCGACCGTGATGATCCCGCCGGCGATTGCCATTTTTGCGGCCGACTGGATCTGCTTGATGCTCTTCTTCAGCCATCGATCACCGAAGTTGCTCAACGCATCTTCGAAACCATCCTTGCCCGACAGGATCATGAGGAACTGGACTGCCTTCTTATCTGGGAAGTCGTATCCGGCCTTGCTCAACGCGACCCCCAGGTTCCCCCCGATACCCAGACCGTAGAAGGCGGCATTAAGGCGTTCGCGCAACCACGGGCTCGCTTCCGCGGCCATCATCCGGAGGGAGTCCTGCAGGGAAACGTTTGCTTGGATCATCACGCCGACGTTGAGGAGGAACGTCGAGCCGTGGAGCATTCGATACACCGACCAAGGCGGAAGCTTGTCGAGGTGGACGCGCAGTCCACCTCGCAGATATGGAAGCGAGGCGAAGACCAGGAACAGGAAGATCAGAATGCCGGCCAGGGTGATCGCCCCGTAATGGACGACGTATTGGGACATCTCGTAGAGGAAGGCCGCGGCGCCGGACCAGGTCTCTGGATTAGAGGTCCTGGCCAATTTGGGAACCAACTTGGTGGACACCATCACCAGCATCACGCAGACCA
>NZ_JBVICF010000034.1:0-1280 GCF_055572995.1 Streptomyces sp. NPDC030245 | reverse complement strand
GCACTATGACGAACACGTGGCGAAGTATTGCACGGCGGAAGAGGCTGCCCAGGGTCGATGCTCGCTGCCTTCGGATCCTGCCATGCAGGGTGCCGATATCCGCGTCGACACCTTGTTGGGCAATAGCAATCTCACCCCTTCGCTGCTGGAAGCCGTAAAGGCCCTCATCGCGAAATTGGTCAACGCCATCCCCACTCAGAACATCCCCAAGGCCTGGGAGGGCACTGCTCAAGGTAAGGCATTCATTGCGGGGCAGTATATTGAGCAGGCCAGATCCTCGGTCGCCGCAAACTCCTTGAACCAGGCTGTTGCCCTGCGCACACCGGTCGCTGGCCTGGGCGCCGCTGCGATGGTCAATAAGGCGGACATCTCTCCGATGGAGCTTATGGAAACCCTGGTCAACGGTCGGTTTCAATCGCCTGACTGGTACACCATGATTTCTGGCTTCTCTACCGAAAACCTGCTGCGCGAGCAGAACAAGATGCAGGCCTTCAAGCTGTGGATGGATCTTCAGTCTTTCCAGCAGATGGAGCGTGTTGAGGCAATGCTCGCGACCAATCTTGCCATGGACGTGAAGTCCGATTCGGCGGCACAGCTCGAAGTGGCTCGAAGCGCCGCGGCGAAGGCGGGGCAGTGATGCGGCCGCGCTGGATTGCTGCAACAGCTTTAGCTCTGGGGATAGCAGCACTGCCGGTCTACCGAGCGTCTGCAGCATATTGCTGTGATCCCTGGGGGTTCGTGGGCTATTCCGCGTTCGTTCAGGCCGGCGCCAGTATGGTCTCGGATTTTACTTCTTGGGCCAGCGACATTGTCGAAGTGCTTGCAGGCGATATCTACCCGGATTGGTGGTCGGGAGTGAATGGCCATCAGGCAGTCATGACACAGCAGCTCGCTGCTCAGCAGGCGCTCTTTGAGGGTAAACAGGCGGTCGACGCTAACCTGCAGGCCCAAGAGCGTGCCGGTAGTGCAGCCGAGGAGAGCATCCCTGCGAGCAGCCAGGCAGAAACAATGGCTAGCGTACAGGCGGTTGGAAGCGCGATGGTTGGAAGCGTCCGGCAAACTGCTGCTGAAAATCGCACGCTGCTAGACGCCACTCATGGAGCTTTCTACCAAGACCAACTCGCGCTGATCCAGCGTCACGTCCCTTACTGCTCCGATCGAGATGCCAGCGCTGGACGGTGCCAAGCTGTGGCTGCCGCCATGCAGGATCGGGACATCCGTTTCGACAGGATGTTGGAGCCAGGGGAGGGGAGAAAGACCTTTAATGAGGCCGAGATCGA
>NZ_JBVICF010000033.1:0-1294 GCF_055572995.1 Streptomyces sp. NPDC030245 | reverse complement strand
AGCCCACCCGGAACCCGTCAGAACGGACCCCCTGAATGAACTCTTTCGGTGACTTCTTGTAGTCGGACAGCTTCATGCGCTAAAGCTTTCTCAGCAAATTAGCGCTTACTATAGCCTAATGAAAGTCAAAAGATCGAGAGCAACCCATCTGCTCTCAGAGAGACCACCAAGCCAGCAATTTCGCCAGGTCGACCTCGCCAAGCCGAGCCCTTCCCCACTCCAATGCCGTGCGGAAGTCAGCCTGCCCGGATGTAGCAGGCTCGACGCGCACCGAGTCAGCGCCGGCCAGTGGGGCACTCAGCATGCCAGCCACCAGCAAGGCTTCATCTACTGAGGAAATCACATCCGCGTGCTCAGCACCCCTGAGACGATAACGAACTGAGCAGGAGCCAACCCAACCCTGGAACTCAGCCGCGACCACACCAGGTAGGCGCATATCGGCGACCAAGCGCCTATGGCGAATGAATTTCGCCACCGGTGAACTATCCGCAGCCAACTTGATCACGACCGGCTCCTATCAACAACAGTCCTGCACATGCCAATTCGCGCAGCGACAGCCCTCTTCCGGCCCCACCGATACCCCCATACCCAGACAGCAAAGACAACCAGCAATCCCCACAACCCAAGCCCGAGGCCAATCGGGACAGCCACACCGAAACAGCTAGACACTACCACCGGCAACAGAAACAGGACTGCAAAGGCAATAGACGCCCAGACCGCCCCTGCAGCACCCGCTCCTTTCGAAACCTCTTCCGGAAGGGCGCCATAAACGATTCGACCGTGACACCCCCGGCACACATGATCGCCGGGGGAAAATTCCGCTCCACAGCCACCACAGGTATATGTCTCTGCCACCACCAACACCCCTTCGCTCGCAACTTACGGTGGACTATCCGTGGCGTGATCTAGGTTTCAAAATCACGCCACGGATAGATGCCTCAGCGCTCAGCCTGGCGCTTGATGAAACGAAGAGCGTCAGCATTACCTGCCTCTGCTGCCTGCTGCATCAATGACTCGAATTCGCCTTCGTCGCCGTCACGGAGGCGCAGCGCCGCGAGGGTGAAGAGCGCCGTTCCGTTCCCTTGGCTCGCCAAAGCTTCGAGAGAGGTCCTGTTCTCTTTCGGGAAGTTCTGCGCAAGCCAGATGATCGCTTCCGGCTTGCCCTGCTCAGCGAATTTTCGCATCACCGGCTCCAACTTAGCGCGATCAGCCTCTCGATCCATGGACTGCAGCCACGACGAGACAGGGCCACGTTCGCCGAGGACCGCCATGCCCCCGCAAAATAAAATGGCGA
>NZ_JBVICF010000032.1:0-1398 GCF_055572995.1 Streptomyces sp. NPDC030245 | reverse complement strand
AGAGGCCATCGCCGCGGCCCGCACCGGCCAGGCGGCCAACGCACTTGACGATGCAATCGCCGGCTTTGCCCGCGCGCTGGTCGAGCAACGCGGCGTGGTGTCGGCCGACGCCATGGCCAACTACCGCCGCGCGGGGCTCGACGACGGCCTGATACTGGAAGTGATCGCCAACGTCGCGCTGAACACGCTCACCAACTACACCAACCACATCGCCGACACCACGGTGGATTTCCCCGTGGTCGCCGTCTGATCTCCATAGGCATATAAGGAGAACACGATGAAAATCGCACTCACCGGCGCTCTGCTCGCCAGCGCCCTCGTCCTGCCACTGGCCGTCACGGCCGGCGACTTTTCGCCCTATGTGGGGTCGTCTCAGAAAACGGAAAATAAAGCACTCTAAGAGTCGCTAACACCACTGCCCAAGAGACCCGCATGAAGCAGTTATGCTTCATGCCCTCATGGCAAGACAACCCGTTAGCAAAGAACTGTGGCTGCAGTTGCAGCCCCTGATCCCCACCTTCACTCCCTCCGCCAAAGGTGGCGCACGCAAGCTCGCAGTGAGCGATGAGGCCGCCCTCAACGGCATCTTGTTCGTGTTGCATACCGGCATTCCATGGGAAGACCTCCCACAATCCCTTGGCTATGGCAGCGGCATGACTTGCTGGCGGCGACTTCGGAATTGGAGCGCAGCAGGGGTTTGGCAGAGGTTGCACCAGGCCATGCTGATGCGTTTGCGTGAACACGACCAGATCGATTGGAGCCGGGCCAGTATTGATGGCTCTTCGGTACCAAGCCCCCGGGGGGCCAGGAAACAGGCCCGAACCCCACCGACAGAGGAAAACTCGGCTCCAAGCGGCACATCGTCGTAGACGCCAGAGGCATCCCGCTGGTGGTTCTTGTCAGCGGGGCGAACAGACATGACTCCATGATGTTCGAGCGGTGCTTGGATGCGATCCCTGGCGTTGCAGGCCTGCAGGGTCGACCTCGCAAGCGACCAGCGAAGCTGCATGCTGACAAAGGCTATGACTACAAACGCTGCCGTGCCCATCTGAGGCAGCGAGGCATATCCAGCCGCATTGCCAGGCGCGGCATTGAAAGCAGCGAAAGGCTGGGCAAACATCGCTGGGTAGTGGAGAGGACGCACGGATGGTTTGCTGGCTTTGGCAAACTGCGAATCCGCTTTGAAAGGCGCCTTGACATCCACGAAGCGCTTTTGAAGTTGGCAGCCGCGATCATCTGCGCACGCTTCGTGGATAGGTGGTGTTAGCGGCTCTAAGCCGATGGCGTAGGTGGCACTCATCGTGTCACGTGCGGGCAAGCAGCTTCTCGCCATCGGGGCGCAACTCGCCCTTGGGCGAAATGTGCCGGTACAGGGTCTGCCGTGTGATTCCAAGCTCC
>NZ_JBVICF010000031.1:0-1412 GCF_055572995.1 Streptomyces sp. NPDC030245 | reverse complement strand
GGGCACTGAGCTCGCCCTCGAAATCGATCTGGGACCAGGGGCCGCCGTCGGGGTCGAAGTCGTCTACGACGGTCACCTGATCGCGCAGAACACGTTCCATATGGTTGCTGTGCAGCCTGAAAGTGGAGGATGTACGCCAGTCAGGGGCGAGAAGCAGAGCTCTGTCGATGCGGGTGGTGATCGAGTGGTAATCAGGACCACCCACGCTGGCCTCGGATACGAACTCCCAGTAGAGCGGGCCAAGCGCTGGGTGAACTGCCATGATGACAACACCAGTGCGTTGCCGAAGCGTGGGTTCGCTGCTCATTGGTCTTTCCCAACAACCGCCTGCAGGCGCTGCAGGGCTTCATCTATGGTTGTCTGGGGTGCCTTCCCGAGCAGCTTCGCACCTCTTGCAGCAAGATCCACCGGCCGCACCAGGTTGACCAAGGCTGCCCCGCTCGCCGGCGTGCGCCCCGGAAGGACGATCGCGACGGCAAAGCCGGCGTAGCGGCTGCTGTCGTGCTCGGTGATAGGAACGGCTAGGGCGAGCCCCAGGGCGTTGTACGCTGCTGGGGAAAGCACGAGCGCTTTACAGGCCACCTGCGTTGAAGCGCTACCCATGTCCAGGGAGACGATGTCACCGCGGTCGAATTGATGCTGCGGGCGCTTGCTCATGCTTCGTTTCCTACCGGCGCGGATGTTCTCCAACAGTGGATGTCCGGCGGCTCCGGGGCCTCCAGGTCACACTGGGCGACTAGCGTGCTGAGGTCGTATTCGGTAGCGACCTTGGACACCACCAGGGTCTGATCTTTGAAGGAGACGTCTACAGGGTCGCCAAGGCTTACGCCGAGTTCGGCCAGCAACGGCTTGGGTATCGTGATGCCCTGAGAATTCCCAATCGCACGGATAGTCGTTTTCAACGTTCTGTAGCCTCTTGCGAAAGGCGGTTGCGCTGCGCCTGGAGCGCTTTGAATCGCTCGGAGACAGGTGGGCGTTTTGCCATTTGCTTGCGGACGAGCTCCGCAAGCGTCGACGCCTGTGCATCCACCCCGTCACCAGATATTGCTGTCGGCTCGTGGCCAGGTACTGGGAATTGCACCCAGATCCTCGGTGGGATTGATCGTAGGGTCAGGTTGAGATGGCCTTGAACCACTCCCCCCTGGAAGTTGAAGGAGATCTGCGCATGTTCCGGTGTGAGCTCGGAGACGAATGCTTCGAGCTGGTCTCCACGCTCTATCGGCGAGGCGCTGATCAAACTGCAGACTCGATCTGCAGCTGCTCGTAGGCTGAGTGCTTGAGGGTGGTTTACGGCAGTGTTCGGAGTGATATCCGGCATATTGGTTCTCCCTGCGCAAGGTGCTAACAATGTTATTACCCTGCGCAGGGGAAATCAAACTACCAGCTACGCTTTATGCCCCTGCGAGGTAAGG
>NZ_JBVICF010000030.1:0-1553 GCF_055572995.1 Streptomyces sp. NPDC030245 | reverse complement strand
GGTTTACCCATGAACTTCACTTCGTAGCCGGAGAACGATGCGAGCTTGCTCACCGCCTGTTCGAGAGAGCCGTGCCAGGGCATGGTCACGACCTGCTCCATGCCGCGGATCTGAGCATAGATCCGCGGCTGCGAAGGCCGGTTCTTCATCTTCTCGTACTGCTCAGCTTCAGCAAGCTGCGTGAGCGACTGCTGGATGTTCTTCGCTGTTTCCTGGAGCTTCTGGTAAGCGGGGTCGTCGCTGTAGCTCTTGTCGCCACCACGGCCAGTCCCAGCGCACCCGGACAACAACGTAGCGACAAGCAGAGAGCCAGCAATCACTCGGTTCTTCATCGTATCTGCTCGGTTGGTTGATGGATAAAGCGCTCCTTACAGGAAAACAACGCTTTAGCGCACGACTATACATCAACGAAAGTCGAACGATAAGACAATGATAGTCAGAAGTGACCCACCACTCAACACCAACCCACACCCATATAGGTCTTAGGTGACCTAAAATCCCTTCTGCCCGCCAAATAGGTCACCTGTGACCATCCCTATAGCCAGTGCGAGATGCCGCAGATACAGGGCTTTCGGGAGCCAATACCCCCTTTAGGTCACATGTGACACTCGGCAGCAGCACCGCCCTACTCCGCCGACAAATACCCAGACACGCCGACTCTTTTTAGGTCACAGCTGGCAGATCACTCGCAGCGGGTGATGCGCTCGCCGATGGATCGATGACGAACTCAGCAACGTCCGTTTCCGAATAGGTCAACACGGGTATCGAACGAAGATTTCTGGCGACAATAGTCTGCATCTGATACGTTACTTGGAGACGTTTACGGTTCCGAGTAACGGGGGTAGCCAAATAAAACTTATGATTCCGAGTAGACTTCCGGAAACGAATGAGCAGTACGTCATCAAGGCTCTCTCTGTCTGCTCCCAAGCTGCCCAGGCATACGGCATCGACTCCCCCCATTCGGTACCGCCACTCACGGTGATCGAGCACCTCATCACCCGTAAGCCCTCGATCGCCCGTAACACCTGGAAGCAGTACAAGAACGCCCTTCGGCATCTGTTCACTGAGCGTATGGCGGCGACTGAGGAGAAAGTCGTCCAGGAAGAGCTCCAGGCCGCTCTCCAGATGCTGGATACGACCTCATCAGAGGGCACCCTTCGAAAAGGGACTCAGACATCCTCCAAGAAGCAGAAGGGCTTTAAGCGAGCCGACTACCAACGTTTGCTTTCGTACCTGGAGATGCACCAGGGCAAACACCGCTATGCGCGCCCATTGAAGACCTGGTTGAAAGCGACCTACTTGGTCGGTCTGCGGCCGGGAGAATGGAAGTCAGCCGGCGTGACTGAGATCCACGGCCGCCCCGTACTTAATGTCGAGAACGCGAAGGCCACGAACGGCCGCGGCAATGGAACGTTCCGCTCCCTGGATCTGGGGGATCTGACAGCTGACGAGCTGGCGGACATCCCGGAGATGATTGCGATGCTGGCAGGCTCCGCCGGCGAGCTCCCGTTCGACACCCTGCAGGAGAGGATGGGCGACTACCTGACGTACGC
>NZ_JBVICF010000029.1:0-1635 GCF_055572995.1 Streptomyces sp. NPDC030245 | reverse complement strand
ACCTCAAATTGACACTGCGTATTCCAGAGAACGTGATGACGGAAGGTTGAACCTTCCGTCATAGCGCATCTGGTTTGGCCTCCCGTCAGCCAACCACGGGAAACACTGACTCGATCATTGGAGAATGGTCAGCTTGGCCTTGAGATCAATGGCTCTCGCGAAGTTGTGGTAATTCGGCGATGTTCGCTGCACCTGCGCGTGCAATGCTTTCAGCGCCGCCGAATCCGCCGACGACTCCATTTCGACCTCATACTCGACCTGGTCGTACCCTGGATTGATCCCAGGATCGATTCCAAGAAAACCTCTCAGATCGAGGCTTCCCTTCGTGCGGATAGTCAGCGATTGCAACTCGATGTTCATTGCCGCCGCATTTGCCGCGTAGGTTGCAGTCATGCATGCGTTCAACGCAGCCAGGATCAATTCTTGTGGATTAGCGGCCGTGTCGGTACCGAGCAATTCTGCCGGTTCGTCCGCGTCGATGACAAAGCCGCGCGCCAAGGCCGTGTCACCTAGTACGAGCGGCATGGTTCGCGCACGCGTCCGGGTGCCACCCTCCCAGGTTGTCACGACGCCGAACGTCGCGATGCCTGCGGCGGGCTTTGCTGCGACCTGATCTGCAAACTCACGCAATGCGCCGACGTTGATCCCGTTGCCGGGAGTTCCTTTAATGTTTGTGTTCATTTCTCGTTCCCCCATTATGTGTTACGCCCGGCCATCACGCCGCCGTCAACGTCCCAGATTGCGCCCGTCACCCATGCTGCCTTGTCCGACAACAGGAAGAGGATGACCTCGGCGACGTCTTGTGGCGTCCCAACCCTGCCGATTGGGTGGAAGCTGTTGAATCCCTGTAAGGCGCCATGAACCTCGGCCTTGGGTATGAATCCCTCGTAAATCGGCGTTTCGACAACCGCCGGAGAAACGGCATTGACCCTGATTTGTTTGGATGCCAGCTCCATCGCAAGGTGCTGGGTCAGCGAATGCAAACCTGCTTTTGCCATCGAATACGCGGACGACGGCGTAGCCGCAATCGCCTGCTTGCCCCACATCGAGCCGATGTTCACAATGGCGCCGGGACGCTCGCTGGCCACGAGATTGGCCACGACTTTTTGTGTGATGAAGAAGAACGCTTTATTCAACGTCAAATATTGTTCGTAATCACTTTCCGTGTGCTCAAGAAACGCCTTCGGGAAGAACACCCCAGCCGCGTTGACCAGAAGATTGATGTCCTTGTGGTGTTCATCGATGGTATGCAGGAGTCGCTTCACATCTTCGGCTCGCGAGAGATCGGCAGTCAGGGCGGTCACGGTGCCCAACGACGACAGCGCCTTGCGGGCCTCTTCGGCCTTGTCTTCACGGTGACCGACGATGACGACGCTTCCGCCTTGCTCAAGAACCATGCGGGCAGTTTGCAGTCCCATCCCGCTAGTGCCGCCGATGACCAACAACTTCTTGCCATTAAATTCAGTACTCATAATAATCTCCTTAACTACCAACTAAATGGTAGGGTTGTGTTGCAAAAAAAGTGCCGACCTCAGGTCAACACGGTGGAAAGAAAAGTGTTTCCAACTTCGGCCGGTCCGCGTGACGACCGCATGCCACGGCCCACCATCATCGAGCCTTCCAACGCGCACAAGA
>NZ_JBVICF010000027.1:0-2036 GCF_055572995.1 Streptomyces sp. NPDC030245 | reverse complement strand
CCACCAGCCACTCCCTCACCTGGGCGAGCAACACCTAATCTGCCGGTGGCAGTAAGGGAGGGGTATGAGCGGCCCAGAAAACCATTCGCCTAAAGAGTTCGGCTGGATCGATCTCTACATTGGTGAGGGCTACAGCGACATGAAACAGGTGGCCGGGGCGCATGCGCCCCGGATCCCTGTGCCAGACAGCATGCAGGAGCTTATTCATGCACTTCGCCAGAAGTGCATGGAGGGCTACGCCACGCATGGTGAGTCCGAGTTTGCGGTGATCCACGAGGGTACGATGCTGCGGGTCACCCAGATGACCGACGTGACCAACAGCAACGTCTTTTTCATTCGGCGACCGGAGGCGGAGATCCGCCGCTTCGCGACTCTGGGCCTGCCTCCGCACGCGGTAAAGCTCCTGCTCGATAAGGGGACGCGGGGGCTGATCCTTTTCGCTGGTGAGATGGGGGTCGGCAAGACGACCTCTGCAGCATCTCTCGTGGTGGAGCGCCTGATGATTCATGGCGGCGTCGCTATCGCGATTGAGGATCCGCCGGAAACGCCTCTGAACGGGCTGCATGGTCCTGGCCGTTGTATCCAAGTGCCGGCGTCGCGAAAGGCTGGTGGATACCGCGAGCACCTCATCAAAACGATGCGAGCCAGTGCGGACCTGATCCTCATTGGTGAGATTAGGGACACGGCCGCCGGCGTCGAGGCAGTCACCGCGAGTACCAATGGTCGCTTGGTCATCGCGACCATACACGGTCGTGACATTCCTGATGCTCTGTCGAGGATCTCGACCTGGTGCGCGGAGCTGCCGAACAACAACGACCTGCTTGCCGACGGTCTGAGTGCAGTCATCTGGCAGACCATCAAACGGCAGCCTGGTCAGCCTGGTCGACTGATGGTCAAGACGCTCTCCATTGGCGCAGGCGATACCGGGATCCGGGCCAAGATCCGGAAGGGCGAGTTTGGCCAGTTGCACCAAGACATCGAACAACAGCTCCGGCAGGCCTCGTGGAGCACCGAAAACCTATTTGGAGGGACGAGAACATGAAGGCGAGAGGCAGGGTATTGCGGGGTGCGAAGAAGCAGCAGGGCTTTGCCGCGATCGAAATGATCGTGGTGCTGATTCTGGTGATCTCCGCCCTCGGGATCGGTGCCCAGGCGATGTTCGATCACGCGGACAACATGGCCGCGCAGACCACTGCCGATCACCAGAAAATCATTTCCGACGCGGCTGCAGCCTATATCAAGGACAACTACGCCGCGGTCGTTGCGGCTGCAGGGCCGACTACGCCGGCGACGATTACCACGACGATGTTGAAGAACACCGGGTACCTGGAGACGAGCGTCGCCGACCTGAACAGCTTCGGCCAGGCCTACAGGGTACTGGCGATCGAGCCGACGCCGAATAAGCTGCAGACGCTGGTTGTCACCACCGGCGGTGAAACCATTTCCGAGACCAGCATTCGTCGGATTGCCAAGCAGGTGGGC
Source organism: Streptomyces sp. NPDC030245 (assembly GCF_055572995.1). Taxonomy (NCBI): domain Bacteria; kingdom Bacillati; phylum Actinomycetota; class Actinomycetes; order Kitasatosporales; family Streptomycetaceae; genus Streptomyces; species Streptomyces sp. NPDC030245. The sequence goes on along the minus strand of NZ_JBVICF010000027.1, from coordinate 554 downwards.
GCTCGCGGCGGCTATGTCTCGAACGTCGACACAGCCCGGGTGGAGGGCTCGTTTGGAGGGTGGGGCGTGCCGCTGGCGTCCTACGGCGTTTCCCCGGGGGCAGGGCACTTGGCGACCGCTCTGTTTTTCGACGACGGCGCCCTTACCAACGACTACCTGTATCGAAACTCGGTAGCGGGTCACCCCGAAGTGAACCGGATGAACACCTCGATCGACATGGGAGGCAACAACCTCAACAACACCGGCACGGTGAACGCTACTACAGCAAACATCACCGGGAACGCTGCCGTCGCCGGCAACGCAACCGTCGGCGGCACGATCAAGGGGCAGACGGCTGACATTACCGGGGAGACCTATACCGGTGGGTGGTTCCGTACTCGCGGGGATAGTGGTTGGTACAACGAGAAATGGGTCGGCGGTTGGTATATGAGCGATCCGACCTGGGTGCGCTCGTATGCAAACAAGAACGTCTACACCGCCGGCGAGATGCGCGGGGGCAAGTTGACCTCGGAAGGGAGGACCGAAGTAGGGGAGTACCTCCAGCTCAACGGAGT
>NZ_JBVICF010000026.1:0-3421 GCF_055572995.1 Streptomyces sp. NPDC030245 | reverse complement strand
TTTTGTTGAGCCTTCGGTGATTCCGCAGGCGGTTAGGCCGCTGAAGCGGATGTTGGATTTTACTCAGGCGGCTCGGTTGAGGTTGGCGGGGAATGCCTGATTTGCGGTGGGTTGGTTTGTGTACATATCCGTTGCTGCGGTAACGGCGGCTTAGGGTTCCGCTCTTACAGCGGGTCACTTTTGGCAAACGCCCCAAAAGTAACCAAAAGGTCTTTGCCCCACCACTCGGTGCCTCGCTTAGGCTCGGCATGCCCGCACTCCGGCCCGCTTCCGCGGGCCGCCGCGACGGGCCATCCATGGCCCGGCGCGGCTAAATCGGCATCCCTGCCGGTTTACCCGCTCCACCGTGCCTACTTGCGGCCATCGTGGTTAACGGGGCCCGCAGATCAAAATCAAAAGCAGATCAAGAGCACAGCGGCCTCCCGGCCGGCTTGAGTGTTAAAAGCAAAGGCAAAGACCAGAGCGAAAGCAAAGCTGCTTTTCTGTGGGAGCTGGCTTGCCTGCGATGCAGACAACTCGGTTTTTCAGATACACCGAGTCGATGCCATCGCAGGCAAGCCAGCTCCCACATTTGACCGTGCCCGCTTTAGATTTTGATTTTGCTCTTCAACACTCAAGCCGGCCGGGAGGCCGCTGTGCTCTTGATCTGCTTTTGATCTTGATCTTAGGCGCCCCGTTAAACCACGCTGGCCGAACGCAGGCTTTGGAGCGTGGGTAACCCGGCAGGACGCCGGGTTAGCCGCGCTGGGCCAAGGATGGCCCATCGCGGCGGCCCACGGTCCAAAGCCGGAGTGAGCAACCGTGTCGAATCTCAAGCCATTTCAGCGAAATGTTTTTGATCTCGGACCATCGCATTCAGGATCGTCAGCAGCTTTCTCATGCATGCAACCAGCGCCACTTTCTTCGTCTTCCCTGCAGCAAGCAGACGGTTGTAGAACCTCTCGATCACCGGGTTATGGCTCTTCGAGGACAAGACAGCCATGTAAAGCACACTTCGCACCTCAGCTCGACCACCCCATATCCGTCTACGTCCTTTGTACAGGCCGCTATCGCAGTTAAAAGGGGCCACACCAACCAATGCAGCCACTTGTTTGCGATTCACTTTGCCTAGCTCAGGAACCATCGCCAGCAGCGAAAGTGCGAGCACATTGCCAACACCTGAGACCTCGCGCAGCAAATCATAATTGGCCTTCCAGGCCGGCGAAGCTTTGATCGCTTCGTGCAAGTCATCGTCTGTACTTTTAAGACGCTTTTGAAGCCAGACGATATGTGCCTTGATATCCCGTCGAAGCGCCTTGAATACCGCCTGTTTCAGTCGAGACTCCTCCGCCACGATCATATCGATAAGCTGACGGCGTCTAGTCAGTAGATCTGCCAGTTCACGAGCGTGTTCATCTGGCATCTCCCGAATTTCGGGTTTGACCGCCTGAGCAAACTCCGCAATCACCTGGGCATCCAGAGCGTCGGTTTTAGCCAGCCGTCCGGTAGCCTTAGCGAAATCACGGACCTGACGGGGATTGACAACAACGACTGGTAATCCAGCAGCGCAAAGCTCGGCAGCGGCAAGCCGCTCATATCCGCCAGTTGCTTCCAGCACCACTAAAGCGGGCATCTGAGCCTTGAGATGCTTAGCTAAACGCTGGATATCTTCTGGAGTATTGAAAAACTGCTCGACTTGGCCAGTAGTGCTGACGAATGAGTCGAGCTTGTTTTTGGAAACATCAATTCCGACGAACGCAGAGTCATGGTCCATGGCGTTTTCCTCACGTCCAACCTTGCAGAATCGGGCTTTACGCCCAGGCAACCGTTCGGACTAGTTTAGAAAAGAACCTGCTTCGACCCATGCTCACTCACGATCTTGAAATCTGAGGGCACCACGGTCTGAAGCAGGTGAAAATAATCTTACAAGGGCACACCGAGCCTAAGCGAGGTGCCGAGTGGTGGGGCATGTACGGGACAACCACATGGGTTACAAAAAAGTGCCTTCACATAGGTGACACTTTGATTGAAACATAACCGTTTTTTGCATCCCTAGCGTTTACTCGGCCCAAGATCACCGGACCGAAGATCACATTCCATATGCCATCACTGATCATCTCCATTCCGATGGTTTGATGGCTCAGCAAATTACCAACATAAATCCTTAGACCTGCTCGATTGATGATCCCACTACTGTCTGCCAGGTAACACTCGACATGACTCGCATAGCCCATCTCCGGCAACCGCTCCGGATAGACTCGTGTTGAAGGCATGTAACACGAGGCTGGCGTTTTCTGCCCAAGAGCCTCGTGTCCACGCTCGTAATTATAGTGCTGCACGAAGCGATCAAAGTGACGCTGCTGAGCATCCCACGCAACCGCCGGTGGTTGGGGTAACGTACTTTTCAGCGTCCTGTGCATACGTTCGTGGCGCCCGTTCTGATCAGGGCGGCCCGGTTCAATTCGCTCAGGAATGATCCCAAGTCGTAGCCACCAGATCGATAGCTGCGACAGCCCGGCACGGCCCGTGCTGGCAAACGGCACACCGTTGTCGGTACGGATGCGCTCAGGCAGCCCATATTCGCGGAAAACCCGCTCGAAGGTTTGCTGGGTTTCCTTGAAATTGGTGCTGGCCATACTCTCGCAGGCCAGTAAAAAGCGACTCGCGTGATCCATTATCGTCAACGGATAACACCACACACCTGCCCCTGTCAGAAATTGCCCTTTGTAATCAGCGCTGAAAAGCTGGTTGGGGATTTCTGCCTTACGTAAAGGCTTGGGATAGACAGCTACACGCGGGCGCAATTGCCGAGGCGTGATCAAATCAGCGGCCTTGAGGATGTTGTAAATGGTGGTTTTTGAGGGTGGGTTCTGCCCAGGAAAACGCCGTATCAAGTCGTTCTGGATCTTCTTCGGGCCGGGAACCGTTTCTCCAGTCGAACGCAATTCAATAATTGCCTGCCGGACAGCAAAAGGGACCACATACGTCTGATTGTGGCGGCTGCGACTTCGCTCTTCGAGGCCTCTGGGCCCCTCCGCTTTGTAGCGCTCGACCCATTTATAGCCAGTCTTGCGACTGATTTGATGGTCCAGGCACAGCTGGCTAAAGCTGTGCTCGTCCTCCAAATAGTCGGCGATGAACTTCACTCTGAGGTCCATAGGTTTCAGCTCTTTCCAGGGCATGGTCAGATCCTCGCGAAATCGACCCTGCCAGTTAAAAAACTGTTACCTATGTGCGTGAACTAATTTGTAACCCATGTGGGTGAGTCATACCGGCAAGAGCGTTTTGCTTACTTTTGCGCTTTTCAAAAGTGAGCCGCTGTAAGAGCGGAACCATAGGCGGCCGTTACCTAAATAACGGATATACACCCAGCCAACTCCCCCCCAAAACAAATGTCGCCTCTGAAATCAGACCAGGCTTTCGTCAATCACCAACACCAGCT
>NZ_JBVICF010000025.1:0-3518 GCF_055572995.1 Streptomyces sp. NPDC030245 | reverse complement strand
TTTCCGACTCTATCAGACTCTTTCGTGTCCGATTTCCTCGGTGCCTTTCCGGTTCCCGCTCCGGCCTTTCGGCTTTCGCGTTTCCCTTTCCGGCGATTCCGACTTTATCAGAAGTTTTCGGCCGGTCTTACCGGCTTCGCATTCCGAATCATCGGGGGTGGCTTCTCGTCAATGAAATTCAAGAAGCAGACAGACTTTAACTGGTGCCGCTGGACTTGTCCAGCTCTAGGCAACTGTTCGAATCTACCTCCCCGGTCCTTCCGTGTCAACGGTTTTTCCGGGGCGATGAGGAGACTAGCAGGTCAGCCGGGCCGTACGCACATCACGCTGCGAGGGGGACCGAAGCGCTGCGTTCGTCCTGGTCCAGGTCCCCCGTCTCGCCCGCACGGGCCGCTCTGCCGCCCAGCACATAGACGTACGCGAGGAATGCCAGTTCGGCGGCGATTCCGATGGTGATGCGGGCCCAGGTCGGGAGGCCTGACGGGGTGACGAAGCCTTCGATGGCGCCGGAGACGAAGAGGACCAGGGCCAGGCCGATGGCCATGCCGAGGGCCGCGCGGCCCTCCTCCGCCAGGGCGGTGCGGCGGGGGCGGGGGCCCGGGTCGATGACGGTCCAGCCGAGGCGCAGGCCTGTGCCGGCGGCTACGAAGACCGCCGTCAGTTCGAGGAGGCCGTGCGGGAGGACGAGGCCGAGGAAGGTGTCGAGGCGGCCGGCAGAGGACATCAGGCCGATGCCCACACCGAGGTTGAGCATGTTCTGGAAGAGGACCCAGAGGACGGGGAAGCAGAGGAAGGCTCCCAGGACCAGGCACATCGCGGCTGCCTGGGCGTTGTTCGTCCAGACCTGGGCGGCGAAAGAGGTCGCGGGGTGACTGGAGTAGTACGTCTCGTACTGGCCGCCGGGGCGGGTCATCTCGCGGAGCTCGCTCGGGGCGGCGATCGTGGACTGCACTTCGGGGTGGGTGCCGATCCACCAGCCGATCACCGCTGCCAGGACCGTCGAGAGCAGGGCGGTGGGTATCCACCAGCGGCGGGATCGGTAGACCGCTGCGGGGAAGCCGTGTGTCAGGAAGCGGGTCACGTCTCGCCAAGAGGCGCGGCGTGTGCCCGTCACGGCGCTCCGCGCGCGTGCCACCAGATGTGTGAGGCGCCCGGTGAGCTGCGGATCGGGTGCGGTGGACTGGATCAGGGAGAGGTGGGTCGCGGCGCGTTGGTAGAGAGTGACGAGTTCGTCGGCCTCGGCTCCGGTGAGGCGGCGCTGGCGGCGCAGCAAGGCTTCCAGTCGGTCCCACTCGGCTCGGTGGGACGACACGAAGACGTCGAGGTCCATCGGTTGACTGCTCCTCGTAGCTCCTCGCACTGCGGCGCGTGATGCATCAGCTTGGCAGACTGGCCAGTCCTACGGCAGTGCGGGGAAGGGGTGGCGGCGTGAGTGAGCTGGTGACGGGCGAGGCGGTGGCGCTGGAGCTGCGGCCCGCGAAGCTGCCCAGTCGGGCGCTGGCCGTGCTGATCGACATGGTCGTGGCATGGGCGGTGTATCTGGGCGTGACCATCGGGATCGTCGCCTCGACTTCTTCCTTGGACGATGCCGCGGCCGCCGCGGTGGCGGTGGCCAGCTTCGTGCTGGTTCTGGTCGGTGGGCCGATCGCCGTCGAGACGCTCAGCCACGGGCGGTCTCTCGGGAAGCTGGCGTGCGGGTTGCGCGTGGTGCGGGACGACGGCGGGCCCATTCGGTTCCGGCACGCGCTGGTGCGGGGGGCCATCGGGGTCGTCGAGATCCTGCTGACATTCGGGGTCGTCGCGTGCATCGCGTCGCTGGTGTCGGCGCGGGGGCGGCGGCTCGGGGATGTGTTCGCGGGGACGCTGGTCGTGCGTGAGCGGGTGCCCGCGGGGCGTGCGGCGTTCGTTCCCCCGCCGCCGCCCTGGCTGGTGGGGCAGTTCTCCGGGCTTGACCTCTCAGGAGTGCCGGAGAGTCTGTGGCTGGCCATCCGGCAGTACCTGACGCGGATGCAGCAGCTGGATCCGCAGGTGGGCTGGGCGATGGCGGAGCGGCTCGCCGGGGATCTGGCGGAACGGACCGGCGCTCCGGCGCCCCACGGGGTGCCGCCTGCCGCGTATTTGGCGGCCGTGGTGCACGAGCGGCAGACGCGGGATGCGCGGCGGGCTGCTGGTAGCGGCGGTGGCGGTGGTGGTGTGGGCTCTGACCATGTGGGTGGCTCGGGGGCTGTGGGTGGCTCCGGTGCCGTCGGGGGCGGTGCTCACTCGGTCGCTTCTGCTCCGCCTCCCGTCCGGCCTGCTCCTGCTCCTGCTCCTGCTCCTGCTCCGGCTCCTGCTCCTGCTCCTGCCGGCCAGGAGGCGGAGGCATCTCGGCCGGTTACCGGGTTCCAGCCGCCTGCCTGATCCGTGTCAGGCGAGGGCCGGCGGCCGTCAGGCGAAAGTCGACGGTGGGGTTTCGAGGTGCTCCAGCTCGATGCCGGGGGCCGCGAGGACGACGTCGCCGGCGATGTGGACGGTGTGCTGTTCGCCGGTGTCCAGGGCCGTGACCTGGTACTCGTCCACGATCAGAGGGCCGTTGTCAGTGGCGTGTGCTTCGCTTTTCAGCAAGGTCCAGGACTGGTCGAGGGTGCGGGGGGCCAGGACCGGGTCTGTGAAGGCGACCAGGCGGATACGGGTCGCGGGGGAAGCGGGGGTCAGGCGCAGGAGCCGGGCCGTCGCGATGAGGAAGGCGGGGGATGTGCCGGTGAATGCGTGGGCGGGGGCGTTGTCTTCGGTGGCGTGGGCGCCTGTGGGGTCGGTGCGGACCCAGGTGACGCCGTTGAGGGCGCCGGCGCGGACCTGCCAGTCGCCTGCGCGCAGTTCCAGGCGGATGGGGCGACCGCGGTCGTCGAGTGCGAGGTCGACGGAGCCGGCGGGGGTGCCGGAAGGGGTGGTTCGTTGGGAGACGTAGCGCCAGCCGGAGGGGCCGGGCGCGCAGTGGAAGTGTTCTTCACCGAGGGGGGTGTGATCGTGCGGATCGTGAAGCGAATATCGGCCGCGGGGCATGGGCTGGGTCCTGGTCCTCGGTCGGGTTTCTGCGCTGAGCTGTAGGTATCGCGAGCTGCTCTGTGGGTGTCGCGGGCTGAGCTATAAGTGTCGCCTCGAGCTGAGCTGTAGGTATCGCCTCAAAGGGGCAGGCCCCCGCCGCGGGGGCGAGGGCCTGCTGAGGTGGGGCTGACCAGCGGCCGGCCGGCGGCCAGTGGCCGGTCGAGGATCAGTAGCGGTAGTGGTCGGGCTTGAAGGGACCCTCGACCTCGACACCGATGTAGGCAGCCTGCTCCGGGCGCAGCGTCGTCAGCTTCACACCCAGCGCGTCCAGGTGGAGGCGGGCGACCTTCTCGTCCAGGTGCTTGGGCAGGACGTAGACGCCGGTGGGGTACTGCTCCTGCTTGGTGAACAGCTCGATCTGGGCCAGCGTCTGGTCGGCGAAGGAGTTGGACATCACGAAGGACGGGTGCCCGGTGGCGTTGCCCAGGTTGAGC
>NZ_JBVICF010000024.1:0-4018 GCF_055572995.1 Streptomyces sp. NPDC030245 | reverse complement strand
GGCAACGTCACCAGTTCAGGCGCAGCACCAGTCGCCGACCACCCCAACAACCGATCCCGCTCGCCCTCCCCCAACACATCCAGCTCGCCCACGCGTGCGTCGGGACCGGCAACCACCCCACCCAGCAACCGAACCAGCCGCTCCCCGAACAACTCCACCGTGCCCGCGTCATACAAGTCCGTCGCATACTCGATCAGTCCGGACATGCCGGCGGGGTTTCCGTCCCGGTCGAAGGTTTCACCCAGGTTGACGGTGAGGTCGAACTGCGAGCCGGAGACGCCCGGGTCCTCGAACTCGGCTCGGACACCGGGCAGTTCGAAGGCCAGATCGGTGTTGTTCTGTAGAGCCAGCATGATCTGGACGAGCGGGTGATGGCCGGGCGAGCGCTGCGGGTTGAGCCGCTCCACCAGGTATTCGAAGGGGATGTCCTGATGGCCGTAGGCGGCAAGGCTCGCCTCGCGGACCTGGGCCAGCAGTTCACCGAAGGTCGGGTCCCCCGTCATGCCGGTGCGGATGACCAGGGTGTTGACGAAGAAGCCGACCAGGTCGTCCAGGCCCTCGTCGGTGCGGCCGGCGATGGGTGAGCCCACCGCGATGTCCCGTCCCGCGCCCAGCCGCGAGAGGAGCGCCGCGAGGCCCGCGTGCAAGACCATGAACAGCGTCGAGTCCGTCGAGCGTGCGAGCTCCCGCAACGCGGCATGCGTCGAAGCGTCGAGCGTGAAGCTCACGGTGTCACTGCGGTACGAAGGGGTCGCGGTCCGCGGCCGGTCGGTGGGCAGGGAGACGATGTCGGGCAGACCGCGCAGGTGCTCGGTCCAGTAGGCGGCTTGGCGGCGCAGCAGGCTGTCGGGGTCGGTGTCCTCGCCGAGCAGGTCGTGCTGCCAGACGCTGTAGTCGGCGTACTGGACCGGGAGCGCGGTCCACTCCGGTTCCGCGCCGCCGCGCCGGGCCGCGTAGGCGGAGGCGAGGTCGGCCACGAGGGGCGTCATCGACCAACCGTCGGATGCTATGTGGTGCATCACCAGCACCAGGACTGCTTCCCTGGGGTGCGGGGTGAAGAGCCGCGCGAGCAACGGGATCTCGCTGTCCAGCTCGAACCCGTGCCCGACACACGCCGCCACGCGTGAACCCATCGCGTCTTCTGTCACCGATTCGACAGGGAGGGCGAGGTGGGCTTCGGCGGGTGTGAGGATGTGCTGGTAAGGCTCACCGTCGAGGTCGGGAAAGACCGTCCGCAACGGCTCGTGCCGGGCGACCACATCATTCAGAGCTGCCTCAAGTGCAGGTACGTCCAGTTCACCGGTGAGGCGCAGGACGAGGGGAATGTTGTACGTCGCCGACGCACCCTCGAACTTGTACAGGAACCACATACGGCGTTGCGCGAAGGACAACGGCAACCGCCCCGGCCGCTCACGCCGCTCCAGCACCGGACGCGACCCGACGCCCGACAGACGCCGCACCACACCGGCCACCGTCGGCTCATCGAACAACGCACGCAGCGCCAGATCCACCCCCAGCACCGCCCGGACCCGGTTCACCAGCCGCGTCGCCAGCAGCGAATGACCACCCAGCTCGAAGAAGCTGTCCTCGACCCCGACCGCCGGCAACCCCAGCACCTCGGCGAACAGACCGCACACGATCTCTTCCTGCGGCGTCCGCGCAGCCCGCGACACCGCCAACGCATACTCCGGAGCAGGCAGCGCACCCCGGTCCACCTTGCCGCCGACCGTCAACGGCAACGCCTCCAGCACCACGAACGCCGCCGGCACCAGATGCGACGGCAGCCGCTCCCCCAGACTGCGCCGCAACACCGACACCAGCTCGCCCGCCACCCGGGTGCGCACCGGATCACTCGCCAACGCCCCCAGCGACCGCACCCCCACCGACACGAACGCGTCCGACACCACACCCGTCCCAGCAGGCAGCAGGATCACGTCGAAGGTGTCGGGCTCTTCCTGCCCGATGGTCATCACGGTGTCCCAGCCTCGGCCTTCCGCCCAGGCACACACCGCTTCCGGGTCCAGCCCGCTCCGGGCATCCAGCAGCTCCCGGACCCGCTCGACGGGCTCGCCCTCGACCACCGCGCGGGCGGCCGCGACCTCCCCGGTCAGCCGCGCGTTCGGCACCCCCGACACCCGCACCGGCAGCGACACGTCCGCCAATGCGTCCAGTGTCTCCATGTCCCGGCCCCACACCATGACGGGTGTCCGAGCCAGAGAGAGCGGCTGGACAGGAGCCTTGTGCAGGACCACGTCGTAGCGGTGCCGGGTCAGCTCGTTGTGCGCCGCGCCCCGCTTCCAGCGGAGATCCACGCCCACTGCCTCCGGCCGTCCGGCCGCCCAGGCAGCGAAGAAGCCCGGGTCCAGGAGCAGTTCCTTCTCCGTCACCACGGCCTGCTCCACCGCCGCCCGCAACCGATCGGTGTCCCCGATGCCGGACTGACGAACCTGTACCGCCGTCTGCAAGGCTCGCAGCAGGCCCCGGTGCCGTACGTCTCCCACGATCAGCCGGCCACCGTCGGCCAGCAGACCGAACGCCTGGTCCAGCACCCGCTCCAAGTACTCCCAGCCCGGGAAGTACTGCACCACGGAGTTGATGACGATCGTGTCGAACTCACCGACCGGAAGCCCCGACACATCATCGGCGGCCTGGCAGCGCACCTCCACATGATCCCAACCGAGCCCCGCCACCTGACCACGCAAGCGCTCCACCACCGACGACGAGAAGTCCGTCGCCCAGTACGACTCCACCCCCGCCGCCAGATGCCCCATCAACAACCCGGAACCGACACCGATCTCCAACACACGACGGGGCTCGAAACCACGGATCCGCTCCACTACCTGGTCGCGCCACTCCCGCATTTCTTCCAGCGGGATGGGCTCACCGGAGTAGGAGCTGTTCCACCCCTCGAAGCTCTCCCCCAGCGCATTCGACCCGGCCTCGGCGTACACCGAGTCGTAGATCTCCCGCCACTCCTCGACCTGCTCACCGGTCGTCCCCTCCAACTCCGTCTCGGTCTCCCCCGACGAAGGCACGATGTAGGCGACCAGTCGGGTGTCGTCGTGGTGCGAACGGGCGACGACGAGTGCCTGCGCAACTCCCGGCTCGGCTTCCAAGGCGGCCTGGATCTCGCCGGGTTCGATACGGAAGCCACGGATCTTCACCTGATCGTCGGCCCGGCCCAGGTATTCCAGCTGCCCGTCGGCGTTCCAGCGCACCACATCCCCCGTGCGATACATCCGCTCGCCAGGCCCACCGAAGGGGCTGGCCACAAAGCGTTCGGCGGTCAGCGCCGGACGGCCTGCGTAGCCGCGCGCCAGGCCCGCACCGGATACGTACAACTCTCCTGGGACACCCATGGGGGCGAGACCGAGGTGCTCGTCCAGCACGAACAGCCCTGCGCCAGGCACCGCGCGCCCGATCGGGGCACCCTCGCCCGCGGTCAGCGGGTCACTGATCGCCGCAGCCACGGTGATCTCCGTCGGACCGTACGCGTTGATCAACCTACGTCCCGGCGCCCAACGCGACACCAGCTCCGGCGGGCACGCCTCCGCCCCCACCCCCAAGGCCACCAAGTCACCCAGGCGCTCCCACGCGCCCTCGGGCAGCGTCGCCACCACCGACGGCGGCAGGAAGGCATGCGTCACCCCACCCTGCGCGAGAGCGGCTTCCAGTTCCTCGCCCGCCAGACCCGCACCCTCCGGCACGACCAACGCCGCCCCAGAACCCCATGCCAGGACCAGTTCCAGCACCGATGCGTCGAAACTCAGCGACGCCGTACGCAACACACGGCCACCCACACCGATGCCCATCCGGGCCACCAGAGCCGCCGCGAACCCCGCGATGCCGGCATGGGTGACCTCCACGCCCTTGGGACGGCCTGTCGAACCAGAGGTGTAGATGACATACGCCGGATGCGCGGCCAGCAACGGCGCCACCCGCTCAGCGTCCGTGATCTCCTCACCCGACAACGCCGCGGTGTCGGCCTCCTCCAGCAGCACGACCTGCGCCGACAGGC
>NZ_JBVICF010000023.1:0-4732 GCF_055572995.1 Streptomyces sp. NPDC030245 | reverse complement strand
AGCGAACCGCTTGCCGCGTCGCTCCTGCCGAACAGCCGATTCGGCCTCTGAGCTGGGGTTTTCTTGGGTAGTGGAAACATTATTCGCGTCGTACCTAGGAAGGCCATCCGCCGGGCCGCCGGAGGCGGCCCCGGGCCCCCTCCTGCGTCCCGCCCGGGGGCCCGGGGAAACCCGGCGGCTGGCGATGTGCTGGAGGGCGCCGCGAGCCTGTTCCGTGACCAGCTCTCCGTACGAGTCCGTCTCGGTGTCGTCTCGCGCAGCGGCGGCGCTCTGCTCTACGCTTGCCATGAACGTTCTCCGTTTCGCGTCACAGGTGGGGCGGAGACCAGAGGCCCGGGCGGTTGCGTCGCTCCGGGCCTCCGTTCGTCTCGTGGATGAGATCCTTGCTTCAGTGGCCTACCGGCGTGCTACGAACACGCCGGTCGGTCACTTCTTGTCTCCGGGCTCCATGAGCCTCTTGATGACGAACCAGCCAAGGGCCGTCGAGATGGCGCCGATGCCGACCGCGACCGCGACGAGCGCGACGGCCAGGAGCACGAAGACCACCAGGGCGCCGGCACCTCCGGCGGCGATGAGTTGTCCGGCGTGCTGGCGGAGCCAGGACGGCTCTGCGGGCGCCTGCTGGACGATGACGTAGGCCGGGGGCTGTCCGAGGCTCTGAGGGGCACTCAGGGCCTGTCCCGGGCCTACCAGAGGTTCGGGGACGTAGAGCCGGGTCGTGTTGTCACTCAGCATCGGTGACGCCCTCCAGGGACTCGGGTTCCAGGCTCCAGAACAGGGTGATCGGCTGGACGTCCTTCGGGCGGTTGGACTCGTAGGTGGCCGCGTTGAGGAAGTTCCGAACGGCCTTGTCCACGGCGTGCTGGTAGACCTCGCTGCGGGTCGCACCCGGCCGTAATTCGACGATCTCGTGTGCGGTGGTCGAGCCGAGCTTGCCGATCTGGAGGGTCAGCACGTAGTGCCACTTCTTCGTCATGCGGACTTCCTTCGGGTCTTGGTCTGCTTCTGCATCGGGATCGGGTCTCCGGCGGCAACGTCGCGGACGGTCGGGGCAGCCGCGGGGATGACATCGCGACGAAGGCCGGCGGAGTTGGCGACGAGCTGGAGCACGGCGGACTCCTCGATGTCACCGACTCGGACTCGGTCGTAGCGACCACCCAGGCCGGGGGCTCCGGTGACTGTGCAGACGCCGACGAACCGTTCCTTGTCCACGAGGGCAGTGGGCTGGTTCTCCTCGTCCTTGCGGATGGCGGAGCCGAGCGCGGCTTCGGCAGCGTCGAGCGTGGCGGCCGCGAAGGACACGCCGACTTCGAGGTTGTCCCGGACAGCGGTCGGGATCGCGTCCGAGGTCTGCTTCTGGGTGCCGACGATCGGGAGGACGCCGAGGCCGCGACCTTCCTTGGCGACCGTTCGCATGAGCCGCTGGTTGGCCTCGATCAGTTCCTTGTCCTTGCCTCGGAGCCCGCTCGCGTCGATGTAGTTGTGGCACTCGTCCATCACGACCACGACCAGCGGGATCGTCTCGCTCGGACCCTCCTTCCAGAACTTGTGTGTCCCGCGTTCGGCGACCAGCTGGGCGGGGCGGTCCTTGAGGAGCCGGACGAGTTCGGTGAGCCGCTGATGGGCGGTCTCCGGGTTGTCGCCGACGATGAACATCGCACGGTGGCCGACCTCTCCCCAGTCGCCGTACCGGGGGTCAGAAGTCTTGCCGTCGAAGAGCGCGAACTGGACCTCCGGCCGTCCGGCCAGCGTGGCGAACCAGCCGAGCATGAGCATGGTCTTGCCGTAGCCGGGCATGCCCGCCACCTTGATCCCGGACAGCTCGCGGAGCGGGATGACCAGATCACGAGCCCAGGGATTGCGGCCGAGCGGCAGCACCCACTGATCACCGGTCGGGATCACGTACGGGAAGTGCTCGTCCAGCGGATTGCCGATCAGGCCCCGGAGCTCGATGACGCCGGCACTCTGCCGCTTGGCCTCGACCGTCTCGCAGCCCCAGGCGTCGGCGAGCCAGCCGGTCGCCTTCTCCACCTCGTCGAGCCCGACCTTCGGGATCGTCTTGAGGTGGGCGCGGATGCCCCACGGCTCCGGCGCCACGTGCAGCTTCGGCACGACAGTGATCGCCTTGCGGGTGTTGCCCTGCCAGTCCTTGACGCCCTTGGTGTTCTCGTCCACGCGGGCGAGTCCGATGTTCGGCGCGAGTCGCCGCCACTGGCGGGAGATCCGCCAGGCGTGGCGCATCCGGTCGCGCTGGAGCGGAGTCGCTCGGAGGTAGGCGTACGAGTGCATGAAGAGCCGGAAGGCCCCCCAGCCGACCAGGACCGCGAGGGCGATTCCGGCGAACAGGGGGGCCATCTCCAGCCCGTCAGTGACGGAGATCAAGCTTCTTCCTTCCACTCATGGCCGCAGTCGCCACAGGTGACGATCAGCACGTACGGCCGGTGGTAGTCGGGAGTCGAGGAGACGGCAGAAGATCCACATGTCGGGCACATCGGCGGTCAGCTCTCTGCCTGAGCCTTGGAGCCCCGGGCGGCCGGGACGGCATTCAGGGCACGGATCTCGTCCGCCTGGTACCAGGCCGTGCCTCCGGTGATCCGCTCGTTGCCGTTCCGGTCCGTGCGCTTCTCCACGGGGCTGACGCCGACCCGGAAGCCGACCAGCTCGACCGGCTGGGGCATGTGCTGGAGATCGTCACCGGGGTTCTTGTGCGAGTTGACGCCGATCTTCAGGATCTCGTTTTCGATCTTGCCGAACTGCTCGAAGCTGGCGACGACCTGGACTTCCCACTTCGGAAGACCGTCCTTGGTCTTGTCCTGCTGGTCGTTGTTGCCGAACACCGTCTTCGGGGCGGCGGACATGAACATCACGGCCTTGAAGGTGCGGGCCTGATCGACGTGGAAGATCGCGGGCATATCAGCCTCTTTCTGACGAGTCATCATCTTGACGACGTGTCGTGTCCGTGTGCACACCTAGACTGCACGCAAGCACTGACACTGTCAATCACTAAACACCTAGCGTTCAGGAGTGAACAACATGTACGGCGTACCGGAGGACACAAACCAGGACGCATGGGCCCATCTGGAACGGATCAGGGACCTTGCCGAGCACGGACTGTCGGCCCACCAGTTGCACATGAACGATGATCGTGAGTGGTACCGCACCTTGCTACGGGTTTTTGGAGATATCCGGGAAGAATCCTTGCTCGCTGAAAGGAGGCTGTCTGACGAAGCCGATGAAAAGCGTCTCCTGACACCCTCTCAGATTGCAGATGCAGCCCGGATCAGTCGGGGAACCGTCTATCAACGGCGAGAAGCCCGGGAGTAGTACCCCGCCGGGAGGCGAATCTTCCGCCGAAGGCGGTCGCGCGATTTTTTCGCGGAGCCGAAGCTTTAGGGATCCTTTAATCGGCGGGGCCCCTCCGGGAGCAAGAAAAGGGCCCGAGTGCCCACTTCGTGCGGTGAGGGCCCCTGGCCCTCTCCATTGGTTCAAGTGTAATGGGCCCTTTTCATGCTCCCGCCCCACCGATCAAAGGATCCCCAAACCTTCTCGGTATTCGCTCAACTTACGGGAGCGTCGGGGCCCTTCTCGTACTGCAGGTGGTAGGCCGTGAGCAGATTGACCAGCTCGATGAACCCGCCGGTTTCTGCAACATCCAGGAGCTTGGACTGAAGACCGGGGACCCGACGCATGGCACGGAGCGAGTCCGCCGGCAGCAGGGCCCAGGTCTCCCCGCCGACCTCTTCGGCCGCGACCTCTTCGTCGGTCAACTCCTCTTCGTCCGGGAGGAGTTCAGCCCGGAGGCCACGAGACCAGGTGATCGCCCGGCGACGGTGGGTGCCCTTCTCGTACTCCTGCCAGACAGGGAGGACGGCCATGTCTCCGGTCTGCCGGAAGTACTCCAGAAGCTCGAACGGAGCGAGGGTTCCGAGTCGTCCAGCCTTCATGTCACCGCGAGCCATCTCGTTACCGAGGTGGCCTTTTCCTTCTTGGACTTTGGCGATGTATTCGCCTGCCTCCTCCGGCGTGGTGACCTTGGTCCAGTTGACGCCGTGTTCCTTGCTCGGTTCGAATCCGTGCTTCTTCATCCAGGACCGCCATACCTTGTCCCATCGGACCATCGCTTTTGCGAGTTCCAACGGGTCTTGTGAGTCCAGAAGAAGCACCACGTGGAGATGCGGGTGCCACCCGTTCCGAGTTCCGTAGGTGACTTCCATCGAGCGGATATTTCCCCGCACGGCAAGACGCTCACGTTCGCCCTTGATTCCGCGCTTCCGATCTCCGGCCCAAGCCGACCCGGACATGAGCTTTCGCCATCCATTTGCCACGGCATCGAAAAGCGGAGCCAGGTCGTGATGCTTCTTATGACGGGCCGTCAGGGTGACCATCCAGGCGTTTCCGCCGTCCACGGTCATGTGGTTGGCGACAGCGCGAGCGATCTCGTCGGCGCGGGTAGCGCGGATCTTGGCGGAGCAGACCGGGCAGGCCCAGATCGAGCCGCAGGAGCAGAACCCCGACCAGTGAGCGACGCCGCCCTGAACCTTGATCGCTGCCAGCCCGTCGCCCTCGTTGCCGTTGGTCGTCCGGCCGCACTTCCGGACGCGTTCGAGCGAAGTGATCGTCCAGAGGGCATCCCGCTGAGCGAACCGCTTGCCGCGTCGCTCCTGCCGAACAGCCGATTCGGCCTCTGAGCTGGGGTTTTCTTGGGTAGTGGAAACATTATTCGCGTCGTACC
>NZ_JBVICF010000022.1:0-10699 GCF_055572995.1 Streptomyces sp. NPDC030245 | reverse complement strand
ACCTTCTTGACCCAGTCCTCGGAGCGGGCGACCAGACCGCCCAAAGCGGCCCGGGACAAGCCGCGGTGCTCTCGAAGCGCCCTCAGCAGTTCTCCGTCGACGATCAGGTGTTCGTCCGGCATCCTCGCCCCCTCGGCAGGCCTGTACCCGCCAGGGTAGGACCGCGCGTCGGTACACCTCTGGCACTTTTGCCCGCCGCCCCTCGCCCACACCTTTGCATCACGACCCGACGGACAGCTCTCGTCGTCCCGGCCGCCGTCGCCGCGTACGTCTCCGACCGCCGCTGTACGTCTCCCAGATGACGTACGCCGACGAGCACCAGGAGCTCGCCGAGCTCCACGGCCGGAACGGTCACACCTCTTGCATTACGGCTTCGGGAGGGACCCCGTCAGATCTGACGGGGGGTGGCCGGCGGACCGCGAGCATCCGTCATCGGGTCCGTCATCGCGTCCGTCACGGACCCGTCATCGGTCCGTCAGGCTGACGTCAGGCTGACGGACTCTGACGGGTCCGTGACGGACGGCTGACGGACCCGATGACGGGTGCCTGACGGGGGGAGCGAGCTAGACGATCCGCTATCGGATCGGGTCCGCCGTGGCCCGGCGGTCGCTCCGCTGTGCAGGCCGTCCGACGGACGCTCTGACGGGAGTTCTGACGGAAGCGAGTTGTGGCGTACTGATATCAGTTCGCCCGTCCGCCGCCGGAGCAAGGTAGTGGTCACTGGGCCCAGTGACGAGCCCGCCGCCCCGGCCGTGCCCGGGGTTTTCGGCGGCGACCGGGCACGGTCGGGGAGCGGAGCAAGCTGGACGATCAGGCGCCCTGATCGGGTCCGCCGTGCCCGGCGGTCGCTCCGCTGGGAGGCCACCCCCGCGCGGAGCGCGGGGGCAGCGTCTCGCCGTTCTCGACGCCTGCCAATCACCCACAGGAGCGACGTCTCGACGGTGCAGATGGGCAGAGCGAGTTAGTGCTGATCGATATCAGTTTCGCGGTCGGCCACCGTCAGGAGGAGGCGCACGAAGCGGGCGCGGAGTCGGTCCGTGGCGGCGCGGTCGGCTTCGAGCTGGGCGATGCGTGCCTGCCTCTCGCGCTCCTCTCGCTGGGCCAGCATGCGAGCTGCCATGTGCTCTTGGATCTCGGCGATCTCGTCGGTGGTGAGCGGGCGGACGTGTCCGGCCAGACCGCCGAGCCCGTACACGAGGTCGCCCACCGAGTCGTAGATTTCGGCCGCCACGATCTCTTCGACTTCCGGCTCCGCCAGGCGCCGGACGACGGTTCCGTACGCCGTGGTGCTCATGACCACGCCGCCGGTCAGCGGCTCGCGCGCTGCCTGCTCGTAGACGAACTCCTTGTCGCGTTCCTCGGAGTCGTCGCCGTCCAGGCCGACGTGACGGCGCAGGCCTCGGGTCCACTCGATGGCCCGGCGCCCGGACATGGCTTGCTCGTACTCCGCCCACCACGCGCGGAGCTGCAGAGCGGAGCCGTAGCCCTCGGCTTCGTCTTCGTCCAGGCCCTCGGCCTCCAGGTCCCACAGCCGGTAGAGCATCTGGAACGGGACCATCGAGTTGCAGCCGCGACCGCGCTTGTTGTCGGCTCGGACGGTCTCCATCGCGGCGCCGCCCGCCGCCTCCAGGTCCTCTTGCACGGACGGCGGCTTGCCGTCCTGAACCTTGGTCAGGTACTCGATCAGCGCCGCGTCGTCGGCGGACCGGATGATTTTGACCATGACGCCGTGGCCCCGGCCCCGGCACTTGCAGCCGGACTTGCCGCACTTCGTCGACGGCTCGAAGGCAGGGTCTGCCTGTCGCAGCGTGCGCGCCCACAGAGCGCGGAGCCAGTCCTCCCACTCCTCCAGGGCGTCGTCCCCGGGCGTCTCGTAGCCGGTCACGACGCCCTTGGCGGGGGAGCCGTCGAGCTGCCCGCCGAGGAAGGCGAGCAGGTTCATGTGGGGGTGCCAGCCGTTCTCACGGCTACGGGTCACCTCGGAGGCCCGGACCATCCCGGCGTACCCGATCCGGTGCCGGATGCCGTCGACCGCCGGGCGGATAGACGTCATGCGGGTGCCGTCCTTGCGCTTCCAGCGGTTCACGCCCTCGGGGCGCCCGTAGAAGCTCGGGTCCGTGAGCATCCGCTGGTAGGCGCCGGGTTCGCGGCGCGGCTTGCCGGACCGGTCGAGCCGCGGGGCGCCCTTGTCGTCGAGCAGGGGCGCCCCCCACAGCGCGTCGGACAGGTCTGCCAGCGCGTGGGTGCGGTTGTGGCGGGCGGTGAGGATCACGACGGCGAGCGTGCCGCCTGCGGCCAGCCAGCGGAGCGCGGCGGTCTTCAGTTCCTCGGTGCGGCCGGTGCGGATCGCTGCCGAGCACTGCGAGCAGAACCAGATCCGCCCGCACCTGGCGACGCCCAGGGTCACGACGTAGCCGCGCGAGGTGCGGCCGACGACGACGCCAGTGTCCGGGTCGAGCACGCTTCGGCCGCACGCGCGGCAGGCGTTGATGCCAGAGACCCGGTTGAGGGTGCGGCGGCCCTGCCACCTGCGGATTTCCGGCTTGACCACGGTCCGCGCTGGCTCGGGAGCGTCGCTCTCGGAAAACTCTGTTGTCCTCTTACCCAGGTGTTCGCTTTTGCCGTCGGCCTGCGTCCCGACGCGTGAGAGGGCCCGCTTCGCGGCCATCCGGCAACGGTCTGAGCAGTAGATACGCGGCCGTTTGCCGGGCGTGTGGGTGATCGGAGTGCCGCAATGGCAGCGCGGACCGGAGGGCCGCTCTGGCGACGTCGGGGGGACGTCTCGTAGTCTCTTCACGAGCAACGTTTCCGTTCGGTGTTAGGGCACCTGCGGAGGCGGACGGCCCGGAGTTCCCGCTCCGGGTCGTTGCCGTTCTGGGGGTCGATCCTGTCACTCCCGGATCACGGAGCGTCAAGCGCCCCGCCGGATACCGGCGGGGCGCTGACGTGACGTCAGTCTCGGGTGGCCACTCTGAAGGCCACCTCGCGGGCGCCGCCTGCGGCCATGACGCCGATGGCGCCGAGCGCCATCACGTCCACGGCCAGCGGGTAGTGACCGCCGCGCCACGCGTACATGCCGAGGGCGACGCCCAGGCCGACGAGGACGGGCAGCAGCGTCCGCAGGATGCGGGTCACAGCTCCTCCAGGGGGTGGGGGGTGACGGTCCGGCAGTAGTGGCAGGTGGCGCCGTCCGGCAGGTCGACGGTCCGGCCGCAGCACGCCGGGCACTCGCCCCGCTCAACGACCGGCCCCCGCCCGGCGACACAGGCCGGGCAGGAGTGGCCGGCCTGGTCGTCCCGCTCCCATCCGGCGATCTCGACCAGCTGCTCGAAGTCGAGCACGTCTTCCCCGCGGGTCGGTGTGCGGTCGATGCCCGGCAGCGCGTACGGGTCGGCGACGGGTTCGAGGTAGAGCGCGAGGCACCCGGTGCGGTCGCAGGTGACGGCGTCGCGGATCACTGGCCTACCGCCTCGGCGGCGGCGCGGATGATCTCGGCGTGGTCGAAGGCGAGCGGGGGCAGGTCGTCCAGCGGCCACCACTCGGCGCGGGTCGCGTCGTCGCCCGCCTCGATGGGCAGTCCGGGGATCACGGTCAGGTGGTAGGCGACGGTGACGTACCGTCCGCGCGGGTCGCGGTCGGGCTCGTCGAACACGCCGATCTGGTCGAGCTCGGCGGGCTTGGCGTACACGGCGGCCTCCTCCGCGAGTTCGCGGACGGCGGCGGCGCGGCTGGTCTCGCCGGGGTCAACGTGACCTCCGGGAAGCGCCCACTGGCCCTTGAAGGGCTCCCACCCGCGCTGAATCAGCAGGACGTGCCCGTCCGTCGTGATGACGACCACGTCGGCGGTGTAGCGGATGGTCTCGACGATCTCAGTCATGGCAGGCCCTTTCAGCGGGTGTGGTGGTCGGGGTCGATCTGGTCGCGCTGCCGGTTCTCCAGGTCGCTCAGCTCGGACGACTTCGTGCGCGGCGCGTCCTCGATCCAGGCGAACGGGCGGGTGGCGTCCGCCGCCTTGAACACACGGATTGCCGCACCGTCCGGAGCCTCGGGCAGGGCGTACACGCGGCCGCCGTCGAGGGAGGCCAGGAGCAGGGCGCCGTGGTGCTCGCAGCCGTCCGCGCCGCCGCCGTTGGCGTCGAGCACGGTCACGACCGGCGGTCCGTCGCACGGCGTCGGGTCCTCGGAGTGCGCGGCCGGGCACCGCTTCGGGCGGCTCATCAGCGGGACCCGTTGATGCGCTCGATCTCGACCTCGATGGAGTCGAGGTAGAGCACGATCCGGCCCTTGTCGTCGTCGGTGGTGGCGGAGGTGACCTTCCGCAGCTCGTGCAGCGCGGCGGCCAGACGGCTCTCGTTCTCGGACTTCGGAGTGATGCGGTCAAGCTTCATGCTGATCTCCTCGTGTCGCCTTGGTGAACTTGTATCAGTCTGACACGCACGGTTCTGGTTGCGCAAGCGGAAAGGCCCGGCGGGTTTCCCCGCCGGGCCGGTTGATCAGGCTGCCGCTGGTACGTCGATGGCGGTCTGTCCCTCGGGGACCGCCGCCTCGTCGAGCCGGGCGTACACCTTCTGGACGTAGGTGGTGCTGCGGGTGGCCACCTGCGCCGCCTCGCGCAGGCTCAGGCCGTCACGCCACGCCTGCTCGATGGCGGCTTTCGCCTCCTCGGTGCCGAGCCGTTCCCGGGGGGGTACGGCGGGGATCTGAAGGTGTCCCCCACAGATGACCTGCGGCGATACCGGTTCGGGGCGGGGTGCGGCCGCCGGGGGAGGGGAGGGGGTGAACACCTCGGTGATCACCGGGGTGTTCCCCTGGGGAACGGTGGCGGGCTCCGGCGCGGCCACCTTGGCGCCGTGGCGCAGAGCGTGCACGCGCCACAGGACCACGGGCGCGATCGCGGAGACCGCGACGACGAGCAGGGGGGACACCGGGATGAGCCCCCCGTGGTGCAGGTGCGACGCGGCGTTGGTGGCGATCATCAGGAGCACGGAGGGAAGGACCTCCCGACCGGTCTGCATCGCGCGGAGCGCGTAGGCATCGATGGCCACCGGCAGCGCGGCGGCGACGATGCCGCCGAAGCCGCAGGCGACCGCGAGGGACCACTCACCGTGCGCCGCCACGATCACGGCCGCGCCCATCGCGAGCCAGCCGAGCACGTCTTGCTGCTTCATCACTTGCCCGCCTTCCGCGCGATCTTGAGGGTGATGCCGCCGATGCCGACGCCGCCCGCCGATGCCGCCGCCGTGGCGATCTCGTCGGCCGCGTCTGCGGTCGCGTGGACCAGGACCACGAGGAGCCAGACCACGAGGGCGGCCCCCAGGCTCGCGACCACGGTCACGACCACGGGCCCGGTGTAGGAGCGGGGCGCCTGCTGCACGATCACGACCGTGCGCGGGTCGGTGCCCTCGGGCACCAGATCGGCGGGGACGTGCCCGGCCGCCGCCTGGGCGGTGGGGAGCTGAGCGCGCATCAGGCCGACACCTCCCCGGCGGCGGTGCCCGCGAGACGGACGGTGCCGTCCTCGGCGCGGACCAGCTGCCCCGCCTCGACCAGCCGCTTGACCACCTTGGACACGGTGCCCTTGGGCAGACCGGTCGCCTCGACGACCGCCTTCTGCCGGGCCGGGCCCAGCGTCCGCAGCGCGGCGAGCACCTTGCCGTCGGCGCCGTCGGCCTGCGCCGGAACGGAAGCCGCGGGCTCCGGACTCGGCGGTGCGAGGAGGTAGTCCTCGCCCTTGACCAGGCGCAGCGCGGGCCGCTCGACCGGGGTCGGCGCGGGCGCCGGCGAGCTCTGCGCGACGGGCGCGGTCTGCTCCTCGACGGGCGCGTTGGTCGTCCACGGCCGGACCTCGGGCAGCGCGTTGACCACGTCGTCCGTCACGTGCCAGATCTGCACCGCGTTGGGCTTGCGGCGCTTGTGCTTGACCAGGGCGCGGCCCGGGACGCCGCCGAGCTTGCTCGGCTCCCACCCCGCCTCGGCCGCGTTCTCGCCGTAGACCACGCGGTCCGAGACCGGGGAGTCCACCGTCAGCGACATGACCGTCAGCGAGTTCTCGCTGACCATCGCCGTGACGCCGCCGTTCGTGCGGCTCGGGTACTGGGTGGCCCAGATGATCCAGATGCCCGTGGCGCGGGCCAGGGTGTACAGGTCGTCGATCAGGTCCAGGACGTCCTTCCACCGGCTGTCCTTGGCCATCTGGAGAATCTGACGCCCCTCCTCGATCACGACCAGGAGGTTCGGGTACTCCGGCGTCGGCGCCCACTGGGTGACGTCGGCGATCTCCTGACGGTGCTGCATCTCCGCCACCAACTCGCGGATCGCCTCGTAGATCGCCTGCCGGATCTCCTCGTTGGAGCCGCGCTGATGACCCTCGGTACGGATCTTCCCGTTCCAGAGCCGCGCTTCGAGCCGCTTGGGGTCGAGCAGGATGCCCGCCCACAGCGGATCGGCAACCGCCTGCATCATCCACGGCCGCCACGACACGGACTTGCCCATGTTCGTGACGCCCGCGATCAGCTTGTGCGTGCCCGCCATCGGCACGTCGACGATCTCGCCCGTGACCTCGTCGACGCCGATGCCGGTGTGCTCCGGCGTCCAGAGCATCGACACGCCGTCCGACGCCGACCGGGTACGGATCACGATCCGCGCGCGGTCGCCGTGCGAGCCTCGGCCGATCTGCATCCGGGTCTCGGACTTCATGCCGAGCAGCGCACGCACCGAGTCCGCCTTGCCCGACAGCTCCTTGGCCGACCACTTCCCGTCGAGCCGGACGCCGCAGACGATCCCGGCCGGGGTGATCTGCGGAGTCTCGGTGAGCGTGCCGGACAGCCCGCGCTCTTCCGCGTGCTGGATCCAGTGCGTCGGGTCAAGGCGCTTCATCAGGCGCCGCTCCTCGGCGGACAGCTCGTCGTCGAGCTGCAGCTCAACCTTCCGGCGTCCGAGGGCGACCCCGGCCGCGTTGAGGCCGATCAGACCGAGCGACGTGCCGACCGGCCACACCGTCCAGTGCTCAGCCGTCGACATCGCGTACGTCGCGATCCCGGACGGGACGGCGTGCGCGGCATGTACACGCGTCGCGACCTGAACGAGCGTGCTCGGGTAGTTCTTGCGCGCCTCGGTCAGCGTCTGGCGCGCGTCCTTCGCCTGCTTGCGAGCCGCCTTGTCCGCCGTACGCGCCGCCCGGCGAGCGCGGGCCAGCGGGAGCTTGCTGGCGGCCCGCGCCGCCTTTCGCTGGCTCGACGCCGACGCGGCCGTGGACCGCGCCGACAAATGACCACGCTGCGCGGTCATCAACGCCTTCAGATTCTCGGGCGTCCGCAGCGCCATTCGGCGGTCGGCCTCGATGTCCCAGCGCGCCGCGAACGGGGCGAACGCGGGCGCCAGAGCATCAAGGGTGTTCGTGGTGCGCGTGGCCGACCAGCGCCACGCGGACTTGGTAGGTGAAGCGATCTTCGACCATGCTTTGAGCTTGTCCACGAGAGTCCTCTCACGGTGATCGTGGATGTCGGGCCGGATCTCCCTTGCCGGGGGTCCGGTCCGTCTGCTTTTCCTGGTTGATCCCTTTCGTTGCGCCAGCGGCACGAGTTGCCCGTGCGCAAGCGCGTGACCTGCGAGTTTCCGGTTTCCTGGAAACCGGTGAGGGGGGCCCTACGCGTGCGCGCGCGAGGCGGGGTGATCTCG
Source organism: Streptomyces sp. NPDC030245 (assembly GCF_055572995.1). Classification (NCBI taxonomy): domain Bacteria; kingdom Bacillati; phylum Actinomycetota; class Actinomycetes; order Kitasatosporales; family Streptomycetaceae; genus Streptomyces; species Streptomyces sp. NPDC030245. Next base: position 3,022 of record NZ_JBVICF010000022.1, on the reverse strand, counting down.
TCCCGGTAAGTTCCGCTTGCCCGAAACTCCCGAAACCTGACGCTTCGTTACTCCGGCTTCGTCCAGGCCCTGACGGTGTTCGGGGCGACCGCCGTCAACTCCGTGATCCGCCGGATCGGGAGCTCGACCCGACGCGCCGCCTCGATCAGCGGGCGCAGTTCCTCGTCGACTTCGTCGAGCTGGGCGAGGAGCCTGATCCGTTTCCTGCCGACCGGGGTCAGCGCCTTCTCTGCGTCGGCCCGGAGTTCGGCCGGTGTTTTCTGCGTCATGCGGTTCAGAGTGACACATGCGTATTACCTTGCGCAAGTAGGTTGTGTCCGCGTGTTCTCGACGAGCCGTCGCCCCGACGGCGCTGTACGCCGTTCTGCGGGCCCCAAGTCGGCCGCAGGCCCGAAGAGTCCACGGCGCCCGCCCCAGTCGCCTGACGGGCCGTACAGCGGCTCTCGCGCCCCCGTGGGGCGCCATCGGTCCGTAATCCTCCGTGGCCTGCCGCGTGCGCGTCTGCGGCGGCTTCGGGCGGGGCAAAAGCGGCTGGCGGCGAAGGGGGGTGGGGTCGGCGGTGCTCAGGCGCCGTCTGACCGCCCGGGACTTGGGCCGGGCGCCGTACCCCCGCCGTCACGGATGCGGGCGCGTGAGGCGACCTGACGCCCCGTCCGTGGCTGGCGGGGAGCAGCTGCTGCCGCGATGTGGTGCACGTCGTCGAGCTGGTCAGCCCCGCCCGCCGTCCGTGGCCGGGCGTCCGGCTCTCCCTCACCGGTGCTCCCGCTCCCACGCGGCCATGCGCCGGCCCCACCGCCGCACCTCCACCTCGACCGCTATCCAACGGGCGGTCGACGGCCCCCAGTAGGCAGCGAGCACCGTCCCCATCCCCAGCGCCGCAGCAGGCCACAGCCCGATCAGCTCCCGCGCTATCAGCGTCACGCCAACCAGCAGCAATGCCGCCAACGTCGCGGCGAGCGCCTGCTCCTGGTCGTGCTCGTGGTCGTGCATTTCCGTGCCCTCCCGTGATCACTTCGGGACACACCGTAGTGATCACGTACGACAACGCCTCACGGATTTCCGGCCGGGGGAATGCCGCCCATGCCCGGAAGCGGCATCGGCGAGCCCGTCATGCCGCTCCGCCGCCGACTCTTCCGGTACGGCGCAGACTGCGGCCGCGCCGGAGGCTCCGCCTCAACGGCAACTTCCTGCGGCGCCCTGACCTGCGGCGATACCGTTTCATCAACTGATGGAACGGTTTCATCAGTTGATTTTACTTGGCGCGAAGAGAGGGCAAGAGCAACGTTGACCGCCGCCCGAATTCGCCTATCGACCTTGCGCGTTCGGTAGGCCATCTCCCGACAGCCCGGCTTGCAGTACAGCTTGGGGCGGCCGATGCCGGATTGAACAATTGTGTTCTCACCGCACCACTGGCACTGAATGGAGCCGTCAGGGTTCCTGGGAATCTCGCTGAACTTCATGCCGCCCGACCGTACGCGGTCACCTGCGGGCATCGGGCGCGCGCTCCTCGACGTACCGCTTCGCCATCGCCTCTCGGCTCATCTCCCGTTCGCGGCCGCCGTTCAGCGGGCGCAGGAAGCACGTCTCGGTTTTGCGGCGGCCGGACTCGGGGTCGCGGTAGATGAGTACGGCGACCACCCGCCACAGGTGATCGGCCTTGTCCCGCCACAGGGACTTCGCGAATTCCTTGGGCAGCTCGTCGGGTCCCCGGTAGTCGAGCTGTGCGTACGAGTGATCCATGCTCGGCAGCGTCCCGCCGATGCGCCGGCCCACGGGGGACAGCTCGTCCCCCCTCCTGCAGGGGGACAGGCTGTCCCCCTGCGGATCAGGCCGCGACGACGACGCCGATGTCGTCGGCGAGCGCGTGCGCGGTGTACGACAGGGCGCCGGTCGCACGGCGCGTGAGGTCGACCGCCAGCGCGCGTCCGGACGGGACGTAGCGCACTGCCTCCGGGCTCGTCTCGTAGGCGAGCCGCAGGTACTGGAGCGCGGACGCGGGCTCGCGCCGCACGTGTTCGGCCTTGGCCGCGTCCAGGAAGAGCCGCGACCGGCGTTCCAGGGACGGGATCGTCTGGGGGTCGGTCTCGGCGAGCTGGTCGATGGCGACGCCCGGGGTGCGCAGATCGGCGCCGATGGTCACCGCGTGCACCGCGCAGTTCCCGGTCCCGAACATGGTCCAGGGGTGGGCGTACGTCGTGCCGAGCTTCTTCGCGGTCCGGTCGGCCTCCCCGTGCCAGCGCCACGCGTCGCCGTCGCGGCCGTCCTGCCCGGCCGTGACCGCCGCGTGCAGACACAGGCTCCCGAACATCCCGGCGACCACGCCGCCTTCCTCGAGGCGCGGGCGGAGTGACTCCGCCGCGTTGGCGACCATGCCCAGTGCTTCCTCGGTGTGGCCAGCCACCCGCAGGCCGTTGCCGACGATCCAGGCCGCCGACGCCAGCGCGACCGGGTCGTCTGCCTGCTCCGCCGCCATCCGCGCGCGGTCGACGATGATCCAGTACAACTCTGCCTCTGCGTTGTGCGCCGCGTACTGCTGCGCGAGCGCGTACGTCTCCGACAGCGCGATGGATGCCCGTCGGCGCTCGGTGCCTTCCGTGGCGCGGACCGTGGCGTGCCCGGCCGCGATCAGGTCCGGCAGCACGGCCGCCGTGGCGGTGCGCTGATCGCGGGCCCGGTGCCAGATCTCCCACGCCTGCCGTACCCGTCCGTGAAGATGCTCGACCCCGTCGGGCTCCCCGGCCGGGGCGAACAGCGGCGCATGGATGGCGGCTCGAAGATCCGCGACTCCTGGGTGCATGACTCGGCCGCCGTCGACGACCGGCACCGACACATCGGCGCGCGTGAGTTCACTGATGTCGGTGGCGCCGACCACGCGGGCAAGGCGCACCATCATCGCGAGCGAGGAGACCCGACGCTGACCCCGCTCGACCTTCTTGACCCAGTCCTCGGAGCGGGCGACCAGACCGCCCAAAGCGGCCCGGGACAAGCCGCGGTGCTCTCGAAGCGCCCTCAGCAGTTCTCC
>NZ_JBVICF010000021.1:0-31793 GCF_055572995.1 Streptomyces sp. NPDC030245 | reverse complement strand
CCGCGGATCTCCGAGGCCAGCTGGGTCCACTTCTGCGAGCCCTCACTGATGGTGCGGTGCAGGACCTGCAAGATGACGCGGTGCTCGTCGTTCTCGGCGGTCTCCAGGGCCGGGACCTTGCCGGCCTTCTCGTACTCGACGCCCTTGTGGACCAGCAAGGTGGCGTCCCCGCCGTCGTCCAGGATCATGTTCGGGCCGCCGGTGGGGGTGTTCGGCCAGGTCAGCGCCTGCTCCGTGCACCACCAGTACTCCTCCAGCGTCTCGCCCTTCCAGGCGAACACCGGCACACCCTGCGGGTCCTCCGGCGTGCCGTTGGGGCCCACCGCGATGGCCGCGGCCGCGTGGTCCTGGGTGGAGAAAATGTTGCAGGACACCCAGCGCACCTCGGCGCCGAGCGCGACCAGGGTCTCGATGAGGACGGCGGTCTGCACCGTCATGTGCAGGGACCCCATGATGCGGGCCCCCGCCAGCGGCTGGGAGGCCGCGAACTCCTTACGGATCGCCATCAGACCGGGCATCTCGTGCTCGGCCAGCGTGATCTCCTTACGGCCGAACGCCGCCAGGGACAGATCGGCGACCTTGAAGTCGTGGCCGTCAGTGGTGGGCTGCGAGGTCATGCGGGGTGCTCCTTGAGGTGGTGACGTTGCGGTGGATCTCGAGCGTGGCCGTCGAGCGGTTCAGGGTGATGTAGTGCAGTCCGGGGGCGCCTTCGGCCAGCAGGCGCTGGGCCATGGCGGTGGCGTGCTCCACGCCGATGCGGTGGCCGTCGGCGGGATGGTCGCGGGCGGCCTCCAGGCGGTGGGCCAGCGCTTCGGGGAAGGCGGCGCCGCTGAGCCGGGCGAAGCGGCTGATCTGGCGCACGTCGGTGGCCGGCATGATCTCCGGGATGATCGGGGTGTCGCAGCCGGCCGCCGCCACCTTGTCGCGCAGGCGCAGGTAGTCCTCGGTGTGGAAGAACATCTGGGTGATGGCGTAGTCGGCGCCGGCGCGGCACTTGGCGACGAAGTGGCGGATGTCGCTGTCCCAGTCGGGTGAGCGCGGGTGGCGTTCGGGGAAGGCGGCCACGCCGACGCTGAAGTCCCCCGACTCCTTGACCAGGCGCACCAGTTCGTGGGCGTGGGTGAGGCCGGCGGGGTGGGGGATCCAGTCGGCGCCCGGGTCGCCGGGCGGGTCGCCGCGCACCGCCAGCACGTCGCGTACGCCCGCGTCGGCGTACTGGCCGATGATGTGGCGCAGTTCGGCCACCGAGTGCCCGATCGCGGTCAGGTGGGCGACGGGGCGCAGCGTCGTCTCGGCGGCGATGCGTTTGGTGACCTCCACGGTGCGGTCCCGGGAGGAGCCGCCGGCGCCGTAGGTGACCGAGACGAAGGCGGGGGCGAGGGTTTCGATGCGGCGGATGGTGCGCCACAGGGCGGTGGCCGCGGCCGGTGTCTTGGGCGGGAAGAACTCGAAGGAGAAGGTGGGGGCGGGCTGGCGGATGAGGTCGCGCAGGGCGGTCATGGCCGGTCTCCGGCGTTGAAGTAGCTGGCCTGGGGGTGGTGGATGACGATCGCGTCGGTGGACTGCTCGGGGTGCAGCTGGAATTCCTCCGAGAGCGTCACGCCGATGCGCTCCGGTTGCAGCAGGGCGGCGATCTTCGCGCGGTCGGCCAGGTCGGGGCAGGCGGGGTAGCCCAGGGAGTAGCGGCAGCCCTGGTACTGGGTGCGGAACATGCCCTCTCGGGTGTCGGGGTCGGCGTGGGCGATGCCCAGTTCGGCGCGCACCCGGGCGTGCCAGTACTCGGCGAGGGCCTCGGCGAGCTGGACGGACAGGCCGTGCAGTTCGAGGTAGTCGCGGTAGGAGTCGGCGGCGAACAGTTCGGCGGTGGCCTCACCGATCTTCGAGCCGACGGTGACGACCTGGAGCCCCACCACGTCCGTCTCCCCCGACTCCTCGGGCCGGAAGAAGTCGGCCAGGCACAGGCGGCGTCCGCGCGGCTGGCGGGGGAAGGTGAAGCGGGTGAGTTCGGCGCCGGCCTCGTCCAGCAGGATGAGGTCCTCGCCCTTGGACACGCAGCGGAAGTAGCCGTGCACGACGGCGGCCTGGAGGAGGTTGTCGCTGTGGAGGCGGTCCAGGAGGCCGCGCAGGCGCGGGCGTCCCTCGCTCTCCACCAGCTCCTCATAGGTGGGTCCGTCGCCGGTGCGGGCCTGCTTGAGGCCCCACTGCCCCTTGAACAGGGCGCCCTCGTCCAGCCAGGAGGCGTACTCCTTGAGCTGGATGCCCTTGATGACGCGGGTGCCCCAGAACGGCGGCGCGGGCACCGGATTGTCGACGGCCACATCCGAACGGGCGGGCCCTTCGGGCTCCTCCACGACGAGGGGCGTGTCCCGTTTGGGCACGCGGCGCTGCTTGAGCTCGGGCAGGCTCGCCCCGGGCACTCCCCGCTTGACCGCGATCAAAGCGTCCATCAGGCGCAGGCCCTCGAACGCGTCGCGGGCGTAGCGCACTTCGCCCTCGTAGATCTCGTGCAGGTCCTGCTCGACGTAGGCGCGGGTCAAAGCGGCGCCGCCGAGGATGACGGGGTAGTCGGCGGCCATCTTGCGCTGGTTGAGCTCTTGAAGGTTCTCCTTCATGATCACCGTGGATTTGACCAGCAGCCCGGACATGCCGATCACGTCGGCCTTGTGCTCGGCGGCGGCGTCCAGGATGGCGGCGACGGGCTGCTTGATGCCGAGGTTGACGACGTTGTAGCCGTTGTTGGACAAGATGATGTCGACGAGGTTCTTGCCGATGTCGTGCACGTCCCCGCGCACGGTGGCCAGCACGATGGTGCCCTTGCCCTCGGCCCCTTCGACCTTCTCCATGTGCGGTTCCAGGTGGGCCACGGCGGTCTTCATGACTTCGGCGGACTGGAGGACGAAGGGCAGCTGCATCTGCCCGGAGCCGAACAGCTCCCCGACGACCTTCATGCCCTCCAGCAGGGTGTTGTTGACGATGTCCAGCGCCGGGGTGGTCTTAAGGGCCTCGTCGAGGTCGGCTTCCAGGCCGTTCTTCTCGCCGTCGATGATCCTGCGTTGCAGCCGCTCCTCCAGCGGCAGGGCGAGGAGTTCCTCGGCCTTGCCGGCCTTCATCGACTTCGTGGAGACCCCTTCGAAGAGCTCCATGAGTTTTTGGAGGGGGTCGTAGCCCTCGGCGCGGCGGTCGTAGATGAGGTCGAGGGCGACTTGGACCTGTGCGTCGTCGAAGCGGGCGATCGGCAGGATCTTCGAGGCGTGCACGATCGCGGAGTCGAGGCCGGCCTTGACGCACTCGTCGAGGAAGACGGAGTTGAGCAGGACGCGGGCGGCGGGGTTGAGGCCGAAGGAGATGTTGGACAGGCCCAGCGTGGTCTGCACGTCCGGGTGGCGCTTCTTCAGCTCCCGGATCGCCTCGATGGTGGCGATGCCGTCCTTGCGGGACTCCTCCTGGCCGGTGCAGATGGTGAAGGTCAGGGTGTCGATGAGGATGTCGGACTCCTGGATGCCCCAGTTGCCGGTTAGGTCCTCGATGAGGCGTTCGGCGATGGCGACCTTGTGCTCGGGGGTGCGGGCCTGGCCCTCCTCGTCGATGGTCAGCGCGATCAACGCCGCCCCGTGCTCCCTGGCCAGCGCGGTGACCTTCGCGAAACGCGACTCGGGGCCATCGCCGTCCTCGTAGTTGACGGAGTTGATGACCGCACGCCCGCCCAGCTTCTCCAACCCCGCCCGGATGACCGGGACTTCGGTGGAGTCCAGCACGATGGGCAGCGTGGAGGCGGTCGCGAACCGCCCGGCGAGCTCGGCCATGTCGGCAACCCCGTCGCGGCCCACATAGTCCACGCACAGATCCAGCATGTGCGCGCCCTCACGGATCTGCTCGCGCGCCATCTCCACACAGTCGTCCCAGCGGCCCTCCAGCATCGCCTCACGGAACTTCTTCGACCCGTTGGCGTTCGTCCGCTCCCCGATCGCCAGATAGGCGGTGTCCTGACGGAAGGGCACCGTCTGGTAGAGGGAGGCGGCGCCCGGCTCGGGGGCGGGGGTGCGGGCGGGCGGGGTCAGGCCGCGCACGCGCTCCACGACCTGGCGCAGGTGTTCGGGGGTGGTGCCGCAGCAGCCGCCGACCAGGGAGAGGCCGTAGTCGCGGACGAAGCTCTCCTGGGCGTCGGCCAGTCCGGCCGGATCCAGCGGGAAGTGCGCGCCGTCCTTGGTCAGCACCGGCAGGCCGGCGTTGGGCATGCACAGCAGCGGGATGCGGCAGTGGCGGGCCAGGTAGCGCAGGTGTTCGGTCATCTCGGCCGGGCCGGTCGAGCAGTTCAGGCCGATCATGTCGATGCCGAGCGGTTCCAGCGCGGTCAGGGCGGCGCCGATCTCCGAGCCGAGCAGCATGGTGCCGGTGGTCTCGAAGGCCAGCGAGGCAACCAGGGGCAGGTCGAGGCCGGCGGCCGTCAGGGCGCGGCGGGCGCCGAGGATGGAGGCCTTGGTCTGCAGCAGGTCCTGGGTGGTCTCCACGATCAGTGCGTCGGCGCCGCCGGCGATGAGTCCTTCGGCGTTGGCCTGGAAGCCGTCGCGCAGGGTGGTGAAGTCGGTGTGGCCCAGGGTGGGCAGTTTGGTGCCGGGGCCGATCGAGCCGAGCACCCAGCGCTGCTGTCCGGTGGCGGCGGTGAATTCGTCGGCGACCTCGCGGGCGATGCGGGCGCCGGCCTGGGAGAGTTCGGTGATGCGGTGGGCGATGTCGTACTCGCCCAGCGCCGCGTGGTTGGCGCCGAAGGTGTTGGTCTCCACGCAGTCCACGCCGGCCGCGAAGTACTCCTGGTGCACGGAGCGCACGATGTCGGGGCGGGTGACGTTCAGGATCTCGTTGCAGCCCTCGAGCTGCTGGAAGTCGTCGAGGGTGGGGTCCTGGGCCTGGAGCATGGTGCCCATCGCGCCGTCGGCCACCACCACGCGGGTGGCCAGGGCCTGGCGCAGGGCGGTGGCGCGCTGCTGCGGGGTGCTGCTCATGCGGTCCTCGCGATCTGCGCCTCCAGGACGCGGGCCGCGGCGGGGCCGTAGGTCTGCTCGATGCGGGCGCTCAGGTCGGCGGGGATGAGCTTGTACTCCTGGGTGCCGACCGATTCCAGGACGGTGGTGGCCAGGGCGCAGCCGAGCTGGGCGGCGCGTTCGTGGGGCAGGTTCCAGGCGGTGCCGGCCAGGAAGCCGGAGCGGAAGGCGTCGCCGGCGCCGGTGGGGTCGGCGATGGTGTCGGCGGGGACGGCGGGCACGGGCAGTTTGGGGCAGCCGGCGCGGGCCAGCGAGACGCCGCCGGCGCCCAGGGTGGTGATCCAGGTGCCGACCCTCTCCAGGAGGTTGTCCTCGCTCCAGCCGGTGCGCTCCATCAGCAGGGCGGCCTCGTATTCGTTGGTGAACAGCCAGCGGGCGCCGTCGACGAGGCGGCGGGCCTGCTCGCGGTCCAGGCGGGCCAGTTGCTGGGAGGGGTCGGCGGCCACCGGGATGTCCAGGCGGTGGGCGGTGGCGGTATGGCGCAGCATGGCGGCGGGGTCGTCCGCGCCGATCAGGACGAGGCGGGGCGCACCGGTGCGCTCGGTGACGGCGGCCAGGTCGATGTGGGCGGCCTCGGCCATGGCGCCGGCGTAGAAGGTGGCGATCTGGTTCTGGTCCTGGTCGGTGGTGCACACGAAGCGGGCGGTGTGCAGGGTGTCGCTGACCTGGACGGCGGAGGTGTCCACGCCGTGTTCGCGCAGCCAGGTGTCGTACTCGGCGAAGTCGCGGCCGGCCGCGCCGATCAGGAGGGGGTTCAGGTTGAGCAGGCCCAGCCCGAAGGCGATGTTGGCGGCGACGCCGCCTCGGCGCACCTCGAGCCGGTCGGCGAGGAAGGACAGGGAGACCCGCTCCAGCTGTTCCTTGATCAGCTGCTCGGCGAAGCGTCCGGGAAAGACCATCAGGTGGTCGGTCGCTATCGATCCGGTCACGGCGATACGCACGGAAAGGCACTCCTTGAAGCTGGGGTCGGCGCCGGCACCGGGGTCGGAGCTGGCGCCGGGGTCGGTCGGCGTCGGGAGGAACGCGTCGGCAAAAAAAGGGGGCGCCCCGCGGAAGGCGGGGGGTGGGATGTGGGGTGGGGCGGCTCGCGGGAGAGGGGGCGGGCGCCGCCTTGCCGGGTATGGCGCCCGGGGGGTGGGCGGCGCGGAGGCGGCGCCGCACCGCCGGGTAGGCGGCGGGCGCCGCCCTTGCCGGGTACGGCGCGCGGGGCCCGGGGGGCCGCACCACCGGGTAGAGGGGGGTGCACAACGGTCCCGTGCCCGGGGGCCGGGCACCACGCCGCCGGGGCGGCGCGGGGCAGGCCGGTGCGCGGCCGGCCCCTCACCCTCGGGTGCGGCGCCCAGCGCGGGCCGGCCCGCGGGGCCGCCCCTCCCCACCCCGGGCACGGCCCCCGGCAGGACCGCATCCGGAGCCGGGCCCCGCACTACCAGGTGCGGCACCCGGCCGGGCACCGTGCCGGTGGGGTGCGGTGTGCGGGGCGGGCCCGCGCGCGGGAGGAATCAGCCTGCGTCGACTGCCTTGCGCAGGTCCTCGGCGCGGTCGGTGCGCTCCCAGGTGAGGTCGGGCAGTTCACGGCCGAAGTGGCCGTAGGCGGCGGTCTGCGCGTAGATGGGGCGCAGCAGGTCCAGGTCGCGGATGATGGCGGCCGGGCGCAGGTCGAAGACGGCGGTGACGGCCCGTTCGATGTCGGCCTGGGGGACGGTGGCGGTGCCGAAGGTCTCGATGAACAGGCCGACCGGTTCGGCCTTGCCGATGGCGTAGGCGACCTGGACCTCGCAGCGGGTGGCCAGGCCCGCGGCGACGACGTTCTTGGCGACCCAGCGCATCGCGTAGGCGGCGGAGCGGTCCACCTTGGAGGGGTCCTTGCCGGAGAAGGCGCCGCCGCCGTGGCGGGCCATGCCGCCGTAGGTGTCGACGATGATCTTGCGGCCGGTCAGGCCGGCGTCGCCCATCGGGCCGCCGATCTCGAAGCGGCCGGTGGGGTTGACGAACAGCCGGTAGTCGTCGGTGTCCAGCTTGATGCCGTCCTTGGCGAGCTGGGCCAGGACGTGCTCGACGACGTGGGTGCGCAGGTCGGGGGTGAGCTGGTCGTCCAGGTCGATGTCGGCGGCGTGCTGGGAGGAGACCACGATGGTGTCCAGGCGCGCGGGCCGGCTGCCCTGGTACTCGATGGTGACCTGGGTCTTGCCGTCGGGGCGCAGGTAGGGGACGGTGCCGTCCTTGCGGACCGCGCTCAGGCGGTGCGAGAGGCGGTGGGCCAGCTCGATGGGCAGCGGCATCAAGGTGGGGGTCTCATCGGTGGCGTAACCGAACATCAGGCCCTGGTCGCCCGCGCCCTGCTTGTCCAGCTCGTCCTCATCGCCCTCGACACGCTGTTCGTAGGCGGTGTCGACGCCCTGCGCGATGTCGGGTGACTGCGCGCCGATGGACACCGATACGCCGCAGGAGGCGCCGTCGAAGCCCTTGGCCGAGGAGTCGTAGCCGATCTCCAGGATCTTGTTGCGGACCAGGGTGGCGATGTCGGCGTAGGCGCCGGTGGTCACCTCGCCCGCGATGTGCACCTGGCCGGTGGTGATGAGGGTTTCGACCGCGACGCGGGAGGCGGGGTCCTGGGCGAGCAGGGCGTCCAGGACGGTGTCACTGATCTGGTCGGCGATCTTGTCGGGGTGACCCTCGGTCACGGATTCCGAGGTGAACAGGCGACGGGACATGACTCTCCAGGGCGAGCGAAGGAACAAAGGAAATTAAAGGAGGCACTCAGGCACTGAGGTGCTGAGGTGCTGAGGTGCTGAGCACTGGGGTGCTGGGTGATGGCTTGGTGTCGGGGGGCGGGCGGGGCGGGAAGGGCCGGGCCCGCAGGGCAGGCCTGCCCTCCTCCCCCGCAGCGGGCATCCGTGCCGCGGGCATCCGTGCCGCGGGTGTCCGTGCCGCGCGCGGGCGTGCTGCGGGTGTCCGTGCCGCGCGCGGGCGTGCTGCGGGTGTCCGTGCCGCGCGCGGGCGTGCGGCACGGGCGCCGCACAGTCGTCCAACGGCCGTGGCAGCGGCGGGACTTGCGCGGCGGGCGGGCGGGTGCCCGCCCGCCACGCCCGCTCCCCCGCCCCCGCCGTTGGGGGGTTCAGGCGGTGTCGGTCAGGTCGTGTTGGAGCTGGCGGGACAGGGCGATGCGCTGCACCTTGAGGGTGGCGGTGCGCGGCAGTTGGGCCTGGGGAAGGTGGACGGGGTCGGCCAGCTGGGGGAAGTCGGTGACGGCGGCGCGCCAGCGGGCGGGGTCCAGGGGGGCGTCGTCGGTGGTGCAGATGACGGGGGTGGGCCGGTCCTGGGGGCCGGGCACCACGACCAGTTCGCTCAGTTCGGGCAGGCGGCCAAGGACGACGTCCTCGACCTCCAGGGAGCTGCGGACGCCTTCGATCATGTCGACTTCCCGGTCGAGCATGTGCAGGCAGCCCAGTCTGGTGCGGTAGCCGACGTCGCCGGTGCGCCACCAGGCGCCGTTGCGGTTGGCGTCGTAGCGGTCCTGTTCGGCGTAGTAGGTCTTGGCCAGGCCGGGCCAGGCGACCTCGATGAAGCCGGGGTTCTTGGCGGAGGGCGGCTGTCCGTCGCGGCTGACCACGCGGACCTTCGCGGCGCCGTAGGGCATCGCCCAGCCCACGCAGCGTCCGTTGGCCTTGTGGGCGGAGGTGCGGAAGTAGGCGCGGCCCACCGCCGGGCCGACCTCGCTCTGGCCGTAGATCTGGAAGAACAGGGCGCCGGGCCGGTCGGAGGAGTGCAGCAGCCGGCTCATGGTGCGCGGGTGGATGGCGTCGAAGGTGCTGCTGAAGACCTTCACCGAGGCGAAGGGCCGGCGCGGGTCGCCGGCGAGGTCTTCCCAGTCCATCAGGGAGTTGGGCAGGGCCTCGACGAAGCCGGGCCGGTGGGCCAGGAAGTGGTCGGCGACGCTGTCGGGGTCGGAGTCGTTCAACAGCAGGATCGGCAGCTGTTTCAGCAGGGCCAGGGACATGGCCGCGACCATCCGCGAGTGCACGAAGGGGATGTGGATCGCGACGGTGTCCTTCTTGCGCATCAAAGCGAGCAGGCGCCACTGGGGCACCAGGCGGATGCCCTGGGTGCGGGGGGTGTGCACGACGAGTTTGGGCAGTCCGGTGGTGCCGGAGGTGTGGGTGATGACCGCGGCCTCGTCGATGGGCCGCACCACCGGGGTGACGCGCGGGGCGTGGGCCAGGTCGGCCAGGGACTGGGTGCCCTCCCGCTCCCCGGCCGCGATCAGGACACGGCGGGTGAGGCCGGGCAGGTCTTCCTTGGCCAGGCCGGCGTCGAGTTTCGCGGTGTCGGTGAGCAGGGTGGGCTGATCCAGGCGGGCCATCAGGGCGGCGATGGTCGCGGCGTCCAGGGCGGGCGAGAGCATCACCGGGACGGCGCCGATGCGTGAGGCGGCGGCGCCCAGCATCCAGATGTCGGCGTTGGCGCTCTTGTGGATGACGATGCGTTCGTCGGGGCGTACCCCGGCCGCGGCGAGCCGGGCCGCCAGGTCGTCCACGGCGTCGGCGAACTGCGCGACCGTCAGGCGGCGCCCGGTGCGCGGCAGGACGTCCAGGTCGTGGTCGAGGGTGATCGGCACCGACCCGTTGGCGGCGGCGGCCATCTGGGGCAGCAGGCCCAGGTGCAGACCGCGTCTTTGGATCGAGGTGTAGAGCGTGGAGCCCTTCATCGGGGCTGTCTCCTTTGCGGGTCACGGGGGCGGGCGGGCCGTCCGGCCCGGTGGCCCGCCCGGTTCGGGGGCGGTGCGCCCGGTTCCGGGGCGGTGCGCCCGGTTCCGGGGCGGTGCGCCCGGCGGGCGGCGCGGGTTCCAGGGCGGTGGGCCGGGCGGGAAGGGGCGGGTTTCGGGGCGGCGGGGCCGCGCGGGAAGGGGCGGTACGCCAGGTGGGGCGGCGCGGGAACCAAGAGCGGCAGGACGGCGGGACGGCGCGGGCCCCCCGGCCCCGGGTGGTGAACAGGTGGGGCGGCGCGGGTTCCAGGACGGTCGGGGCCGCGCGGGTTCCAGGACGGCGGGGCCGTGCGGGTTTTAGGGGGGTCGGGCGGGTGGCCTCACAATGTGCGGGGCTGTGTCGTCGGACCCGGTGAGGCGGACGGGACGGCCACCGCCGCGGCAGGGCCCCACCGGCCCGCCCGGCGCGGTCGGCCCTCCCGGGGCCGCCTCACGGCGTCCCCGGGGGCGCCCCCTCGGACCGGTGTGTGCCACCGGCCGTGCCCCCGGGTCCCGCCCACCTGTCACCGGGCGGGCCCGCGCGGTTTTGACCGAGGCCGCGCGGGCCCGTCCGGGCACCACCGTGCCGCCCGGGGCCCGCTGCCCGAACCCGGCGGTCCGACCCGGCGGCCCGGGAGTGTGACGGTGCACCAGCAGCAGACGGACGGAAGACAGACCGACCGGCAGACAGACCGACAGACAGGCCGGCAGAGCGACGGACGGAAGGCGGGCGGACGGGCTTGCGATGCACTGCACTGCACTGCGATGCCGTACGGCGCGGTCCGGCGCCGGCCCCACACCCCCGTCCGGTGTCCCTAGAGGGCGGTGCGGCCGGCTTTGAGGGCGGCGGTCGTGTCGACGACGCGGCGGGCCTGGTGGCGGGCGGCTTGCAGGGCCACCTCGCCCGGGGCGCCGTCGCCGGCCACGTGCGAGGTGCCGTACGGGTTGCCGGACTGGAACTGGATGGGGTCGGTGTAGCCGGGGGGCACGATGATGCCGCCCCAGTGGTAGAAGGTGTTGGACAGCGCCAGGATGGTGGACTCCTGGCCGCCGTGGGCGGTGTTGCTGGCGGTGAACGCGGAGAACACCTTGCCCGCGATCTTGCCCTCGAACCAGAGCGGGCCGGTGGTGTCGATGAAGGCCCGCAGCTGGCTTGCGGGGTTCCCGAACCGGCTGGGCGTGCCGAAGATGACCGCGTCCGCCCAGGCCAGGTCGTCGTGGGTGGCCTCGGCGATGTCGGTGGTGGCCTCGCGGTGCTGCACCCAGGCCGGGTTGGCGTTGATCGCCACCTCCGGAGCGGTCTCGGCCACCTTGCGCAGCCGCACCACCGCACCGGCCTTCTCCGCGCCCTGGGCGATGGCCTGGGCCAGGGCGTGCACGGTGCCGGTGGCGCTGTAGTAGATGACGGCGACGTTCACAGGTTCCACGGCGTATTTCCTTCGTTGAGGGCGTGTTCAGGTGCGCATTCACGGGCGCGGGCGCGTGCCGGACGCCGGCCCGGCCGGGTGCGTGCTCAGGTCCCCGGGTGCGCGGGCGCGGGTCAGCGGACGGACGCCGGCGGACCAGCGTCAGCGGACGGACGCCGGCGGACCAGGGTCAGCGGACGGACGCCGGCGGACGCGGGTCAGTGGTGGGCGGGGTCAGCGGGCGATGACCAGGGTGGCGGGCGGTGCGGCGTGGAAGGAGACGTCGCTGAAGCCGGCCTTGGTGAGCCAGGCGTGGTAGTCGGCGCGCCGCCAGGTGCCGCCCTGCTTGGACTTCAGGAGCATTTCGGAGGCGAACAGCAGCGGGAAGGCCGGTCCGGCCCGGTCGTCGTCGACGACGTAGTCGACCACGAGCAGCGCGCCGCCGGGCTTGAGGGCGTCCTTGAGGCGGGTGAAGACGGCGATGTTGTCCTCGGGGCCTTCTTGGTGGGCGATGTGCGAGTAGAGCGCGATGTCGTAGGCGCCGGTGCCGAAGTCGGTGGTGTGGAAGTCGCCGTCGATGCAGGTGAACCGGCCGGCCAGGCCGCGTTCGGCCAGCAGGCGGCGGGCGATGGCGTTGATGGGTTCCCAGTCGAGCTGGGTGGCGCGGGCGGCGGGGTTGCGTTCGAGCCAGGTGGCGGAGTAGATGCCGGAGCCGCCGCCCACGTCCAGGATGGATATCTCTCCCGCCTGCGAAAGGTGCAGCACGTCGGCGGCGACGGCGGCCGCGGGCACCGACTGGGCGGCGATGGCGGGCACCACCTGGCCCCAGTGCGGGTTGTCGGCCACTTCCACCGCGGCGTCGGTGACCGGGCCGCCGGCGCGGACCACCTCGGGCAGCGCGGTCAGGTTGCCCATGTGGGTCAGTTTGAGGCGGGCCAGGGCGGACAGGTCGGCGGGCCGGCCGGCGACCAGGTACTGGGAGGCGGCGGCGGTGTTGCGGTAGCGGCCTTCTTCCAGGGTGATGAGGCCGATGCTGACCAGGCCGTCCAGCAGGGTCTGGGCGCCGCGTTCGCTGATGTGGGCGCGGTCGGCCAGCTGGGCGGCGCTGTCGGCGCCGTTCTCCAGGTGGGTGAACAGGTCGTGGGCGGCGGCGGCGCCCAGGATGCCGGTGGACCAGTAGCCGTTGATCAGACGCAGGATGGTGTCCGGGCTGGGCTGGCTGGGCTGGCTGGGCTGGTTGTCGCTCATGCGGTTCCTCCCCGGCCCGCGGGGGCCGCGTGGGTGCGCAGTGCGCTGCGCAGGACGGTGACGACGCGCTCGATCTGGCCGGTGGTGAGCTCGGCGTGCATGGGGATGGCCAGGTGGCGGGCGAACAGGTCGGCCGAGACGGGGCAGGCCTGCTTGCCGGCGAAGATTGGCTGCAGGTGGCTGGCCCAGGTGCCGTGGCCGCAGCCGATGCCCTGGCCGCGCAGGTCGGCCGCGAGCGCGGCCCGGTCCACCCGCGGGTTAAGGGCCACCAGGTAGGACTGCCAGGCGTGGGTGCGGTCGGCGGGTACCTGGGGCAGGCTCAGCAGTTCCTCGTCGGCCAGGAGTTCGGCGTACTGGGCGGCGACCTGGGTGCGGCGGGCCAGCAGTTCCTCGATCCGGCCCAGCTGCACCTGCAGGATCGCCGCGGCGATGTCGGAGAGTTTGAAGTTGTAGCCGACCTCGGTGAACTCCGGGATGGGCAGGCCCACGATCTTGGACTGGTCGAAGATGGAGCCGATGCCGAAGGAGGAGCGCAGCCGCGCGTCGGCGGTCAGGGCCTCGTCGGTGGCCAGCAGGGCGCCGCCCTCGCCGCAGCTGGCGCCCTTGCGGCCGTGGAAGGACAGGCAGGAGACGGGGGCCAGCGCGCCGGCCGGGCGGCCCTGGTAGGTGGCGCCAACCGCGCAGGCGGCGTCCTCGATGAGGAACAGGCCGTGGCGCTGGGCCAGTTCGTTCAGTTCGCGGTAGTCGGCGGGCAGGCCCACGGTGTCCACCGCGATGATGCCGGTGGTGCGCGGGGTGATGAGGTCGGCGACCGCCTGCACGTCCAGGGTGTGGGTGTCGGGGCGTATGTCGGCGAAGACGGGCACGGCGTCCAGGTAGCGCACCGCGTGGGCGGGGGCGGGGAAGGTGTAGTCGGCGACGATGACCTCGTCCCCGCGCTGCACGCCCAGCGCCAGCAGCGCCAGGTGCAGGGCGGCCCCGCAGTTGCTGACGGCGACCGCGTCCATGCCGTAGCGGCCGGCGAGCTGGGCCTCCAGGGCCTTGCCGCGGGGGCCCTGGCCGGCCGGCCAGCCGGAGGCGAACACCTCGGCGACGGCGGCCAGTTCCTGCTCGCCCAGGCTGGCGTGGACCAGGGGGACGGCGGTGTTCACGGCGCTCACTTCTCCCCCTCCACACCAACACCAGCACCAGCACCGGCACCGGCACCGGCACCGGCGGCGCCGGCGGCAGCGCGGGCGGAGGCGGGGGCGTCTTCGGAAACGGGGGCGGGGACATTTTCGGGAACGGTGGCGGGGGGCTGGTAGCGCAAGGGGGTCAGTTCCTCGACGTCGTAGCGTTTGCGCATCTCCTCCACCGCGGCGGGATCCACCGTGGTGCCGCGCGCCCAGATCTCGGCGATCTCCTCGAAGTAGTGCTCGTGATCGGGCGAGGGGTAGCTCTGGAAGAGCATCTTGACCGGTTTGTCGGTGGCGTTGCGGAACGCGTGCGGGGTGCCGGGCGGCACGAACATGCAGCCGCCCTCGGCGGCCCTGATGACCCGCTCACCGCTGGCCGAACGCCAGTGGTGCCAGGTGTCCCCGGTCCGCTCGGTCGGCTCGAAACACATCAGGTCCAGCTCACCCTCCAGGACGTAGAAGAACTCCTGGGACTCGTGGTGGACATGCGCGCCGACATCGAAGCCGGGCGGCACGACCACCTCGAAAATGGAGATGGACGAGCCCTGCGCCTGAGTGGCCTTGAAGGTCACTTCCTGCGCCGGAGTGATCAGCTTGCGCCCCTGGCCGGGCGGAACGATCAGGCCAGTCATATGGTCGGTTTCCTTCTTCTCGTACGGACATCACACCTGCGACAGGCATCCGGGCACCGCACCACGGGGCACGCGCGAGGGGCGGGTGTCACCGCGCCACCGGTACGCGTGGGTGGTGGACGGGTGCCGGGCTGCTGCTGTCGCCTCAGCCGGCGGCGGGCGGGGCGGGCGGGGTGTCGCTGCTCCAGCGGCCCAGCGCCATCTCGGCGGTGATGCCCGGCCCGAACCCGGCGATCAGTCCGGTGGCGTCGGGCATCGGGGTGTCCTCCTCGAACAGGCGCAGCGCGGCGTCCAGGACGACGGCGCTGGCGATGTTGCCGTACTCGGTCAGCGTGGACCAGCTGTGGCGGAACACCTTGCGGTCCACGTCCAGGAACTTGGCCAGGTCGTTCAGGATGCGCGGGCCGCCGGCGTGGACGATGTAGAAGTCGAGGTTGGAGGCGTCCCAGCGGTGCCCGGCGGCGAACTCGCGCAGGACCGGCGCCAGCGGCTCCATGGTGCCCGGCACCCGCCGGTCCAGCTGGAAGTGGAAGCCGGTGTCACGCACCGCGTAGGAGATCCAGTCCTCGGTGTGGGGGATGAGGTAGGAGGAGTTGACCTCCAGCTCGATACCGGTCCCGCCCCGGCCGCGGACCACCGCGGCCGCGACCGCGTCACCGAACAGGCCGTCGGAGAGCAGCGAGCCGATGTCGTCCATGTCGGGCTGGTAGCACAGCGAGCACAGCTCGCAGGAGACGATCAGGACGTTGCTGCCGGGGTGGGCCAGGCAGAAGTCGTGGGCCCGGTTGATGGCGGCGCCGCCGGCCGCGCAGCCCAGCTGCGCGATGGGGATCTGGCGGGTGTCGGAGCGAAAGCCCAGCTGGTTGATGAGCCAGGCCGTCAGCGAGGGCATGAGGAACCCGGTGCACGACACGTAGATGATCGCGTCGATGTCGCGGGCGGTGAGCTGGGCGTTGGCCAGGGCCTCCTCGACGACTTCGGGGGTGCGCTTTTTCGACTCGGCCTCGTAGATACGGTTGCGTTCGGTCAGGCCGGGGTGTTTGAGGGTCTGCTCGATGGGCTGCACGATATGCCGCTTCTGCACCCCGGTGTTGCGGATCAGTCGAAGTGCCAGGGGCAGCTGCGGCTTTCCGGCATGGACCCGCTCGGCAAATTCCAGCGTCTCTTCCGCCGTGATGATGTATTCCGGTACACGCACTGACGGCTTGCATAGCCTCGGCATATCGGGAATCCACTTTCTCTAGAGTCTGCCTTCTGCACGTGACAAGGCTTGTCCGCACTCCCGGTGCCACCCCGAAAAAAAAGGGGGGGCGGCGGCAAGGGCAGCTGTGACGGCCAGGACCGCGCCGCCTTCGCCGGCCCCGGACCCCGCACTCCCCGGCAGTGCGGGAGACGGCGCCCGGCCACCGGGGAAGGCGGCACGAGAAAAACAACCAGGCCCAACCAGGCCCACAAGGCCCGCATACGGCCAGGCCCCCACAGGCCCCGGCACACGGCCGGGCCCAAGGGGCCGTCTTACGGCCGGGCCCCAAGAGGCCGGTACACGGCCGGGCACGGGGCTCCGCAGTACGGGCCGGGCCCCGGGGGGCGTCTTACGGCTGGCCCCGAGGGGCGGTCTTGCGGCCGGGCCCGAGAGACCGGCACACGGCCGGACGCGGGGGCCCGCTGTACGGACTGGGCCCAAGAGACCGGCATACGAGCCAGGGCCCGGGGACCGCCTTACGGGTGAAGCCGAGGGACCGTTTACGGCTGGACCCGAGAGACCGGCATACGGCCGGCCGCAGGCGGCCGCTTCACGGCCCGGGCTCCGGTGACAGCCCCACGGCTGAGCCCCAAGCGCCGTCTTACGGCCGGGTCTGAGGGACCGTTTACGACCGGGCCCAAGTAGCTGGCGTATGGCCGGGCGGAACACAGGCCATGGCTGGGTGGGGTTCGGGGTACGGGTCGGCGGGGCATGCGTGATGGCTGGGCGGGGTACGGGTTACCGCAGGGTGGGGCATGGCGTACGGCCTGGCAGGGCATGCCTGGCCGCCTGGAGCATAGGGCGGGCCGGACCGCTGGGACCGGCCGGCCACTGGGCGGTGCCCCCTTGCGGCCCGACCGCTTGCGCAGTGCAACTGGCCACCGGACCAAGGGCAGCCGGGCGGGCACCGCTCGTGGTGTGCGCTTGACCACGTGCGGCCTGCGTCTGCCGCTGGACGGAGGCCGCCCATGACTTACGGCACGGATGCTGCAACTGGCCGCCGTGCCGGGCGGAGACCGCTCGTGGCTTCCGGCTTGCCCGCTCGCGGCTGGCCACTGGGCGGCGGTTGCTCACGACTTGCGGCACGAGCGCTGGAACCGCCCGCTGGGCGCGGGCCGCTCGCGGCTTGCCCCTGACCGCTCGCGGTCTGCGACCGGCCCCAGGGCGGCGGCCGCTCACCGCTTGTGGCGTGGGCACTGGAGCCGCCCGCTGAGGGCGGATTGCGGCGGGGTGCTGGCCGCTCGCGGCTTGCGCTTCGCCTGCGGCCTGCGGCTGGCTCCTGGACGGCCGCCGCTGGGGTGGGGCCCGCTCATGGCTTGCGACATGGGCCCTTACGACCTGCCATTGGCACGGATTACGGCCGGGCCCCGAGAAGCCCGACGGCGTGCGGTGGAGAACCGGACGGGGTAAAAGCTGATGGCGTGCGGCGGGACGGGGACTTGCACCTCGCGGCCCACCGCCCACCGGCCCCGGGCCGGGCTGCGCGCACAACTAGCGGCAATACCTGTCCAGTTACCCGGCCGGACGGGCCGACGGCCACGGATCGCGGACGGTGCGCTGCGGGCCGAACAGAGCTTCTCCTCCCCCACCATCCCTGTCCGGCGCCCGCGCCCGGGGCCCTTGCCAGGACCGGCCGGACCGGCCACCTGAGGAGAAAAAAGGGGGGAACGGTGGGCGATGCCGGGCGCACCGGCCCCCACCCCGCACTCCCCACATAGGGAGCGCACCCGTCAACGCCCTTGAAGAACCACCTCGGTTACCCGCATACGCCGCCAGAGCCCACCACCCCGCCCCCCGCCCCCGCCCCAGGGCTTCCTGCCGGATTGCCGCAGAAAGAAGAGACACAAATTCCCGCCGCAGGGCCCGCACACCGATGCCGCCGGACGTCCCGGCACACGGACAGCGCAATACGGAAGGGGAAGAACACGGCCGCAGGGGGCGGGGATTGGGCATGGCCCGCAGATAAGGGCGGCGGATACGACACTCGACCCACCGCCTCAGAACCGGCTTTGGGCAGGGAAGTCGTGCAGAAATAGTGACACGGATGACGTCCGCACACCAAGGGACTCCGAAAGTGACGTAGGTCACGGCCCGAAGCGCCCGGGTGCACACCCCGAGGCCCCCGGCCGAACGCCGCCCCGCGGAGCCCCCACCTCCGCATCTGCCGCCCGCCACACGCGAGTTACCACCCAGGGCAGGCCCGGGACCGGGGGTAGCCCCAAAGGCCGCGGCCTGAAGGAAGCGGTGTGCCCGACGGCCCCGGACCGCGGCGGAGAAGGGATGCCCCCGGCGCGCCCCGGGGGCTGCGGGCCCGCCCGGGGCCCGGGAGGGCTCAACACCGCCCGCACACCGGGACCTTGCGGCCCGGCAGCCCTCCGGTGGGGGGCAGCGCCCGCCGCGCGCCGGGGGTGGGCGGGCAGCTCGGTGCCGCCCGGGCCCCGGGGAGGCCGGCCCGCAAGGGCAAGCCCCTCCCCCGCCCGGCCCGGGCCGGGCGGGCGCCGCGGGCCTAACCGGCCGGGCCCCTCCCGGCGCGGGGGGCCTTTACGGTTTGTGGGTCACCCACAACAGTTCCGCCGGCCAGCGGTGCGCCCAGTCGGGCGGATCGGTTTCGTTGTAGCCGTTGGGTGTCCCGGGGTCGGGCCGCGGCTCGATGAGGTCGTCGATGATGAGACCCGCGCCGCGCAGGACCCTGACCCAGTCGCCGTAGGTGAGCTGATAGCTGCTCGCGCCGTCGCCTTCGTCGATGGTGTGCAGCCCGAAGTAGTCCTGCCGCAGCGCCGTGGTCACACGGCGGGCGGCCTGGTCGTAACACGCCTCGAACCAGGGGCTGGCGACGTTGAACACCAGGCGCCCGCCCGGGCGCAGCACCCGGGCGGCCTGCGGGACGGCCAGGTGCGGGGGTGCCCAGCTGAGCCCGCCGAAGTCGCAGAACACCACATCGAAGGTGCCGGCGGCGAAGGGCAGCTGTTCGGCGGCGCCCTGCACCAGCCGACAGCGGGCCGCTCCCCTCGCCCGCGCGGCGGCGGCGAGTTGGGCTTCGGACAGGTCGAGGCCGACCACCTCGGCGCCCTCGGCGGCGAGCGCCCTGGACCACTGGCCGGCGCCGCAGCCCACCTCCAGGACCCGCCGGCCGGCGACCTCACCCAGGGCGTGCAGGCGGGCATCGGGAATGGAATACATGCCCCACAGCCGGGGCGCGGCACCGATCTGCCGGTCATGCGCATGCTGGTAGGCGCTGCTGATCCGATTCCACAGCCGCCGGTTGGCGGGAATGCTGTCCACCCACCGACTCCAGCACCCCCCACCGGAAACGGTCAACACAAATACGCACCGGCCGGCCCCGCCCCCGGCCCGGCCCGGCCCGTACCCCGCCGCACGCGCCCCGGACCCAACCCCCACCACCAGCCAGCCAGGCAGGCGGGCGGGCAGTGCAGATACCGGCGCAGACACCACCCAAGACATACAGCCGCTCCCCCCACGCGCCCTGCCACCGGCCGTGCGACCCCGACGACACAGCCGGGCAGAACCCGGGCGGAACAGGGCCGGGCAGGATTCGGGCAGCGCAGAACAGGGCGGAACCCGGGTGCAGCAGGGGGGCAGGCGATGCGGGTGGAGCAGGACAGGGCGGAGCCTGAGTCGGGGGGCAGGGCCAGGCGGCGCGAGGCTGGTCACAGGGGGGTCGCGGGTGACCGACTCGGCGCCACGGCGGGCCAGTTGCCGCACCTGCCGGCTGCCCCGGCCAAGTGCGGCACGCACCTGACAGCGGCCCCCGGCCGGCTAAAGCAGGACAGCGCGGGGTGAGATCCGGACCGAGCAGGGCCACCGAGCCAGCGAGCAGGGCGGTACGGGGTTCGGGCGGGGCAGGCCAGGCGGCGCGGAGTGGGTCACAGGACGCGGATGGCCCGCCCGTCGGGCCGGCGGGCCCGCTGCAGCACCCGCCGACTCTCACAACCGAGTACGGCGTGCACCTGACGGCGGGCCCCGGCCGGCCGGAACAGGTTGGTGCGGCATGGACCCGGGCGCAGCAGGAGGGTACGGAGCGAGGCCGGACGGAACAGGGACAGACGCAGCAGGTGAAGCAGAGTGGAGCAGGGCGACAAGGCCAGGGGCGGGGGTGGGTGTGGGTCACAGGACGCGGATGGCCGACTCGGCGTCACGGCAGGCCAGTTGCCGCACCTGCCGGCTGTCACGGCCAAGTGCGGCACGCACCCGACAGCGCGGGCCGGCCAGCGTCATGCCGGGCAGCCAGGAACTGCTCGATCGTCTTCTCGCGCCTCGACGTGGCCGCCCACCTGCCACCGGTCCGGTCAGCGGCAGGCGGCCTGGGCGGCGTGGAGGTGCCGGCTTCGGCGGTGCGCCCGCGCGGTAACCGGCCGGCACACGCCCGGTGCGGGCCGGTTACCGAAGCAGACAGGCACACCACCGCCTCGCCGTCCTCGCACCCTGCCCGAGCACCTCGAATGTCCTGGCCACCACGCCACACCCACCCCCCGGCTCCCGCACCCGCACCCGCACCCGCACCCGCAGCAGGCTTCCGCACATCCGCGACCGGCGGCGGAATGGGAGCAGCGTCGGCCAGGCCCGGCCACATGGGCAGTTGTGCCCGCCCCCGCCGGAGCGACGGGCCCCGCACGGAAGAGTCGGGGCACCGGACGGACGCGGATGGCCCGCCCGTCGGGCCGGCGGGCCCGCTGCAGCATCCGCCGACTCTCACAACCGAGTACGGCGTGCACCTGACGGCGGGCCCCGGTCGGCTGGAACAGGTTGGTGCGGCATGGACCCGGGCGGAGCAGGAGGGTACGGAGTGAGGCCGGACGGAACAGGGACAGACGCATCGGGGGAGGCAGAGTGGAGCAGGGCGACGGGGCCCGGGCAGCCAGGGGCGGGGGTGGGTGTGGGTTACAGGACGCGGATGGCCGACTCGGCGTGTCGGCGGACCAGTTGCAGCATCTGCCGGCTGTCACGGCCGAGTTCCGCGCGCACCTGACGGCGGGCTCCAGCCAGCGTCGCCCCGGCGCCCAGGACCTGCTCGACTGCGTCCTCCCGCACGATGACGTGGTGCTGGGAAACCACGGTGACACCCTTCTCATCGGGCAGAACCGACCACTCACCGCAGTGCGCGGCCAGCAGCGGACGCGGCACCGTCGCCTTGTGCACGATGCGCCCGGCATGCGGGAAACAGATACGAATCCCCGCCACCGTCACCCCCTCCCCCACCCCCGCCCCAGCACCGGGGTGAGTGCCGGCATCAGCACCCGGGCCGGGGTGGGCGCCGGCATCGGGGCCGGGGACGGGGTGGGCGTCGGCATCGGGGCCGAGGCCGTCGTCGCCGGGGCTCTCGAGGCCGGCTCCGTCGGGGGCGGGACCGCCCCCGAGCCCCCCGAGCCCGTCGGGGCCCGGACGCGGGCCCTGGGGGGCGGCCAGCTCCAGGGCGGCCTTCTGGATCCCGGGCTGGGGCACCTCCACCGTGGCCCGGCGCACATACGGCACCTGCCCGGGCCAGTCCGCCACGTCATAAAGAAACCCATACACCAGCTCGGCGGGCCCCTTGATACGCACCGTCTCGGCAAACGACAGCGCCAACTCCTCCAGCCGCGCCCACCGCTCGGCCAAAAACTGCAGACTGCGCAGCGCCGAACGGCTGTTGTCGGCCGTCACCTCCGCAAGCCACACCGCATCCTGGGGCCGCTCCCGCGCAGCGGTGAACTCATGCTCCAACACCAGCCGGCACCGCCCGCCCTGAAGCGCCCGCACCTGCCACCGCCCCGTCATCGACGTGGCCGGCGCCATCAACGGACCCTGCCGAAAGGTGATACACCGCCGGGCCGCATCCTGCACCCGGTGCGAAACCCACGACACCACCCGCCCATCGGCCAGCGACCACACCCGCAACCGCTCATGGACCCCGTCGAAATCCAGCCGCTGCGCATACACCGTGCGCGGCAGATACAACGGCCACCGCTCAGGATCCGCAATCAGCGCATACACCACCGACACAGGCGCAGCCACCTCCACGGAATGCGTCACCCGCTGCACACCCTCACCAGACACCAAACCCCCACCCCCCTCTCTCCCACTCCAACCACACCCAACTACCCCACCCCCACACCACACCGGCCCCCACCCCGGCCCGCACCACCCCCAACCCCCACAAGCAGCACCCGACCGGGCCACCCCACACCACCACACCCCAACCCCACCGCCCTACCGGACACACCGCACCAGCCAGGACCCGACCCCAGACCCACCCCACCGACCATGCCGCATCCCGGACGAACCAGGCCAACACCCAAGCACCGCCCACAAAAAGGCCAAACACCCTACGGCGCGAGCCGAACACAGACCCCAACCCGCCACCCGCACCGGAACCAGCACCCACCCCGCACCGGGCCGGGCCGGGCCGTGAGGCGGGGAACCCGTCCGTGACAGACCCCTGCCACCCGGGGGCCACCCTCAAGACCTGCCCGCACTCCCGCCACCCGCCCGACTCCCAGAACCTGCCCAGGCATTGCGGAACCTGCCTGACTTGCGAAACCTGCCCGACTTGCGGGCCGGCACCCGCACATCACAGACCGGCGCCCCCGGAAAGGACCACGCACAGGACACAGGGACCCGGAAGAGCCAAGAGAGCACTGGCCGCAAGTATGTCCGCACCCACTCGATCCACACCCGCACACAACTCGAGCCCACCCACACCCACAGCCAGCAACAACCAGCACAAACCCACACCCCCCGCCCCCGCACCGCACCACCAGCACACCGGACACAGACCCACTACAGCGCCCCGATGCGGCGCCCTGCGATGCAGCGCCCCGGGAGTCCTGCACTGAGCCTCCGCCAACGCACAACCACAAGCCGAAAACCTGCTGCGACCGCCGATGTAGTGTCCGCCGCCGACCGCAAGACCAGCACGTCCCGCCGCGGTCTGCCCCCTCCCCCTCCGGGCAACCCTCACCCCCTACGGCGACCGCATGCCGGCCATAACGACCGCCACCATGAAAAGAGGGCCCTGCCCCGCACCGGCACAAGAACACCTCAACGACATCGACTCCCCCCACCCGGCATTAACGCCTTGCCCCGGCCCCACTTTCCCGCTCTAAGGTGACCCCACCCAGCGGAGTTTGACGCTGCCGGAACGACCTGAGGTGGCCCCGGGCTCCGGTCAGTCCTGGTCCCACTCACGGGCCCCTATCGGTCCAGGCAGCGGGGGTCGGCCGCCAGGATGTACTGGCTGAGGAGTTCGCGGTTGTGGAAGGCGGAGTGCAAGAGGGCGGCCAGGTCCGTGAGGGCTTTGAGGTCGCTGCTCGAGACAACGAACGTGCCCGCTTCTGATCCGAAGTGGAGGGTGTCCGCACTGTCGGGCATGCCGGAACTGACCAGTGACTCGGCCAGCCCCTCCCAGGCATGACCATGGCTCTCGGCGTTGTGCTCCTCGAAGACGTCGGCGACTTGTTCCATGTCGCCGTCGAAAAGACAGAGGCAGTAGGAGGGGTCCGGCTCGCCGGTTTCGTCCAGGTGGAACGGGGCCAGGGCTGCTGGATCGAGCATGAGGTGATCGTAGGTGCGCGCGACTTGCTTCAGACCGGGTGGTTCCTCAGGCTGAGCGGGCGGTGGTCTTCGCTGTCCTGGCTTTGGTCTGGGTCAGTCGGTAGGGACTCGGCGCCGGTCTCGACGATGGCGCCGTTGACGGTGAGCCGGTCAACGATGGCAGCGCAGAGCCGCGGGTCGGTGCAAGTCTTGGTCCAACCCCCGCACGACTCGCTGGAAGCGAGCGCAACGCTGCTCTTCTCCTCCCTCTCGGTCAGAACCTGGAACAGCATCTCGACGCACCACCGGTCGGCTTCGAGACAGCCCGGCTCGTCCATGCAGAGAAGGTCGACGCGTCCGCAGCGGGCGATCGTCTTCGGCGGACACCATCGCCCTGCAAGGGCGAGCGTCCCGAAGGACCGGCTTCGCCCACCTCAAGAACGGGCGGAACCTGAATCACGCTGCCTACCGATCCCGCCCGCGCCACCCACCTCCCGCGTGCACTGCTCGTTGCGGCGAACCTGGACGTCAACCGCTGAGACAACACCACATGAAGGTCCCGGCGACACCACCTTCGGCAGCCGGCCTCTGGCCAAGAACCTCGAGCGCGGCTTTGACTTGCTCGAACACGGCAACGGCAGTGAAGGGACACGGACGTGCGCGCACGGGGCATCAACTACGACACAGGGTTCCTCCCCGGGGAAGAACTCTCCCGCAAGAGCTTCACCCCGGAAACGGTCCGGCACGACATGGCGGCGATTGCCCAAGATCTCCACTGTGACGCCGTGCGTATCTCCGGGCGAGAGCCTGAACGGCTGAGCATCGCCGCACAACACGCCGCAGACGCCGGCCTTGAGGTCTGGTTCGCCCCCTTTCCCGTGGACCTCCCCCACGACCAGCTGCTCCCGTTCTTTACCGACTGCGCCGCCCGGGCCGAGACCGTCCGAAAGGCCGGCGCCGACGTGGTGTTCGTCGCCGGCTGCGAGATCAGCGCGTTCTGCGGCGGATTCCTCCCCGGCGACACCTACGGCGACCGCCTGCGGGCCATGGCCGCCGCCGACATGCAATGGTGGTCCTCCCTTAGACCGGTGCAAGAACGCCTCAACGACGCCCTCTCCCAGATCACCGCGAGTGCCCGGACGCACTTCGGCGGGCAGATCACCTACGCCTCGGCTCCCTGGGAGTCCGTCGACTGGGGCGCGTTCGACCTCATCGGCATCGACGCCTACCGGGCCGCCCACAACACCGCCAGCTTCCGGAACGAACTGCGTGCCCACCTCGCCCACGGCAAACCCCTCGCAGTGACCGAATACGGAACCTGCGCCTACCAGGACGCGGGAGAACACGGCGGCATGGCCTGGCAGGTGCCCCACGACGCGATCCCGGACGAAGACGAGCAAACCCGCTACCTCACCGAACTACTGGACATCTTCGAGGACGAAGGCGTCGACACCGCGCTCTGGTTCACCTTCGCCGCATACAGCAGACCCGGAAAACACGACCTCGGCTCCTACGGCGTCGTCCGGATACTCGACGAGGAGCGCTGGGAACCGAAAAAGGTATTCCACACAATGGCAGCCAGATGCCAACACGGCTGACACACCACAACCACCAACCCCCTGACAACACCCGCCCCACAGCAACCGACCAACCACCACACCAAGGCGCGGGAGGCGGGGTGGGTGCGGGGTGGGTGCGGGGTGCGGGGTGACGGACGACCCACTGCACAGACCACCGCCCACAACCAGCATGAGCACCCCAAACGACCGACACACCAGCTTCCTGCCCAGCACCTCTAAGAGGGCGGTTCGTGAGTCATTGAGTGGATCTGCTGTCGCCTAATGGTGTGGCGTCAGGGCGGAATCTACCGGTCCGCGGGGGGTGACCTGGTGATGTGACCGGGTGAGTGAACGCAAGCCATACCCGAGTGACTTATCGGACGAGCAATGGTCATTGATCGAGCCGGTGATCACTGCGTGGAAGGGCCAGCACCGCTCGGTCAGCAGCCACCAGGGCGCCTACGACATGCGGGAGATTGTGAACGCGATCCTCTACCAGGGGCGGACCGGCTGCCAGCGGGCCTATCTCCCGCACGACCTGCCGCAGAAGAGCGCGACCTACTACTACTTCGCCGCCTGGCGGGACGACAGGACCGACCAGGTCATCCATGAACTCCTGCGCTGCCAGGTCCGCGAACGCGCCCGCCGATTAGAGGACCCGACCCTGGTAATTCTGGACACACAAAGTGCCCACGTGGCCGCCGGAGTCCCTGCCTCCACGAGTGGCCACGATCCGGCCAAGCGGGTGCCCGGCCGCAAGCGCGGACTGGCCGTAGATGTCCTCGGCCTGGTCATCGCGGTCGTCGTCCTCACCGCAGACGCCCACGACAACGCCGCGGGCGTCGTCCTGCTGGACCAGGTCGCCGAGCACGCCGGTGGCACCGTCCACAAAGCCCTTGCCGATCAGGGCTTCAAGAACCAGGTCGTCGCACACGGCGCCAGCCTAGGCATCGACGTCGAGATCGTCGCACGTAACCCACAGGTCAAGGGGTTCGTGCCGCAGCCGAAGCGGTGGAGGGTCGAGCAGACCTACGGAACCCTGATACTGCACCGGCGCCTGGTCCGCGACTACGAGCACCGCTCCGACTCCTCCGTCTCCCGCGTCTACTGGGCGATGACCCACGTCATGACCCGACGCCTCACCGGCGCGAACGCCCCCACCTGGCGCGAGACGCAGGCGGTGGCAGGGTGAATATCCAGCCCTTGCTCGACGCCCTGGACCTCCAGGAAGACGCTGCCCGGGCCCTGGCCGACGACCTCCGCGCACAGATCGACAGCCTGCAGAACCAGTTACGGCAGGCGAGACCCAGCTGGAACATCTCGCTATCACCCGCACGACCGTCACCGGCCTCGCCGACCGGCTGCCCACTGCGGTGCCGGACCTGCCCGAGCACCCGGACTACCCGCGCATCCTCGCCGCCTTCAATCATGCGCCCGGACCACTACGGGCCAGGGACGTCTGCCAAACCCTGGGTCACGAACTGCTGCCGAAGAACGTCGAAGGCACCCGCGCCAAGCTGAAACGCCTGGTCAAGCTCGACATCCTCACCGAGATCGACACCGGCAATTTCACGGGAAAGTCATAGCCGGACACCTATGGCCAGCAATCGCTGGCCACGATCCGGTGCGCGTACTGGTCGTCCGGGCCGATGTCTTGGACTACCTTCTGGGCTTCTTGCACCCGACCCGTCTCGCACATCAGTCGAACAAGGACGTACAAGGCGCCACGGTCACCGTCTTCGGCGCGGTCACGCAGCGCCGGCTCCATGCCCCGCTCTCGAAGCGATCTGTTAAGTCTCCGACGCGCATGGCTATCCGTGAGGGCACGCTCCGTAAGCTCTGGAATCCTTTCCGCTCGGGCCAGCAGATCCATGTGCCACAGATGGTTGTCGTGCATGTCTGGATCGTCGGAGAAGCACTCGGCGCGGGCGCTCACCAGCGCGATCGCCACGTCCCATTCTTGAAGCTGTTCCGCCACCCGAGCTCGCTCCAACCAGTCCACAGGCCGAGTATCGCCTGTCGCCCCACCGGACAGCGCCTTCCAAGTAACCGCTGATGAGCGCCCTTCAAGCAAGTCACGGCCAAACGCTCTCAAACCGTCCTCTAAGGTCACGGCGGCCCATCGCCCTACCCCGCAGTGCACATACGCCGCTGCAGGCGCGCCGCAAGGCAAGCGCGCCGCAGTACGCGTGCGCGAGAGACCACCAAGCGCCGCAGGGTGGATCCGCCGTTGCAGGTGCACTGCTACACGCCGCAAGGACAAGCGCACAGCAATGCGTGTGCCACGCCGCAGGGCGGATGCACCGCGGTACGAGAGCGCGCCATACGCTACAGGGCAAGCGCGCCGCCATGCGGGTGCGCCGCAGGGCAGGAGGCACCGCCATGCCCCGCACGGCGGGCGCGGGGGTGCCACTGCACCACCCTGCACCGCAGTGAGGGCGCCCTGCCACACGCCGCAGGACGAGTGCACCGCGAGGCGGGCACCCTGCCACCCGCCGCAGGGCGGACATGCCGCAATGAGTCGCGGTGCGGATGCGCCGCCGTACGAGTCTGCCGCCGCGGGTTCACCACCATGCCTTACAGGGCGGGCGTACTGCCATGGGCAGTACGAATGCGCCGTTGCAGGTGCGCCACAGGGCGGGGACACCGCCATGCCCCGCAGGGCGGGCACGGGGGTGCGGTTGCACCGTCATACGCCGCAGCGAGGGCGATGTACGGGTACACCGCCCTGCGCCGGACAGGTGCACCGCCCCGCGCCGCAGTGCGGGCGCCCTGCACACGCCGCACAACGGGTGTGCCGCAATGCGCCGGCCGTCATACATCGCCGTACGAGTCCGCCGTTGCAGATGCACCACAGCCCGGTGGTGCCGGCGCACCACCCTGCGCCACAGGGCAGGTATGCCGCGATACGGGTGCACCGTCACCGCACTGAGGGCAGTGCGCGGGCACACCCCCCCCCGCGCCGCGGTAGGGGTGCACTGCCCTACGCCCCAGGGCGGGCGGCGGTGCGGGTGTACGGCCCTGCGCCACCGTGCGGGTATGCCGCGATGCGGGTGCACCGTCACCGCAGTGAGGGCGGTGTGCGGGTACACCGCCCTACGCCGCGATGCGGGTACCCCGCGATGTGCGGGTGTGCGGGTGTGCGGTGACCTGGCAGGGTGGGACGGTGGGGGGTCAGGCGGCGTACAGGTCGAAGGTCGAACTGCGCCGCGGACCGGCCACCACATCCAGCTGCGGATCCACCGCCAGCATCGCCTGGTGCAACCGCTGCACCTGCGGCGAGGGCTCCACCCCCAGCCCCTCGATCATCCGAATCCGCAGCCTGCGATAAATCTCCAGAGCCGACGCCTGCCGCCCCGACCGGTACAACGCCACCATCGCCTGCGAATGCAACCCCTCATGCTGCGGATAACGCGCCGTCAACTCCGTCAGCTCCGCGATCAACTCGGAATGCCGGCCCAGCCGCAACTCCGCATCGATCCGCCGCTCCACCGTCCCCAGCCGCGACTCCTCCAGCCGCAACACCTCAATCTCCAGCACCGGCCCGACCCGCACATCCACCAGCGCCGGCTCCCGCCACAACGCCAGCGCCCGACGGAACCGGTCGGCCGCCACCGCATCATCCCCGCCCTCGAACGCAGCCCGGCCCTCCCCCGCCAGCCGCTCATACTGATGCACATCCACACTCTCAGCCGGAATCTGCATCAGATAACCCCCATGCCGGGTCGCCAGCACCTCCTTGGCCATACCCGGAGCATCCGGCCCCAACGCCGTCCCCAAATGCCGACGCAACTGCAAAATATACGTCTGCAACGTCGTCAACGCACTCTGCGGTGGGGCCGTCCCCCACAACTCCTCCATCAACGTCGGCACCGGCAACACCTGCCCCGGATAAAGGGCAAAAAGGGACAGAATCTGCCGCGGCTTACTCGCCGTCGGAACAATCGATCCCCCGTTGACCTCGGCGCACAACGGACCCAGAACCTGAATCTTCATGGGACACCTCCGTACCTCGACGAGAACCCTGCACCCAACCACACCCACACCCGGCCCCGGGCACACCCACAGCACACCCGGCCCCGGACACACCCACACCCGGGCACACCCTCACAACACCCCAACCACCCCCAACCCACCAGCCAAGCAAACAAACTGACGCGACATCAGACCCGCCCCCACACCACGGACAGCACACACCACAGGGCAGAACACACGACCCACGGCACACTCACCCACCAGCCACACACCCCACACCCGCAACACCCCACCCCACCCGCCCGCCGCAAACCTCACAACCAACACACACCAACAACAACAGCAGAGGAAGAAGCAGGGAAAGAAGCAGAGAAAGGAGCACCGACCGCGGAACGAGCAACAACACCCGAAACCGAAACCCGGCCAAAACACCCCCACCACACCACCGGAACCACCGGGACAGCCACCGAAGCCGGGACGACCACACACCCCACCCCAGCACCCGCCCGGCCCCGGTCCCGGCACTGAGCCCGGGAAACCAGGCCGGCACACAAGCCAACAGGAACCCAGTGGAACGGCAAAACCGACCCCCGGACGTCCAGGCCGGTACGGAAGCCACCCACAAAACGACGGGACGGCAGTACCGACAAGCCCGCAAATCCTGCAAAGCCTGCAAGGCGCGAGAAACCCGAACAGCCCCAGAAACCCCAGCAGCGCAAACAGCCCGAAAAACCCCGGCAGCACACACGACCCGAGACGCCCCGGACACGGCACCAAAGACCCGCCGACCCCCGACTACCCACGGACCCTCAGCGCTTCTGCACACGGCATACGGAACGGGACGACCCCCGAACACCACACCAGGGCCATCCGCCATGCGGGAAACCTCAACGACGCCGGAAACACACCGACTTTGGGGCGTCTGAACGGGCCCGGACACCCGGCCGGCAGCCGTCGCCACCCACCGCCCCCACACCCCGACACCCACCACGCGATCCCCCCGACACCGCCACGACAGCCAACCCCCGGGCCGCACCCCGATTCAAATAGATCCCCCCACCCCTGTCAATACAAAACCGCGCAGCTGGTTTCCACCCCCACCACACCCCACCTCAAGCCCCCACCCACCCACCCCCAACCCACCCTCAAGGAGAACAACGCCACAAAAACGCAGGCCACGCAGCCCTCACCCGCGACAGCTATGCGCACCAGCCGCGACACTGTCTCGCCCGTGAAAACAGTCGACATCCGCTGTTTCACTTCCGGACACACCCGTCCTGAACACCCAGCGAACACCGCCAGCCCCGCCCCCTCCACCACGCCCCTACGTCTTGGACCGAGGGGAACAGAAATGCTTCGGGTCGATGGGTCGGGCAGCATGCCGGGGTGGCTGACCTGCTGCGGATGACGTGAGGTCCTTCTTCAGTCCGGACGCGACGGGGGACGTTGCCGGACGCGTGTTCCGAACGCCCCGGTGGAGGACTGGCAGGTGGTCCCCGATCTTGTCGCGAAGAAGTGCTGGAAGTGCCAGCGCTCCGAGGGAAGTCGGGCGCTTTCGATGCCCGGCGCAAAGGCCATGTTGTCCCGCCCGACGGATGTTGAGTTCATCAACCTGCGGTCTGGCCTACTGACGATGTGCTGGCGATCTTCCGTTTCGCAGCGATGACGAAGTCGACTTCGACGTTGACCTGCGCGAGTTGCAGGACCAAGGAAGACTTGATGTGTTGTCGATGGAGTCGCCGGAAGGCAACGATGTTCATCCAGTACTCACCTCCGATGTCGAGGCCCGTCGAGTCGTTCTTCTCGCACAGGTACAGGCCAGGTGACGACTGCAACAGATGGCAGTTCGGCGAGCGGCCCCTCACGGAACATCGCGACCAGCATGTCGGTTTTTCATCAGGCCAGGCGTGCTCAGGCCTGGATGGGGCGCTTGCCCCGGACCGGACGGCCTGGCTTCCTTCACGTCCAGCGACAGCGTTAGTCCGTCGCTATGGGCAGTAGACAGCGATCACATAGCTGTCGGACGGTCCGTCATGAGTGTCGACGGCATTGCTGACCGACCGTGCCGCGTGGGGGTGAGAGCGATTAGCCGGTTCGTCGGCTTCGTTCATCGGTTTCGGTCGGCGTGTCGTAGTAACCGGGCTGTGCCACAAGGACTGAGCTGAAGTAGTAGCCCTGCTCTTCCTACGGTTCATCATCAGCTTCGAAGGGGCGCCAGAGACTTAGCAACAGATCGTGGGCGACGAACGAAGCAGCTTCGTCTGGATCTGCCCGGACTGTGGTGTGCTCACGCATGAGTCTCACGACCTCGCGTGCCGGCAAGGAGAACACGTCCAGACTTCGGAACATGACCCGGTCCGTCGCCGCGGCCGGGCGTCCGAGTTCGATCGCCTTCAGTTGCCCTTGCATGCAGTGAATGCTGATCATCAGCCCGCTCGGGCGGAAGATGTGCTGTCCTGGCCGGTCGGACTCCGACAGCGAGCGGAGGTCGCGGAGCGAGTCCAGGGCGGCGTTGGCCGCTTGCTGAGGCATGCCGATCAGCAAGGGGCCGACTCCAACGGGAGGAGCAAGGTCAAGATCCATGCGGGCATGATGCCAAAGGGCACTGTCAGGAGCGGGTGGACGCCCGCCCCGGCCAGACCTCGACGAGCCAGAGAGACACAGGCAGCAGCAGGCGCTGGTTCGGGGTGCAGGCCAGCCCGCCTTCCTCCGCGGTCACGCGGTGCGGTGCGGTGCGGTGCGGCAGAAGGGTGGGCGCGGCGCGGGAAAGGCGGGCCGCGCGGGTGCGGTGGTGACCGCTACTGCGGAGGGTTGCCGTGCTTGCGCGAGGGCAGGTCGGCGTGCTTGTTGCGGAGCATCGCGAGGGACTTGACGAGGACCTCGCGGGTCTCGGCCGGGTCGATGACGTCGTCGACCAGACCGCGCTCGGCGGCGTAGTAGGGATGCATCAGCTCAGCCTTGTACTCCTTGACCATGCGCGCGCGCATCGCCTCGGGGTCCTCGGCGGCCGCGATCTGCCGCCGGAAGATCACGTTCGCGGCGCCCTCCGCACCCATCACCGCGATCTCGTTGGTCGGCCACGCGTACGTCAGGTCGGCGCCGATGGACTGGCTGTCCATCACGATGTACGCACCGCCGTACGCCTTCCTGAGGATCAGCGAGATCCGCGGGACGGTGGCGTTGCAGTACGCGTACAGCAGCTTGGCGCCGTGGCGGATGATGCCGCCGTGCTCCTGGTCCACGCCCGG
>NZ_JBVICF010000020.1:0-115268 GCF_055572995.1 Streptomyces sp. NPDC030245 | reverse complement strand
TACGGCTACCAGGTCACCAACGTCGAAGCCTCCATGTCCTCCCCCTCCTCCCTGCTCCACTGGACCCGCCGCATGATCGAGATCCGCAAGCAGAATCTCGCCCTGGGCATCGGCACGTACACCGAACTGCCGTCGTCCAATCCGGCGGTCCTCGCCTATCTGCGCGAGTACCAGGACGACCTCGTGCTGTGCGTGCACAACTTCTCGCGCTTCGCGCAACCCACCGAGCTCGACCTCCAGGCCTACGACGGATGCCACCCCGTGGAGCTGATCGGCGGGGTGCGCTTCCCGGCCATCGGTGAGCTGCCCTACCTGCTGACACTGGCGGGCCACGGCTTCTACTGGTTCCGGCTGTGCAACGACCTCCACCCGCGCCGCCCGGCGGACCCCGCCGTGCGCCTCTGAAGGGACGTGTCGCATGCTCAAGACCGCAACGCAGCCGCGTGGCAGCAGCCTCAGCCCTCCGCTGCTGCTCACGTCGTTGGCCGGAGTACTGCAAAAGTGGCTGCCCGAGCAGCGGTGGTTCGCGGGCAAGGGGCTGCCCGTCACCGACCTGGCCGTGGTGTCGATGACCGAGCTGCACCCCGGCTGCCTGCACCTGCTGATCAGCTCCGGGCACGCCGGGTCGCGCGAAGACTGCTATCAACTGCTCCTCGGCGTGCGCGAGGACCTGCCGTCCCGCCTCCACCACGCCGTCATCGGCCGTCCCAGCGAGGGTCCCCTCGCGGGGCTCACGGTGTACGACGCGCTCCACGACCCCCGGTCGGCCGCACTGCTCCTGGAACGTCTGCGCACCCCGGGCGCGGCGGGACCGCTGCGTTTCGAGCGCGACGCGCAGACCGTGGTGCCCTCGGGGCTCACGCCCCGCATCCTGGACGGCGAGCAGTCCAATACCTCTGTGGTGTACGGCGATTCCTTCATCCTGAAGCTGTTCCGCCGTGTGCAGTACGGCGTCAATCCCGACCTGGAGGTTCCCTGGGCGCTGGCCCGCGAGGGGTGCGCGCGCGTACCCGCCCCGGTGGCCTGGTTCTGGACCGGTGAGCCGCGCAGGACGACCCTCGGGGTGCTCCAGCCGTTCCTGCCCGAGGCGACGGACGGCTGGACCTTGGCCCTCCAGACCCTCGCCGCGGGCCGGGACTTCACCGACGAGTCGTACGAGCTGGGGCGGGCCACCGCCGAGGTGCATCTGGCGCTGGCCCAGGTCTTCGCGCCGGGCCCCGCGGACCGGCACGGCGGGCGCCGGCTCGCCGCCGCGATGACGGCCCGCCTGGACACCACCGCGCGGCAGGTGCCGGCGCTCGTGCCGTACGTGTCACGGCTGCGGGGTGCGTACGACGCCGTCGCGGCGCGCGGCCTCGGCCGGCCGCCGCAGCGCATCCACGGGGACCTGCACCTCGGGCAGGTCCTGCGGGCCGGGCAGCGGTGGTTCGTCATCGACTTCGAGGGGGAGCCGGCCCGCCCGATCGCCGAGCGCAGACGCGTGCAGGCTCCCGTCCGCGACATCGCGGGCATGCTCCGCTCCTTCGACTACGCGGCCCACGCCAGGCGGCCCTGGCAGCCCCGGTGGGCCCAGCGGTGCCGGGACGCCTACTGCGCGGGCTACGCGGCCGAGGCGGCGTGGGACCCGCGGGGGCAGGCCGAGCTCCTGCGGGCCTACGAGACGGACCGGGCGGTGTACGAGGCGCTGTACGAGGCCAGGCACCGGCCGGACTGGCTGCCCGTGCCGATGGCGGCGATCGCCCGTCTGGCGGAGGGCCGCTGACCTTCCCCCGCCCTCACCGGCCGGTTGCCCCGGCCGACCCGCTCCGCACCTGTTCAGAGGAGATCTGCATCCGTGGCCATCGCCGATACGTCCACCCCCGATCCCGCGGTCACTCTCCGCACTCCCCTGCTCGACGCCGGGCCCAGGGTCCACGTCGACCTCGCTCAGGACTGGCATGTCTCCGAGGCGCCGCTCGACGGAGAGAGCCGGGGCCGTCTCCTGTCGGGCACCCACCACGACCCGCACGCCGTGCTCGGCGCGCACCAGGTGCCGGGGGGCGTGGCGTTCACGGTGCTGCGCCCGTACGCCCAGGCGGTGGCGGTCGTCGTCGAGGGCCGGACCGCGCGCCTGAACGACGTCGGTGACGGCCTCTTCTCGGGCGTGCTGCCGCTCGCGTCGATCCCCGCGTACGCGCTACGGGTGACGTACGACGGCCGGGACACCGAGGTCCAGGATCCCTACCGCTTCCTGCCCGCGCTCGGCGAGCTCGATCTGCACCTGATCGGCGAGGGGCGGCACGAGGAGCTGTGGAAGGCGCTCGGCGCGCATCCGATGACCCATCAGGGCGTCACCGGCACCCGGTTCACGGTGTGGGCGCCCAATGCGAGGGGCGTGCGGGTGTGCGGGGACTTCTGCCACTGGGACGGCGCGGCCTATCCGATGCGTTCGCTGGGGTCGACCGGGGTGTGGGAGCTGTTCCTCCCCGGCATCGGTGAGGGGGACCGCTACAAGTTCGACATCACGCGGCCCGACGGCACGCACACCATGCGCGCGGATCCGATGGCCCGCCTGGCGGAGACGCCGCCGGCGACGGCCTCCGTGGTGACGCGGTCGACCCATGTATGGACGGACGAGGCGTGGATGGCGCACCGGGCGGACCGTCCGGTGCACCAGGCGCCCTTCTCGGTGTACGAGGTCCATCTCCCTTCCTGGCGCCCCGGCCTGACCTACCGTCAACTGGCGGACGAACTAACCACCTACGTGGCCGACGCGGGCTTCACGCACGTGGAGTTCATGCCGGTGGCCGAGCATCCCTTCGGCGGCTCCTGGGGCTACCAGGTCACCGGCCTCTACGCACCCACGTCCCGTCTGGGCACACCGGACGACTTCCGGCACCTCGTCGACACGCTGCACCGGGCGGGCATCGGCGTGATCGTGGACTGGGTCCCCGCGCACTTCCCGAAGGACGACTGGGCGCTCGCCGTGTTCGACGGGGAGCCGCTGTACGAGCCGCGGGACTCCCGGCGTGCCGAACACCCGGACTGGGGGACGCTCACCTTCGACTACGGCCGCCGTGAGGTGCGCAACTTCCTGGTCGCCAACGCGGTCTACTGGTGCGAGGAGTTCCACATCGACGGGCTGCGCGTCGACGCGGTGGCCTCCATGCTCTACCTCGACTACTCCCGCGAGGACGGCCAGTGGGCGCCGAACGAACACGGCGGCCGCGAGAACCTCGACGCCGTCGCCTTCCTCCAGGAGATGAACGCGACGGTCTACCGCCGCTGCCCCGGGGTGGTCACCATCGCCGAGGAGTCGACCGCGTGGAACGGCGTCACCCGGCCCACCGACCACGTCGGCCAGGACGGCTTCGGCGGGCTCGGCTTCGGTCTGAAGTGGAACATGGGCTGGATGCACGACTCCCTGGAGTACATCCAGCACGAGCCGGTGCACCGGCAGTACCACCACAACGAGTTGACCTTCGCGATGGTCTACGCCTACAGCGAGAACTACCTCCTGCCCATCTCGCACGACGAAGTCGTCCACGGTAAGCAGGCGTTGGTGTCGAAGATGCCGGGCGACTGGTGGCAGCGGCGCGCCAACCACCGCGCCTACCTGGCCTACATGTGGGCCCACCCCGGCAAGCAACTTCTCTTCATGGGCCAGGAGTTCGCGCAGGGCGCCGAATGGTCACCGGAGCACGGCATGGACTGGGCCCTGCTCGACCCCGCGTACCCGGCGGAGCCGGACCACGGTGGAGTACTGCGACTGGTGCGCGCCCTCAACCACCGCTACCGGGCGACGCCCGCGCTCTGGGAGCAGGACACCGTGCCGGCCGGATTCACCTGGGTCGACGCCGACGCGGCCCACGACAACGTGGTCGCCTTCCTCCGCTTCGCCACCGACGGGTCACCACTCCTGTCGGTGACCAACTTCTCACCGGTGGTCCGCCACGACTACGCACTCGGGGTGCCCGGGACGACGGGCGCTTGGCGGGAGACACTCAACACGGACGCGGCCGCTTACGGCGGCGGCGACGTACGCAACACGGGCCCACTGCACCCGCGCCCCGAGCCCGAGGGGGCCTTCCCGGCCTGCCTGCGGGTGACGCTGCCTCCCTTGGCGACGTTGTGGTTGCAGCCGGAGTGAGGGGGCGACGGGCGGGGCTCTGAGGAGGTGTGCGAGGCATCCGCATCTGCGGGGGGATCGACATATCGACAGAGCATCAAAGTCCCGCTCTCCACTCCAACTGGTACCCCTCCCGCAGCGGCCCGCCGAAGAGGTCGAGCACCTGCTCGGCAGCTGCCGCGAGCGGGGCGGGGTCGGCACGCTCGGCGACCGCCTGATGCCCGTCCAACAGGGCCTTGCCCCGCACCGGGTCCGCGCTCAGCAGCCGGCGGGGCAGCCACTTGCCGATACCCGTCCACGCGTTGTGGTGGGCCGTGAGAAGGTGTGCCGCCTTGTTCAGGGTGAGGTCGGCGAGGGAGAGCTGTTCGTACCTCCGGGTCGGTGAGATGTCGACCAAGTCGTCCATGAAACAGGTGAGGCCGTAGCGGCTCTCTTCCCGCTCCGCCGCGGAGAGCGGAGGCGGCCCTGCCGCGAGTACGGCTCGGGCCTGCTCGCACGTCCGGGCCAGGTGGCCGTCGGGATCCGTCAGGGCCAGCCCTTCACCGTAGATGAACAGGACCGTGCCCCTGCGCCGGGCCCTGTCCCACGCGAAGAACTCCGGTACGTCCGCGAGGGTGTTGAGGAACAGCTCGGCCGGACGGCCCTCGTGGCGTATCACTTCGCGGCGGCTGGTGTCCGAGTCCGGCAGGAGGACGGCCACGTCGAGATCGCTCGTCGCGGTGGCGCGGCCCTGGGCGGCCGACCCTCCGAGTACGGCGCCCAGCGCGTGGGGGAAGCGGGTGGCGACCAAGCGGAGAGCTCGGGCGACGGGACTCTCGTGATCATTCATGCGACCACATCGTGCCAGCCGCTCCAGCCGCTCCCGCTGAGGCGCGGGAAGGCCGGAATCGCGCCTGCATCGATGAACGTGAACATAGAAGCGTGTCAACATAGGACGTATGTCGAATGCGAAGGCGCTGCCGCTGGTCGGGGCGGACGTCGAGCCCTGCTGTCCGCCCCTTACGGAGCGCCCCCTCACCGCGGAGGAAGCGGTGCGGACCGCCGCGATGTTCAAGGCTCTCGGCGATCCGGTCCGGCTGCGTCTGTTCTCCCTGGTCGCCTCGCACGAAGGCGGCGAGGCGTGCGTGTGCGACATCTCCGATGTCGGCGTCTCCCAGCCGACGGTCTCCCACCACCTGAAGAAGCTCAGGGAGGCGGGCCTGCTCACCTCGGAACGCCGCGGCACGTGGGTGTACTACCGGGTCGAGCCGTCCGTCCTCACGGCGATGGGTCAGATGCTGGGCCGGCGCGCGGCCTGACGCGGAATGCGGCAGCGGTTCCGTCAGGCCTCGGCGTCCATGATCTGCGGCAGCGCGAGCCGATAGGCCTCCTCGACCGTTTCGGCCTCGACCAAGCCGGGTGTGTCGAAGCACCGCCGTGCCGGCACGGGCGGATCGCCGCCCATGAGCGGTTGACGTGCCTGCGGGGCGTGCCGGAGAGCCCAGAGGTCCATGAGCATGGCGCCGAACACGGCGAGAGGCCCCGCAACAGGGCCTTCCCTGCGGGGCCAGCGCGCCGCGATGACACCACCCACCGACGGGACCCGCTCGATCCCGCGCCACAAGGGGTCCGAGGCGGCATAGACCACGGTGCCCACATGGGCGTGAAGGAGAGCACCGCTACAGAGCAGGCACGGCTCGAGGGTGGTGAAGAGAACGTGGTCCTCATAGCGGCGCCGGGACGACAGTTGGGCCAGCACGTTGATCTCCGCGTGGGCGATGGACGCGCCGGCGAGTTGGCCGGGTGGAGCCGTCGGCTCCTGGCTGCGGTTTCGGCCGGCGGCCACCATCTCGCCGTCGGCGTCGGTCAGCACGGCGCCGACGGGGCGGCTGCCCGCTCTGAACGCCTCCCACGCCAAGGCGAAGGGCAGCCGCCAGACCGTCGGCAGCACCGGCGCCTCATCACCGGGCATGCGCTACTCGCGCCCCTCGGAGCGGGAGCTGAACTTCCCGCGCCAGGAGAGTGCGACGTACACCAGGCCGATCAGGACCGGGACCTCGATCAGGGGGCCGACCACGCCGGAGAGGGCCTGGCCGCTGGTTACTCCGAAGGTGGCGATTGCCACGGCGATGGCGAGTTCGAAGTTGTTGCCGGCCGCCGTGAAGGCGAGCGTCGCCGTGCGGTCGTACGGGAGGCCCAGGGCCTTGCCCAGCAGGAACGTGCCGAAGAACATGACGGCGAAGTAGATGAGGAGCGGGAGTGCGATCCGGGCCACGTCGAGGGGTTGTGAGGTGATCGTTCTGCCTTGGAGGGCGAAGAGGATGACGATCGTGAAGAGCAGCCCGTACAGCGCCCACGGGCCGATTCTGGGCAGGAAGCGGGACTCGTACCGCTCACGCCCCAGCTTCCGCTCGCCCACCCGTCGCGTGAGGAAACCGGCGAGCAGCGGGACGCCGAGGAAGATGACGACGTTCAGGGCGATCTCGCCCATGGAGATGTCGAGCTTCTCGCCGTCGCCGAGGCCGAGCCAGCCGGGGAGCAGGTCGAGGTAGAGCCAGCCGAGCAGGCCGAACGCGACGACCTGGAAGAGTGAGTTGAGCGCGACGAGCACGGCGGCCGCCTCCCGGTCGCCGCAGGCCAGGTCGTTCCAGATGATGACCATGGCGATGCAGCGGGCCAGGCCGACGATGATCAGGCCGGTGCGGTACTCGGGCAGGTCCGGCAGGAAGATCCAGGCGAGCGCGAACATGACGGCCGGGCCGACGAGCCAGTTGATGAGGAGTGACGAGACCATCAGCTTGCGGTCGCCGGTGACGGCGTCGAGCCTGTCGTAGCGGACCTTGGCCAGGACCGGGTACATCATGACCAGCAGCCCGAGGGCGATCGGCAGTGAGATGCCGCCGATCTCGACCTCGGCGAGCGTGTCGTTCAGGCCGGGGACGAGGCGGCCGAGGCCGATCCCCACGGCCATCGCGGCGAGGATCCACACGGCCAGGTACCGGTCGAGCGTGGAGAGCTTGGTGACGATCGAGGTGTCCGCGCCGGACGGCGGCGGGGGTGCGGTGTCGGGGGCCGTCGCGGGCATCAGCAGGACCTCTTGCGGTCGGTCGCGATCGTCGTCCGCGCGGTCTCGGCGAGTTCGCCGAACATCCGGGCCAGCGCGTCCAGGATCTCCGGGCGCAGCTTGTAGTACGTGAAGCGGCCGCACGGCTCGGTCTCCACGACGCCCGCCTCACGCAGGACGCGGAGATGGTTGGAGAGGTTCGTCTGCCGGGCGCCCGTCTCCGCCACGAGGTGGGTGGTGCAGAGCGTCTCGTGGGCGAGCAGGGTCACGATCTGAAGCCTGAGCGGGTCGGCGACCACCCGGATCAGTTCAGTGTTGGCTGACGTCATCATGGGCTGATACTTTCACATCAGCTTCCGCTGATACCAGTCGGCGCTGATGATGACGAGCAGAGAGATGCAGAGAGATCCTTTGATGTCCGACAAGCCCTCCGTCCTGTTCGTGTGCGTCCACAACGCGGGCCGCTCCCAGATGGCCGCCGCCTGGCTGAGCCACCTGGCGGGCGACCGCGTCGAGGTCCGCTCGGCGGGCTCCGCTCCCGGCCGGGAAGTGAACCCGGCCGCCGTCGAGGCGATGCGCGAGGTCGGCATCGACATCTCCGCCGCGACCCCGAAGCTGCTGACCGCGGACGCGGTCCAGGAGTCTGACGTCTGCGTGACGATGGGCTGCGGCGACACCTGCCCGGTCTTCCCCGGCAAGCGCTACCTCGACTGGCCGCTCCAGGATCCCGCGGGCCAGGGCGTCGCGGCGGTCCGCCCGATCCGCGACGAGATCAGGACCCTGGTCGAGGGCCTGCTCGCCGAGATCGAACCGGAGGGGCCTAGCCGTTCGGCAGGATGACCGCCCGGCCGTTGACGCGGCCCTCGTGCAGGTCCTCGTACGCCTTGGGGGCGTCGTCCAGCGCGTACGTCTCCACATGCACGTCGATCACGCCGGACCGCGCCAGGTCCAGGACCTCGATCAGCTCGGCCCTGCTGCCCCAGTACGGGGAGCGGACGGCCACGTCGAAGGGGGTCGTGCCGAAGCCGACCGACGCGGTTCCGCCACCGATGCCGACGATCGAGACGTCCCCCTCCACCGCGGCGCACGCGGTCGCCGTCCCGGCGGTGGGCGGCGCGCCGACGAAGTCGAACACCGCCTGGGCGCCCAGGCCGCCGGTGAGCTCCCGCACCCTGCCCGCCGCCGCCCCGTCCGAGAGGACGGCCTCGTGGGCGCCGACCTCGCGGGCCAGGCGCAACTTCTCCTCGGTGACGTCGAGGGCGATCACGCGCGCCGGGGTCAGCGCACGCAGCAGCTGGATCGCCACGTGTCCGAGGCCGCCGGTGCCGATGACCACGGCCGTGCTGCCGGGCGTCAGCTTGGGCAGGGAGGTCTTGATGGCGTGGTACGGCGTCAGGCCCGCGTCGGTGAGCGGCACGGCGGTCACCGGGTCGAGACCGTCCAGCGGGACCAGGTGACGCGGATCGTCCACGATCATGTACTCGGCGATGGCGCCGGGCGCCCCGAGGCCGGGCGGACGGATGCCCAGCTCGGCGGCGCGCGTGCAGTAGTTCTCCTTGCCCTGCGCGCACATCAGGCAGGTGCCGCAGCCCCACGGTCCGTACACGGCGACGGAGTCGCCGAGCGCGAGTCCGGTGACGCCCTCGCCCAGCGCGGCGACGGTTCCGGCGCCCTCGTGGCCGAGGGTGAGCGGCAGCGGGAAGCCGAGGGACTCCGCGGGCCGGCTCATCACGGCTATGTCGGAGTGGCAGACGCCCGCGGCGGTGACCTTCAACAGCACCTGGCCGGGGCCCGGTTCGGGCCGCGGGACGGTGACGACCTCGGGGGCGGCGCCGACGCTGCGGTACTGGACGGCCTTCATTTCGGCTGACATTCCGGGTACCTCTTTCTTCTCTCTCACTTACTCGTGCGGCCGGGTCAGCGAGCCGCGTAGCCGCCGTCGACGAGGTGGTAGCTGCCGTTGATGAACGAGGCGCGGTCGGAGAGCAGGAACAGCGTGAGGTCCGCGACCTCGTCGGCGGTGCCGAGCC
Source organism: Streptomyces sp. NPDC030245 (assembly GCF_055572995.1). Taxonomy (NCBI): domain Bacteria; kingdom Bacillati; phylum Actinomycetota; class Actinomycetes; order Kitasatosporales; family Streptomycetaceae; genus Streptomyces; species Streptomyces sp. NPDC030245. Next base: position 106,087 of record NZ_JBVICF010000020.1, on the reverse strand, counting down.
GACCCTGCGGGTGCAGCGCGATCAGCTGCTCGCGCTGCCGCTCGTCACCCTTGAGCAGCGGGGTGTCGATGAAGCCGGGCGCGACGGCGTTGACGCGCACGCCCCGTGCCGCGTACTCCACGGCGGCGCTCTTGGTCAGCCCGACGACGGCGTGCTTCGCGGCGGAGTACGCGGGGGAACCCGCGAAGCCGTTCGTGCCGAGGATCGAGGACATGTTGACGACGGCGCCGCCGCCCGCGGCGACGAGCAGCGGAAGCTCGTACCGCAGGGAGTAGAAGACGCCGTTGAGGTTGGTGTCGATCACGCGCCGCCAGTCCTCGACCGTGTACTCGCCGGTGGGGGCGGAGGCTCCGGCGATCCCGGCGTTGTTGACCGCCAGGTGCAGGCCGCCGAAGGTCTCGACGGTGAACTCGACGGCGTGGCGCACCGATTCGGGGTCGGTGACGTCGACGCGCACGGCGGCGGCCCGGCCGCCGGCCCCGGTGAGCGCCCGGGCGACGTCACGCACGCCCTGTTCGTTGTGGTCCGCGACGACGACGGCCGCTCCTGCCGCGGCGAGGCGGCGGGCGACCTCCAGGCCGATGCCGGAGGCGGCGCCGGTGACGAGGGCGGCTTTTCCGGCGAACTCCGCCGCCGCGGTGGTGGCGCCGGCTGCGCTGATGGTGGTGCCGATAGCACTAGTAGTGCTCGTTGTGCTGGTGGTCATGGTGGTGCCTGGTTTCACGTGGTGGTGGTTCGGGGTGCGGGTTCGTCGGCCAGGGCCGCGAACGCCGCGTCGATGAGCTGCGGCAGGGGTGCGCTCGCGCCGGGGGCGATCCAGAACCGTACGGCTGTGCCGAACGCCCCGACCGCCAGCGAGACCGCGAGCGCCGGGCGCAGATCACGCTCCGCATCCAGGCCGAGCCGGTCCGCGACGATCGCCACCGACTCGGTCTCGGCCTCGTCCCGCACCCGCAGGTAGGCGGAGAGCAGCGACGGCTCCTCGTGGAGCAATCGGAGCAGGTCGCCCGAGCGGGGCAGGCGGTGCCAGGCGGTCGGTTCGTCGTCGAGCCAGCGGCGGAGGGCCCGGTAGTAGGCCGTGAGGGGGCTCTCTTCGGCGGGGCGGGCGGCGAGGGCCGCGTTGATCCGCGCGTAGTCGGCGCGCAGGGCGTCGACCACGGCGTCCTCCTTCCCGGCGAAGTAGCGGGAGAAGGTGCGGCGGGAGACGTCGGCGCGTTCGCTGATCGTCTCGACGGTGACCTGGTCGAGGCCGTGGGCGAGGACCAGGTCCACGGCGGCGTTCGCCATGGTGGCCCGGCTCTCCTGGACCTTGCGGGTCCTGCGGCCCTGTGTGCTGCTCATGCTTTCGACTGTACTCCTCAAAGTGTCCCAACAGGACACTTGACCCATCGGGACAGATGGCCTCACGGGACACTTCGCTTGCGTCACGGTGGGTGGCCTCACGCCCTCTGCCCGACCGCGGGCGCGCGTGCCATCGTGGTGGGGCCACTGGTCCGGACCAGTGGTCCGGAGGTCAGCTGCCGAGGAGGAGCGTGCGCATGCGCGGCACCACCGTCTTACCGGGTCAGGGGAACAACGGAGAACCGGGCGAGGAGGGCATGCCGACGCATCGGCTGCAAGTGCCGATGCCCAACACCCTGCCCTTCGCCATCGGGACGTTCGACACCATCGGGCCCATGTCCCGCGCACCCTTCCCGCACCGGCACACCTTCCACGAGATCGTCCACGTGACGGGCGGCACCGGCGGGCATGTGGTCGACCTGAACCGCTTCGCGCTGCGGCCGCCGAACCTGTGCTTCATCGCCCCGGGGCAGGTCCATCACTGGGACGACGTGGCCGGCCTGGAGGGCCAAGTCATCCTGTTCACCGACGACTTCCTCCTCGACCACCCCGCCGACCGGCACCTCCTGCGGGGACTTGCCCGGCACTCCTGCCTCGACCTGGGTGAGGAGGCGGCGGAGTGGACCGCCCGCCTGGTCGCCGAGCTGGACGGCGAGTACCGCTCGGGGGCCGCGGGGTTCCAGGGCGTCCTGCGGGCCCTGCTGCACATCCTGATCGTGCGGGCGGCGCGGCTGCCCGCGCGGCGGGCGTCGCCGACGGCCACCGAACCGCCGTGCGAGGGAACACCGCACTCCCGGCCGGTCTCCGTGGCCACGGATTTCGTGACGCTCCTCGCCGCGCCCGAGGGCGCCCTTCAGTCGGTGGGGTCGTGCGCGGCGCGGCTGGGCGTCTCGGTGAGCTACCTCAGCGAGGCGGTGAAGGCCTCCACCGGCCGCACGCCCGGCGAACTGATCCGGCAGGCCAAGGTGCACGAGGCCAAACGCCTGTTGCTCCGCACCGAGTTGTCGGTGCGTCAGGTGGCGGGGCGGGTCGGGTTCGGCGACCCGGCGTACTTCTGCCGCTTCTTCCGCCGCGAGACCGGCGCGAGCCCCGGCGACTTCCGGCGCGGTGGTGGCGATATTCACCACGACCACCGGCTCCAGTCCATCGTCGGGTCCTCCTCCCCCGCATAACTTCATAGCCGATCCGGAACGCACCCATCCCTTACGGCTCAGGAGGAGCGAGCGATGGACAACGAGATCGGCACCCCCACCGGTGACGGCACCCCCGAATCCGGCGAGACCGGCCCCGGTGTGAACGGCAGCAAGGGCCCGAGCCGCAAGACCGTCCTGCGGGCGGCCGCCGCGATGGGCATGTCCGTGCCCCTGACCATGTGGGGCGCGCCCGCGCTGGCGCGGACCGCCGGCGAGCGCGGCGAGGCCGTCCAGCCGACGCCGACCTGTGACGACGGCGACGACCCGACCATCCCGCAGATGGAGGGCCCGTACTTCAAGCGCAATTCGCCGCAGCGCACCTCGCTCGTCCAGGCGGGCACACCGGGCGTGCGCCTCACCGTCACCGGTTACGTCTTCGGACTGGCCTGCAAGCCGATCCCCCGGGCGCTCCTCGACTTCTGGCAGGCCGACACCTACGGGGCGTACGACAACGTGGGGTACCGCTTCCGCGGGCACCAGTTCACCGATGCCAACGGCGCGTTCAAGCTCTCCACGATCGTGCCGGGCCTCTATCCGGGGCGCACCCGCCACCTGCACGTCAAGGTGCAGGCTCCCGGGCGTCCGATCCTCACGACGCAGCTGTACTTCCCGGGCGAGCCGCGCAACAACACGGACACGATCTTCGACCCCCGGCTGCTCATGAACGTCCGCACCGTCGGCAACGCGAAGGAGGCGGACTTCGACTTCGTCCTCAACGTGCCGCAGTAACGGCGACGGCCGGCCCTCAGCGCCAGGCACATGCCCCGGTCTGAGGCCTCCCCCCGTCGGAGGCCTCAGACCGGGCGGATCAACTCCCACGTGTCGACGGCGTAGTCGAGGGACATGCCGTGCCGTTCGTACAGGGCGAGCGCGCCGCTGCTGTTGTCGGTGTCCACGCCGAGACCGATCCGGTCGCGGCCCAGCGACGCGTAGTGCCCGAAGGCGTGGCGCAGGAGGTGGCTGCCGATGCCGCGCCCGCGGGCCTCGGCCAGGACGCCGAGATTGCCCACCCATCCCATCGACGCGCGGTCGTTGTGGGTGCGCAGCACGGCGGCGTCACCCACGCCCTCGACGTGGGCGACCCAGATCAGCGACCAGTCGACCCGCTCGGAGTTGATGTCGTCCAACCACTGCTCGTACGTGCGCGGTTGATAATCGAAGTGCTCCGTGAAGCACTTCTGGAGCAGGTCGTGGGCGCGCCTGCGGTCCTCTTCGGCGAGGCACGGACGCAGGGTCACTCCGGCCGGCGGCGCCGGTATCCGGTCGACCTGCGCATCGAGTTGACGCGCCATCACGTTGTAGCGGCGGACGGTCCGCCAGCCTCGTGCGCGGAGCGCCGCCGGGTCCGTGGTGGGCGTGGTGTTGAGATGGAGGTGCACGACGGCTCGCGCCGCGCCGTTGGCCGCCGCCTGCTCCGCGGCGCGCTCCTCCAGCAGGTCGAAGAGGTGCAGGGAGCCTTCGGGCCGGCCGGGCAGTACGTAATGGTCGACGTCGATCCGCTCGCCGCCGGACTCGTCCCACAGCAGCGCGTACCCGACGAGCCGGTCCCCCTCGTACAGCAGCCAGGAGTCCCGCTCCAGGTCCACCTCGGGGTGCCGCAAGTCGGCCTCTATCTCGGCCAGTTCCGTGTCGGCCCGGCCGATCTCCAGCAGGTCGACTTCATTGAGCAGCGCACACACGGCCGCCGCGTCGCCGAGAGTCGCCGGGCGCACGGTCAGGCCCGGGGGCGGCGTGAGGGTCGTCGTCATGGGTCCACTGTCCGGGGGCGGGGGCCCGGACCACAACGGATTTTTTACCGGCACGGATACGTGACCGGTGCGGATGCGTGATCGGCTCGGATACGTGAACCGCCCGCATTCGTAATCGGCTCGGTTACTTGTGCGTCGGTCGCTCCCCCGGCTTCCGGTCGCGCAGTTCGCAGACCCCGGTGAACACGCCCGCGAGGTGGTCGGCGAGCGCCGCCAGGGCGGCGGCGGGCGGCAGGCCTTCCGGGTCCGCGTAGAGGTGCGCCGTCAGCCCCTCCGTGTACGCGGCGATACGCGCCGCCGCCACCCGCTCGTCCACCTCCGGGGCGACCTCCCCGCACTCCTTGGCGTTCACGATCGCCTGGGCGATGTGGGCCCGGGTGCGGTTCAGCGCGGCGGTCTTCAGCTCGCCGAGCTTCGGATCGTCGGCCGCCCGCCCCGTGAAGGCGAGCGCGACGCGCCAGTCCTGCCGCCGCTCCGCGTCCAGCGGCATGCTCTCGGCGAGCGCGTCCAGAACCATGTGCTCGATCCGTGTGCCCGCGCCCTCGGCGTTCCCGATGAGTGCGGTCACCCGCTGTTCGAAGCGCTCCAGGACATGGCCGTACGCGAACAGCAGCATCTCGTCCTTGCTGCGGAAGTAGTGCTGCACGAGCCCTACGGAGATGCCGGCCTCGGCGGCGGTCTTGGCGACCGTGACCGCGCCCAGGCCGTCGGCGGTGATGATCCGTCCCACCGCGGCGGCTACCTGGTGGCGGCGCTCTTCGTGATCGGCGACGCGTGGCATGGGTTAACCATACCGCCATACGGTAACGTCATAACCGTACGGCCATATGGTTATGGAGCGTTACGGAGGGCGCCATGAGAAGCAGCGTGAGCAGAACGGGCGTAACGGGTGGAGGCGGCGGAGGGGGCGGAGGGGGCGGATGCAGCGCATGGGGCCGCCGGTTGGGTGCCGCGTTATTAGCGGCTGTCGCGGCCATCGGTACATCAGCCGTCCCGACGGGGGCCGTTCACGCGGGGGCCGTTCATGCGGGGGCCGGCCCCGCCGTCCCTGCCCATGCCGGGCACCCCGGCCTCCTCCCCCACGACGTCGCCGACCGCATCGACTCCTACGCCGAGCGGCAGCGCGAGCGGGCCCGGATACCCGGCATGGCGCTCGCCGTCGTCGCGGGCGGCAGAGTGACCCACCGACGCACCTGGGGCACGGACGGCAACGGCGCTCCGGTCACGCGCCGCACCCCGTTCCTCGTCGGCTCCCTGTCCAAGCCGGTCACGGCGACCGCCGTGCTGCACCTGGTCGAGGCGGGCTCCGTGCGACTCGACGCCCCGGTGCGCCGCTACCTGCCGTGGTTCGACCCGTCCGGCCCTTCCGCCCGCCGCATGACGGTCCGTCATCTCCTCAACCAGACCAGCGGACTGTCCGAGCGGGACGGTCTGACACGCGCCGACCGGTTCGACAACGCGCCGGGCGGCGTGGAGCGCGTGGCCCGCAGCCTCGCCGACGTCCGCACGAACGCCCCGCCCGGTGAACGCCATGAGTACAGCAATGCCAACTACATGCTGCTGGGCGCGGTGGTGGAGCGGGTGACCGGGCTGCCGTTCGGGAAGTGGCTGCGGAGTTCGGTGCTGCGGCCGCTCGGCATGGACGGTGCCGTCGTGGACGCGCGCGACGCCGAGCGGCGCGGGCTTGCCCCGGGGCACCGCTACTTCTTCGGCCACCCGCAGCGGTTCAAGTCCTCCTTCGACACCTCCGGCGTGCCGTACGGGTACCTCGGCGCGGACATCGACGACCTGAGCCGGTTCGCCGCCTTCCACCTCGGCCGTGGGGACGCGGCCGCGCGCGCCGTGGTCTCGGCGGACGGCCTGCGGCAACTGCACAGGGGCACCGTCGCGGCCGGGACGTCCCATCGGTACGGGCTGGGCTGGCGTGACGACGCCTTCGACGACCTGGGGGAACGCATCGTGTGGCACGGTGGCGCCACTCCCGGGTACCACGGCACCGTCGTCCTCGCGCCGGACCGGGACCTCGCGGTCGTCGTCCAGCACAACGCGTACCATCCGCTGCGCGACGAACAGCTCAACTCCACCGCCTTCGGCGCCCTGCGCATCCTTCTGGGCGGGCGGCCCGAACCGGCGCCCGCCGATCCGATGCTGGTCGTCGTGCCGGCCACCGTCACGGGCATCGCGCTGCTGCTCGCGGTGGCCCTGGTCTGGTCGGTGTTCCAGCTGATACGGCCACGCAGGCCTCGGCGAAGCAGGCGGCGGATCGTCGCCTCCGGGGTCGGCTCGTCTGCGGGCCTGCTGCTCCTCGCGGTCGCCGCCGTGTACGTACTGCCCCGCCGGGTCACGGGCGTGGACCTGGCCCAGATCCTGCTGTTCGTCCCGGACGTGGGGCGGTTGCTCGTCGCGGTGGCCGTACTCGCCACCGCACTCGCGGCGGTGCGCGCCGCCCACACTGTCCGCACCCTCCGCACCGCACGCCTGCGACCCGAACCGACGCCCCGCACTGCCGACGGTCGCCGTGCGCGGCAGCGGTGAACCGGGACGGCCGCGCGGCCTGTGGGTGGCGGCGCTGCGGGGTTCAGGCCAGTACCGCTCGTATCGTCTTGCCGCCCCGGTGTGTGCCCACCACCTCCAGGCGGTGGGCCAGTTGGCGGACCATCGCCAGGCCGCGGCCGCTCTCCCTGTCGGTGCTCGGGCGCTGGACCCGGGGGCGTTCGGGACTGGTGTCGGTGACCTCCACGGTCACTCGGTTGCCCGACACCTCGACGCGCAGGCGGCAGCCCCCGTCCGCGTGCCGCAGCGCGTTGGACACGAGTTCCGAGACGATCAGCGTGGCGTCGTCCACGCGCTCGGCGGCCACCTCGGTCTTGCGGCGGCGGGATCCCGAGAGGAACCCGGAGGTCAGGTGCCGCGCCCGGCCCGCCGACGCGGGTTCCTGCGGCAATGCGAACTCGACCCGTTCCTTGGACCGATGGGCGCGCTGGTGCGCACGCATGGCAGCTCACTCCCCTCCCCGAGACAAACCGGCGTCCACCCGCGATCAACGTCGCCACCGGGGCCGCGGCCCGTGGCGCGCGACCGGTCCTGCCCCACGGTGATGCCCTCGCCCGCTGATCCTCAATCCGCCTGATCCGCAATCCGCCCTGGATCCCGCCCCTTGCCGCACATTGACCCTGACATCAGCTTCAAACCAGACTGCCGCCCATGAACCCGATCCCTCGCCCCTACAAGAGTTATCAGGACGAGATCTACTTCGACGGGCTGCGCGGCGTCGTTCCGACGTACCCCATGACGTATGCGGAGTTGGAGGCGCGCGCGCATGCCGCGATGCCGCCCTCGCTCGTCTCGTACGTCGCCGGGGGCGCGGGTGACGAACGTACCCAGAACGCCAACGTCACCGCCTTCGAGCGCTGGGGGCTCATACCGCGGATGTTCGTCGGTGCCGCACAACGCGACCTGTCCGTCGACCTGTTCGGCCTGACGCTGCCGTCACCCCTGTTCATGGCGCCCGTCGGGGTGCTGGGGATCTGCGAGCGGGACGGGCACGGGGACCTCGCGACGGCGCGGGCGGCCGCGCGGACCGGCGTCCCGATGATCGCCTCCACGCTCTCCGAAGACCCGATGGAAGCGGTCGCGGGCGAGCTCGGCGAGACGCCCGGCTTCTTCCAGCTGTACACGCCGACCGACCGCGCACTCGCCGAGAGCCTGGTGACGCGGGCGGAGAAGGCCGGCTTCAAGGGCATCGTCGTGACCATGGACACCTGGATCTCCGGGTGGCGCCCACGCGACCTGAGCACCTCCAACTTCCCCCAGCTGCGCGGCTACTGTCTGGCCAACTACACGAGCGACCCGGTCTTCCGCGCCCACCTGCCCGCCGACCCCGAGCAGGACATGCAGTCGGCGGTACTCACGTGGGTACAGCTCTTCGGCAACCCGCTGACCTGGGACGACCTGCCATGGCTGCGCTCCCTGACGCCTCTGCCGCTGATCGTGAAGGGCCTGTGCCACCCGGAGGACGTGCGCCGCGCCAAGGACGGCGGGGTGGACGGCATCTACTGCTCCAACCACGGCGGCCGCCAGGCCAACGGCGGACTTCCCGCGCTCGACGTGCTCCCCGGGGTCGTCGAGGCCGCGGACGGGCTGCCCGTCCTCTTCGACTCGGGGGTGCGCAGCGGCGCGGACATCGTCAAGGCCGTCGCGCTCGGCGCCACCGCGGTCGGCGTGGGCCGCCCCTACGTGTACGGCCTCGGGATCGGCAGGACGGACGGCGTCACGCACGTGCTGCGCTCGCTGCTCGCCGAGGCCGATCTCCTCATGGCGGTCGACGGCTACCCCACCCTCGCCGACCTCACCCGGGAGGCGCTTCAGCGCGTGCAGTGAGCAGGGCCGCGTGTAGTGAGCAGGACAAGGGCACCGGGTCCGCGCAGGGTCTGCTCGTGGGCGCCAGCGGCTCAGTGGACACTCATACGTTCCCTGTGAGACATTGGCGTCTCATTCGGAACTGAGGTGTTACTCCCCATGACCCCGCAACGTGACTCACGGCGCTGGGCCGTCCTCGCGATCCTCTCCGGCAGCCTCCTGCTGATCGCCATGGACACCACGATCCTGAACGTCGCCTTCCCGTCCCTGGTCACCGATCTGCGGCCCAGCTCCGTGCAGCAGCTGTGGATCATCGACATCTACGCCCTCGTGCTCTCCGGACTCCTCGTGACCGCGGGCGCGCTCGGCGACCGGTGGGGCCGCAAACGGCTGCTCCTGATCGGCTTCGGCGTCTTCGCGGCCGCCTCGCTGCTCGCCGTCTTCGCGACCGCCGCCTGGCAGGTCATCGCCGCGCGGGCGCTGCTCGGCGCGGGTGGCGCGGCGATCATGCCGGCCACCCTGTCGATCCTGCGGAAGGTCTTCACCGACGCCCGCGAGCGCGCCCTCGCCTACGCGGTGTGGTCGGCCGTCTTCGGCGGCGGCATGGCGCTCGGCCCGGTCGTCGGCGGCCTGCTGGTCGAGCACAACGGCTGGCAGTCCGCGTTCCTGATCAACATTCCCGTCGCGCTGGTCGTCATCGCGCTCGGCCTGTGGATCCTGCCCGAGTCCCACCAGCCCCGGGAGGGCCGCTGGGACTGGTGGGGCGTCGGCCAGTCCGTCGTCGGCATGCTCGCCCTGGCGGGCGGCATCAAGCAGCTCGGCAAGGGCGGCCCCGCCGACCCGGTGGCCTGGACGCTCCTCGTCGTCGCCGCGGTGACGCTCACCGTCTTCGTCCGCCGCCAGCTGCGCCTGGCACATCCGCTGCTGCGGGTACGCCTCTTCGCGTCCCGCCCCTTCGCCATCGCCGCGGCCTCCATCTTCCTCGGCATGATCGCGCTGGGTTCGGCGCTGTTCCTGATCACCCAGTGGTTCCAGTACGGGCAGGGCTACACGCCCCTGGAGGCGGGCATCCGGCTGCTGCCGGCCCCGCTGGGCCTGGTCCTCACCTCGCTGGTCACCCCGGTCCTGATGCACCGGCTGCCGATCCGGCACGTCATGGGCGGCGGCCTGGTGGTGATGGCGGCCGGGCTCGCGCTGCCGTGGCTGCTCCAGCTGTCGGGGCCGCTCGGTTACGGCGGGATCGCCGTCGCGCTCGCGGTGCTCGGCTGTGGCGTCGGCATCGCGACGACCGCCGCATCGGTGACGCTGATGGCCGCCACCCCGGCCAAGGACGTCAGCGGTGCCGCGGCGGTCGAGGAGACCTGCTACGAACTCGGCGCCGCGATGGGCGTCGCCGTCCTCGGCAGCGTCGCCACCGCGCTGTACCGCGTGAACCTGCCCGACCTCGGCCTTCCGGCGCCGACCACGGAGGCCGTGAGCGACTCGATCGGCGAGGCGGCGCGGGTCGCCCACGAGCTCGCGGGCCCGGCCGGCGCCACCCTGCTCACCCGGGCCGCCGACGCGTTCACCTCCGGGATGGCGCCGACGTTCCTGATGGCGGCCGCGCTGCCGCTGGCCGCGGCGGCGCTCACCTGGGCGAAGATCCCCAAGGGCCTGCGCCCGACGGAGGACGCGCACTGACTCACAGACCGCCGGCCACCCGCTGACCGCTGGCGCGCAACTGGCCCCTGACGCCCAACTGACCACGTACGCACCTCAGTTCCCCCTATCATCTGTTCGGCTCAATGCGTTCAGTGAGAGGACAACGGGGACGTGAGTTCCATACGGAAGCGCGGCGCGCGCAAGCGCCGCGGGGCGATGGCCGTCGCGGGTGCCGCGGCGGCCGTCGTGGCGGGGGTCCAGCTGTCGCCCGCCGCGTTCGGCACGGGCGGCGACGAGCGGCCGGCGGCCGCGCGGCCGGCCGCCGGGACGGACGACTTCGGCGTCTCCCGCACGGACGGGACGTCCTTCGAGAACGGCGTCATGTCCCTGAAGCCGCCGCCCTCCTCGCGGCAGGCGGCCGCCGCGCCCCCGCACGGCACGGGCTGGAAGTCGGGCGGCGCGGCCAAGTACCTCACCACCGGCTACACCATCAAGTTCTACGACAAGCGGGCCGCGGACTGGCTCGGCCCCTACGTGAAGAAGTCCGCCGCGGACCTCCAGCGGGTCACCACGCTGCCCGTGTCCGTCGACACGCGACCGGTCGGCTGGGACTACGTCCGGCCGAGGGGCGAGATCGTCGTCGGCCTCCTGCGCCGCCCCTGCATCCCGCCGGCCGACGGCGGCTCGGCGGGCTGGAAGGTCGTCCGGGACGGCTCCGGCAGCAAGAACCTGAGCTGCGGCTTCTACGCCTCCTCCATCGCCGACACGGTGACCAGCGGGCACGCGTACATCGACGACGAGTTCTTCACCGCGGACGGCAAACCCGCCCCGTCCATGGGCGCGACCTACCTGCGCAACCACATCAGCCACGAGCTCGGGCACACCATGGGCCTCGCGCACGCCAACCGCAGCGCGGCCCGCGGCGACTGCGTCAAGGGCACCGACTCCGGCCAGGTCCCGGTGATGTGCACGCCGACCTACGCGTACCAGGACAAGCGCGCGGGCACCTACGTCCAGCAGTACGACATGCAGGGCCTGCGCCACCTGGCCCGCGGCGGCGGCGCGACGCCGCCCCCGCAGGGCAAGGTCACCGGCATCGGCCGCAAGTGCCTCGACGTCAAGGGCGGCAAGGCGGCCAACGGCACCCAGATCCAGCTCTACACCTGCAACAACGGCGTCGCGCAGTCGTGGATCCTCCAGAAGGACGGCACGTTCCGGGCGCTGGGCAAGTGCCTGGACAACTACCTCAACAAGAGCACCAACGGCAACAAGATCAGCCTCTCCGACTGCCACGGCGGCGCGTCCCAGCGCTGGTCGGTGAATGCCAGAGGCCAGATCGTGCACGTCGCGTCCGGCAAGGTCCTCGACGTGCGGGGCGGCTCCACCGCCAACGGCACCAAGGTCCAGCTGTACGCGGCGAACACGTACAAGCGCCAGGTCTGGGTCACACCTTAAGATCACTGCGCACTCGGCACAGCCGGGTGGGCACGATCGAGAGGGAACCAGAACAGTGCAGGTCAAGGGGCGGGGCATCGTCATGGCGGCCGTGGGAGCGGCGCTGGCGACGGTATTGGCGGGCTGCGGCTCGGACGGCGGCGACGGCGGCGGCGACGGCGCGGGCAGCGACGCGGGTCGTGACAGGAACACGGTGGCGTCGGACGACCGGAAGGACGCGCGTGCCGTGCTGCTCGCCGCGTCGAAGAAGATCGGGGCGCAGTCCTCGTACCGGACGATCCAGACCGGGCAGGGCGGCTCCGACCGCTCCGAGATGCTGTACCAGAAGAAGCCGGCCGCCACGGTCATCAAGGCCGAGGTACGCAAGTCCGCGGCCCATCCGGACGGCGTCAGCCACATGATCTCCATGGGCGGCACGGCGTACATGAAGACGGCCGAGGTGCCCGGCAAGAAGTGGTACAGCATGGACCTCGGCGGCGCCGGCGGGAGTGCGCCGCGCGCGGCGGGCTACGTCTCCGAGTGGGCGGGCGCGCTCGCCGCGACGGACTCGACCCGGTGGGTCGCCGAGGAGAAGGCCGGCGGCCGCGCCGCGGACCACTACCGCGGCAAGGTCGTCCTCGACGAGCTCGCGAAGTACACCGGCCCCGCCCTCTCCGCCGACCTGCGCGACAACTATGTCTCGATGGCGAAGAAGCAGGGCGTGACCTCGGTCGTCATCGACATGTGGGTCGGCAAGGACGACCTCGTCCTCAAGTCGCGTGAGACCGGCACGGGCAAGAAGGGCACCGAGGTGGTCAACGAGGAGTACTCGGACTTCGGCGCCGTCCCGGCGATCTCCGCGCCGCCGGCCGGGCAGGTCGCCACCTGGGACGAGTTCATCGCGGCGCAGGCGCGGCCGTAGGGGCAGCAGAGGGCCGCAGCCGCGAGTACAGCGGTCACAGCGGGTACAGCGGTTACAGTCACCAGCGATCAGCCCCGCTCACCTGGGAGAACCTCGGACCATGGCCGTCGACGAACTCGACACCCGCATCCTGCGGCTGCTCCTCGAACAGCCCCGCACCAGCCTGCGCGAGTACGCGCGCGTCCTCGGGATCGCCCGCGGCACCCTACAGGCCAGGCTGGACCGCATGGAGCGGGACGGCGTGATCACCGGCACGGGCCCGTTCCTCTCCCCCGCGGCGCTCGGCCATCCCGTGCTCGCCTTCGTCCACATCGAGGTCACCCAGGGGCATCTGGACGAGGTGGGGGACGCGCTCGCCGCCGTGCCCGAGATCATCGAGGCGCACTCGATCACGGGCGGCGGCGACCTGCTGACGCGCGTCGCGGCCCGGGACAACGAGCACCTGGAGGACGTCATCCAGCAGCTGATCAACCTGCCGGGCGTGGTGCGCACCCGCACGGAGATGGCGCTGCGGGAGCGCGTGCCGCACCGCCTGCTCCCGCTGGTCGAATCGGTCGGCAGGTCCACCGCCGGGCAGGGGTGACCTGGGCGTTTGGCATGCTGGAGGCCATGAGCACCTTCGGCAGGACCTCGGTCGTCTTCGACCTCGACGGCACTCTCGTGGACAGCGAGCCCAACTACTTCGAAGCCTCGCGGGCCCTGCTCGCCGACTTCACGGGCCGGGAGTACACCTGGGCCGACAACGAGCAGTACGTCGGCATCAGCTCCGTGGAGACGCTCGCGCTGTGGCGGACGGAGTACGGCATCGAGGCGTCGGCGGCCGAGCTGCTCGCCGACCTCGACCGCCGCTATCTGGCGCTGGCGCGCGCCAGCACGCCCGTCTACCCGGAGATGCGGAAGCTCGTCGAGCGCCTGCACGAGGCGGGTGTGCCGATGGCGGTGGCGTCCGGGTCCTCCCGCGCGGCCATCGAGGCGATCCTGGCGGGCACGGGTCTGGACGCCCGGCTGACCACGGTCGTCTCCGCCGAGGAGGTCCCGCGCGGCAAGCCGGCGCCGGACGTGTTCCTCGCGGCGGCGGAGCTGCTCGGCGCGGACCCGGCGGACTGCGTGGTCTTCGAGGACGCGGCGCCGGGCGCGCTGGCGGCGCGGGCGGCCGGGATGCGGTGCGTGGCGATACCGTACGTCGCCGCGCACGCCGACGCCGGCGCCTTCGCCGAGGCGGACCTCCTCTTCCGCGGCGGCCACGCCGAGTTCACGGCCCGGGCGGCCCTGGAGGCGCTGACCGCCGAAGGGTGACCAAGGAGCGCGGGGCTGTGACATGTGCGGCTCCGCCGCGCGGGCGCGACCAGCCCCCACACCCCGCGGGCGAAGAACCGGCCGCCGCTCAGGCAGCCCCGGCCACCCGCTCGGGGGTGAGCAGCTCCGCCAGCCGCTCCGGGGGCAACAGCCCCTTCTCCAGGACCAGTTCGGCGACGCCACGCCCCGTGGCGAGGGCCTCCCGGGCGATCTCCGTGGCGGCGGTGTAGCCGATGTGCGGGTTGAGCGCGGTGACCAGTCCGACGGACGTCTCCACGGAGGCGCGCAGCACCTCGGTGTTGGCGGTGATGCCTTCCACGCACCGCTCGGCGAGGGTGAGGCAGGCCTGGCGGAGCGAGGTGATGCTCTTCGCGAGCGAGTGGAGGATGACCGGCTCGAAGGCGTTGAGCTGGAGCTGTCCCGCCTCCGCGGCCATGGTGATGGTGACGTCGTTGCCGATCACCTCGAAGGCGACCTGGTTGACGACCTCGGGGATGACGGGGTTGACCTTGCCCGGCATGATGCTCGAACCGGCCTGCACCGGCGGCAGGTTGATCTCGTTGAGGCCCGCGCGCGGCCCGGACGACAGGAGCCGCAGGTCGTTGCAGCTCTTGGAGAGCTTGACCGCGATCCGCTTCAGGACGCCGGACAGGTGCACGAAGGCACCGCAGTCCTGCGTCGCCTCGACCAGGTTGGCGGCGGTCACCAGCGGCATGCCGGTGATCTCGGCGAGGTGGCGGCGGGCCGTCTCGGCGTACCCGGCGGGGGCGTTGAGGCCGGTGCCGATGGCGGTGGCGCCGAGGTTGATCTCGTGGATGAGCTCGACGGCCTCGGCGAGCCGCATGCGGTCCTCGTCGATCATCACGGCGTACGCGGAGAACTCCTGGCCGAGCGTCATCGGCACGGCGTCCTGGAGCTGGGTGCGCCCCATCTTCAGGACGTCACGGAACTCCAGGGCCTTCGCCGCGAACGCGTCCTGCACCACCGCCATGGCGCGCAGCAGCCCGTGGACCGCGCTGACCGTCGCGACCTTCACGGCGGTCGGGTAGACGTCGTTGGTGGACTGGCTGAGGTTGACGTCCTCGTTGGGGTGCAGGTGTTCGTACGCGCCCTTGGGGTGTCCGAGTAGCTCAAGGGCGCGGTTGGCGACGACCTCGTTGGCGTTCATGTTGGTGGAGGTGCCCGCGCCGCCCTGGATGACGTCGACGACGAACTGGTCGTGCAGGCGCCCCGCGCGGATCTCCCGGCAGGCGGTGGCGATGGCGTCGGCCTTGGCCTTCGGGAGCAGTCCCAGCTCCTCGTTGGCGCGGGCGGCGGCCTCCTTGACGGCGGCGAGCGCGTCGATCAGCTGCGGGTACACGGAGATCGGGATGCCCGTGATGGGGAAGTTCTCCGTGGCGCGCAGGGAGTGGATGCCCCAGTAGGCGTCGGCGGGCACGTCCCGGTCACCGAGCAGATCGTGCTCGCGGCGGAGGGCAGGGGTGGGAGTCACAGTGCTTGTTCTCTTCTGGGCCGAGGCGCCCCTTTCAGGGGCGCGGGGAACTGCGCGACCAGCCATATGCGGCCCGCAGACGAACACACTCAGGCGGCAGCAGCCTCGTCCGACACAGCCGGCTCACCGACGATCCGGCGCAGCCGAGCCGTCCGCTCCACCGGGCCGGAGGCCGACAGCAGCGCGGCGAGGAGCGCGGTCCGGGCCTGCCCGGCCCGCAACGTGCCGGTAAGGACCGCCCCGGCCGCCGCGAGGTCGACCGCCCCGCCGTGGGTGTAGATCTCGGTGACGGGCCCTGCGGGGACGCGGGTCGTGAGGGCGACCACGACGCCCCGCTCGACGGCGGCCGTGACGGCGGCGACGAACTCGGGGGTCGCGTTGCCCGCGCCGGTGGCGACGAGCACGATGCCCTCGGCGCCCGCCTCGACCGCCGTCTCCAGGAACAGCGGGTCGGCGTCGACATGGTGCATGACCATGTCGATGCGCGGCAGGGACCCGGGCGGCAGCTCCGCGGGCGTCGGCAGCGGTTCGGGGCGTGCCGGGCGGTGCAGTATCGAGACCTTGCCGAAGCCCACCTTGCCGACGGGCGGCGCGGACGGGTCGGCGAAGGCGTCGGCGGCGAGGGTCTGGGTCTTCACGGTGCCGCGCGCGGCGTGCACCTTGCCGTCGAAGACGACCAGCACGCCGAGGTCACGGACGGTCGCGGCGGTGAGCAGCGCGTCGTAGAGATTGCCGGGTCCGTCGCCGTCCTCGGCGCCGAGCGGCTTCTGCGCTCCGGTGAAGACGACGGGGCGCGGGTCGTCGTGGTGGAGGTCGAGGAGGAAGGCGGACTCCTCGAGGGTGTCCGTGCCGTGGGTGACGACGATGCCGTCGACGCCGGGGTCGGCGAACACCTCGCGCACGGTGCGCAGCAGGGTGAGCTGCTGGGCGGAGGTCAGGCGCGGGCTGTTCACGTTGAACAGGTCGATGACCTCGGAGCGTATGCCGTGGGGTATCGCCGCCGTGGCGAGCACTTCACGGCCGGGGGCGTCGGCGGCGAAGCCGGTCCCCTGCCAGCGGCTGGCGATGGTCCCGCCGGTGCTGATGACGACGATCCGCCGCGCCTGTGCTTCCACGTCCGCGTACCTCCCAGGGATGCTGAGGTCCTTCAGCCCCCCGGGTGGTGGGCAGCCTCGGCGCAAGGATAGATCGAACACCGCGCAATGTGTTTGCTGAAATCCGCCGCTCACGCAACACGCGTAGTGAATAATTGCGCCATGGACGAGATCGATCGCAATATTTTGCGCGAGCTTCAGAGCGACGGGCGGCTGACCAACCAGGAGCTGGCCGCGCGGGTCGGGCTCAGCGCGTCGCCGTGCCTGCGGCGGGTGCGCCAGCTGGAGCTGGACGGCGTGATCCAGGGCTACCGCGCCGTGGTGGACCCGGAGGCGGTGGGCCGGGGCTTCGAGGTGCTGGTCTCCATCGAGGTGCGGCGCGACCGGGAGACGGTCGAGGCGTTCGAGGCGGCGCTCCAGGACATCCCGGACGTCATCGAGGCGTACCGCCTGTTCGGGAGCCCCGGCTGCCTGCTGCGCATCGCCGTCGCGGACCTGGCCGCGTACGAGCGCCTCTGGATCGAGCGGCTGACGGCGCTCGCGGGGGTCACCGAGGTCAACTCGCAGATCATCATGAAGCGGATCAAGGAGCCGCGGGGCCTGCCGGTCAGCACCTGACCCGCGACCGCTCCCCTCTCCACTCCCACTTTGGTACAGACCTATTGACGACTGGTCTGGTCCAGCCTAGGTTGACGCACCGCACGAGGCACGTCTCCCCGTCCCCCACCGCACCCAGGGAGCACAGCGTGATCGGTCGGACGTTACGCCTGCTGGGGTCCGCCCTGGCACTGGCCTGTGTCGCACAGCTGCCGGCCGCCGCCGCGGCCCCGGACCCGGCCGGACCCCAGGCCGAGACCAGAGCCGACATCAGGGCCGACACCTGCGCCCTCAAGCCGAAGCCCGCGGGCAAGGTGCTCCAGGGCTACTGGGAGAACTGGGACGGCGCGGCCAACGGCGTGCACCCGCCCTTCGGCTGGACCCCGATCACCGACCCCCGCATCCGCCAGCACGGCTACAACGTCATCAACGCGGCCTTCCCCGTGATCCGCTCCGACGGCACCGTCCTGTGGGAGGACGGCATGGACTCGACCGTGAAGGTCGCGACCCCGGCGGAGATGTGCCAGGCCAAGGCGGACGGCGCCACGATCCTGATGTCCATCGGCGGCGCCGCGGCCGGCATCGACCTCAGCTCCACCAAGGTCGCGGACCGCTTCGTCGAGACGATCGTGCCGATCCTGAAGAAGTACAACTTCGACGGCATCGACGTCGACATCGAGACCGGCCTGGTGGGCAGCGGCAACATCAACCAGCTCTCCCCCTCCCAGTCCAACCTCATCCGCATCATCGACGGCGTGCTCGCCCGGATGCCCGCGGGCTTCGGCCTCACGATGGCACCGGAGACGGCGTACGTCACCGGGGGCAGCGTCGTCTACGGCTCGATCTGGGGCGCGTACCTGCCGATCATCAAGAAGTACGCCGACAACGGCCGCCTCTGGTGGCTCAACATGCAGTACTACAACGGCAGCATGTACGGCTGCTCCGGCGACTCCTACTCCGCGGGCACCGTGCAGGGCTTCACCGCCCAGACCGACTGCCTGAACAAGGGCCTGACCATCCAGGGCACCACGATCAAGGTCCCCTACGACAAGCAGGTCCCGGGCCTGCCCGCCCAGCCGGGCGCCGGCGGCGGCTACATGTCCCCGAGCCTGGTGGCCCAGGCGTGGAACCACTACAACGGCGCCCTGAAGGGCCTGATGACCTGGTCGATCAACTGGGACGGCTCCAAGGGCTGGACCTTCGGGGACAACTTCAAACGACTGACGTGAGATCGAAGAATTCCTGGATCCGGCGTGGGTTCTGGGACTCCTGGTGCATATAACTGTGACGCACGATCCATAGTCACCGGGGGGGACCAGCCCGTGCCAGGCTCCGACGATGTCGTACGCGACAGTGGCGATGTCGTACGCGACGGCGGTGACCGGGACCGGCTCGCGCTCTACGGCTACAGCACGCTGCGGAGCCTGATCCGCTCACGGCAGATATTCGACCGCTGCCGCGGCGTGCGGCCGCCCGTCGCCCCGACCTCCGACGACCTGGAGGTCCTGCGCCTGTCGTCCGACGAGCGTCACGTCCTCGCCGGGGAGACCCTCCTCGCCGCTCTCGCCGACTGGGACAAGGTCTGGTCCACCTGGGACGGGAGCAAGGGGGCGTCGCGGGAGACGTACTTCGTCGGAGCTCTGGTCCTGCGCTTCCCCCGCGCCTTCCAGAAGTGGCAGGAGGGGCGTCGCCACCAGCCCCTCGTCCGGGCCCTCGGCGGTCCCGCCCCGGCCGACCCCGCCCTCGACGCCGTCGTCCGCGACACGCTGCGCCGGGCGCTGCGGACGGCCGGGCCGGACCTGCGCACCGTGCTGGCGCTGGTCGTCCAGGGCTACCCGCACAGCGAGATCGCCGCCCGCCTGCGGATCAGCGAACGGGCCGTCGAGGGGCGGCTCCACCGCTTCCGCAAACAGCTGCGGGGGTAGAGCACCCTCCCCGTACGGCGACGACGACCCCATGAACAGCGGGGCAGGCCCCCTCGGGGGCCGTTGACCCGCGCGCCCATCTCGCCACGAACCCGGTGGGGACACCAGGCCGAGCCGCTTCGCGGTCGCGCGGGCGCGAGCCTGGTGTCCCCACCGGAACCGTGGCGGAGGACGCACGCAGGTCAACAACCCCCGAGGTGACACGGAGCCCCGCCCCAACCGGCGGGGCTCCAGCGTTTTGCGCACACTTCGGCTTCGCTGCGAAGACTCCCGGAGGAGACCCCATGAACCGCACATCCGCGCCCACGCCCGCCCAGCGGACCGCCCCGCCGTTCTTCGAACTCCGCGTCGGCGGGCTGCACCTGACGATCCAGCAGGTCCCCTACCGCCTGCTCACCCTCGCCGCCGCCGTGGCCGGCCCGCTCGTGGGCGCGACCTGGCTGGCACGGTGACGACGGTGCGGGCCCCGACCCCGCTCAGCCGCGCCGGAAGACGGCGACCGTACGGGCAGGCACGGAGAAGGTGCCCGACGACCGTTCGTACGTGGCGGACTTGACCTTCCGGTCGGCGCCGGACGCCTGGAGGGGGTGCAGGGCGTATCCGGCGCCCCGCACCGCCTCCGCGCGCTGCCGCCGCGCCTCGGGCGTCGCGTTGAACACGACCACGAGGTCACCGAGCTTCATGGTGATGACGCCCGGTGTCTCGGCGGTGGTGCCGGAGAGCGGGAAGGAGAGGGCCGACTGGACCTGTCCGGGTGTGGCGAGGGAGAAGGCGGGTTCCGTGGTGCGGATCTTCAAGAGGTCGCGGTACGCGGCCGACGCGCCGTTGATCTCGTCGCAGCCCGGCGTCAGCGTCGTCGCGGAGGACAGCAGGGGCTTGGCGTAGGGCCACTTGGACTTGTTGTCGGCGGCCGGGGGGAGGCCGCGGCCGAAGCCGTTGCCGGCGCGGCAGTCCCAGTGGATCGCGTTGAACCAGTCGCCGCTGTCGTAGGAGTTCCGGTCCAGGGACTTGGAGCGGAGCAGGTCCGTGCCGGCCTGGGAGAGCGCCGGGCCCTGGGAGAGCGCGGCGGTGGCCATCGCGAGGACCTGCATGCGGGCGCGGGCCTCCGGCGAGGTGTCCGCGGGGAGCTTGAAGGCGAGCGCGTCGTACAGCGATTCGTTGTCGTGCGCGTCGGCGTAGGAGAGGGCGTCGCCGGGGGCCGCCGCGTAACCGGCCGGGGAGCCGTTGTAGTCGACGTCGGCGCCCTTGACCCTGCGTCCCGAGGAATCCGTGAAGGTGAAGTCGGCGAGGTTGCCCGACAGGCCGACCTTGATGAGGTCCTGGTAGTGCAGGAGGCGAGCCTTCTGCTCCGCCGGAGTGCCGTTCGCCTTCGAGGAGTTGGGGTCGGTGTACAGGCCGCTGGCGAAGCCCTGCACGCCCGGGTCCTCGTCGAAGGGGCCGCCGCCGCGCAGCGCGTCGCGCGAGCGGTCGGAGAACGTCGCGACGCCGGTGCCCGCCATGTTCCGCTGGGTGGCCTGCACGAAACGGGCGTCGTTCGCGACCTCGCCGAAGTTCCAGCCCTCGCCGTACAGGACGATGCTCTTCCCGTCGACGCCGTCCTTCGCCACGGTCAGCGCGTCGAGGGCCTTGCGGACCGCGAGGATGTTGGACTTGGGGTGGTGCCCCATCAGGTCGAAGCGGAAGCCGTCGACCTTGTACTCCCTGGCCCAGGTGACCACCGAGTCGACGACGAGCTTGCCCATCATGGCGTTCTCGGGGGCCGTGTTGGCGCAGCAGGTGGAGGTCGTGACCGCGCCGTCGGCGTCCAGGCGCTGGTAGTAGCCGGGCACGATCCTGTCGAGGACGGACTTGTCGGCCTGGCCGCTCGCGACGGTGTGGTTGTAGACGACGTCCATGACCGTGCGCAGCCCTGAGCCGTTCAGGCCCTGCACCATCCTGCGGAACTCGACCGTGCGGCGGGTGCCTTCGGGGTCGCTCGCGTAGGACCCTTCCGGGACGGTGTAGTGCAGCGGGTCGTAGCCCCAGTTGTACGCGTCCTCGGCGGCGCTCCTGGTGACGCACGCCTGCTGCTCGTCGGAGTCGGGGGCGTGGGCGGGCAGGTCGCAGTCGGGGGTGGCCTGGTCGGCGGCGCGCTCGGGGACGGTGCCGATGTCGAAGGCGGGCAGCAGGTGCACGTACGACGTGCCGGAGCGGGCGAGGCGGCGCAGGTGCCGCATGCCGTCGGACTTCTTGTCGGTGAACGCCAGGTACTTGCCGGGGTGGTCCGAGGTGCGGTCCTCGATGGAGAAGTCCCGGACGTGCAGTTCCTGGATCTGCGCGTCGCGCAGCGGGGTCGCCTTCGGTTTGCGGAGCGTGGCCCAGCCCTTGGGGGCGAGCTCCGGGTCGGTGAGGTCGACGGCGAGGCTCCGCTCGGAGTCGCTGGTGAGAGCGGTCGAGTAGGGGTCGGTGACCTTGTTGGTGACGATCTTCTGGACGCTCGGCGCCCACACCTCCACGACGTACCGGTAGGCCTTGCCCGACCAGTCTCCTGGGCCGGTCGCCGACCAGACGCCGGAGGCGGCGTCGCGGTGCATGCGGACGGTGCGGCCGCCGATGTCGAGGGAGACCTGCCGGGCGGTCGGGGCCCAGACGGCGAGGGTGACGCGGCCGTGCGCGAACCGGGGGCCGAGGGTGGCCTTGGTGGCGGCCGCGCCGTAGAGGTCGTCGAGGACGCCCTGGGTCTGGACGCCGGTGGCGGCGTGCAGGGTGCCGTCGGCGGAGCGTCCCGTGGCGACGAGCTGGCCGGTGAGGGCCGCGCGGATACGGCCGCGGTCGCGGGGGTCGACGGTGAAGGCGGCGTAGCCCTTGAGGTGCGGGTACTTGGCCTGCTGGGCGTCGGTGAGGCCGCCGTCGACCGGGCTCAGGCGCAGCCGGTGCGCCTGGCCGGCGATGTCGCCGTCCTTGACGGTGAGGCCACCGTGGGGTGCGTAAAGGAGTTCGTGAGCGGTGCCCGTGCCGGTGTCCCAGGCCAGGGTGGTCCGGTCGATCCACTGGGCCCGCGACCTCGTCAGGTCGAGTCCGTCGTCCCGTGCGGCCGCGGCGGAAGGTGCCGAGGGGGTGAGCGGCACGGCCGTGGCCGTCGCGGTCAGGGGCACGGTGGCGGCGAGCAGGGCGACCGCCACGGTGACGGCGGTGCGGCGCGGGGAGCCGGTCACGAAAGTCTCTCCTTGCGGGGTGGGAGGAAGGTGCGGCCGCCCGGCAGCGGGGACGAAGAATGGGCCGGGCGGCCGGTCATGGGGGCTGCTCAGCAGCTCTTGGAGCCGGTGTGCAGCGCGAGGGCGGTGTTCGGTGCCACGGACGCGGTGAACCGGCCGGACTTGTCGACGCCGACCTTCCTGCCGCTCTGCACGTCGCAGTACGTGCCCGCCGCCAGGGAGGTCTGGAAGGTGCGGTTGACGGTGGCGCCCTCGTGGTTGATGACCACGTACGCCTTGTCGCCGCGGCCGAAGGCGATGGCGTTGTTGCCGTTGTCCCACCAGTCGGTGACGGCGGCGCCGCGCGCGGTGTTGCGGAGCTTCACCATGCCGCGGATCTCCGGCCAGGCGTGCTGGCACTTCCAGCCGTCGCTGTAACAGGCCTTCACCTGCCCGCCGTTGGGCGATCCGGCGTCGTTGTTGCTGAACTCGTAGCCGGAGTGGACGTCCGGGGAGCCGTAGGGCCAGGCCAGCATGAAGACGTGCGCGAGCGTGTAGTTGGCGCCGTCCTTGTAGCTGAGGGTCTGGCCGTGGCGCTCGGTGTCGTGGTTGGCGACGAGCACCGCCGCCTTGCCGCTCGGCAGGTAGCCCCAGCCCTCGCCGTAGTTCTTGAGGTAGGCGAGCTTCTCGTTGGTGAAGACCCGCTTGAGGTCCTTGGCGTAGCGGAACTCCTGGGCGTCGCCGGTGGCGGTGTACTCACCCGGGTCGACGGCCTCGCCCGCGCCGTGCAGCGTCTCCTGCTTGAAGTAGACGCCGGGGTTGCTCAGCCGGGACTTGATGTTCTTCAGGTCGTCCACGGGGATGTGCTTGGCCGCGTCGACGCGGAAGCCGTCCACGCCGAGCGAGAGCAGGTCGTTCAGGTACCTGGCGATGCGGCCGCGCACGTACTCCTCGCCGGTGTCCAGGTCGGCCAGGCCGCCCAGCTCGCAGTGCTGGACGTTCCAGCGGTCCTGGTAGTTGCTGATGTCGGCCTTGCAGTCGTCCATGTCATGGGACGAGTACGTGCCGGGGTAGTCGTATTTGGTGAAGCGGGAGCCCGCAGAGCCGGTGCCGGAGGCGTTGGTCATGTGGTTGATCACCGCGTCGGCGACGACCTTGACCCCGGCGGAGTGACAGGTGTCGACCATGTTCTTGAAGTCGGCGCGGTCACCGAGGCGGGTGCCGATCTTGTAGCTGACCGGCTGGTAGGCGGTCCACCATGCCTCGCCCTGGAGGCGCTCCTGCGGTGGTGAGACCTGCACGTATCCGTAGCCGTCCGGGCCGAGCCGGTCCGTGCAGGCCTTGGCGACCGACCTGAAGTTCCACTCGAAGAGGACGGCGGTGACGTCCTTGCCACCGGGCGGGGCCGCCTGGGCGGCGGGGGCGCCGGCGACGACGGTGCCCGCGAGGCCCGCCGCCAGGGCGAGCGCGGTGGCGACGGGTCTACGCCTCTTGATGGTCCGGCCGGTCATGGGAACCTCCTGCGCGTTGGGGGGGGACCTTCAGCAAGTGCTTGCAGCAAGTCGGCACAAGTTGTTGCGGGTTGGACCGTATGGCGCCCCCCGGGCCGGGTCAACCCTCTGGACGGACTCCGGTCGAACCCCGTACGACCAGCTCCGGCTGGAACACGAACTCCGCGCGCTGCACGGGGTTTCCGTCGATCTCCTCCAGGAGTGCGCCCACCGCGGCGCTCGCCATGGCCTGCACCGGCTGTCGCACCGTGGTCAGCGGCGGGTCGGTGAAGGCGATGAGCTGGGAGTCGTCGAACCCGACCACGGAGATGTCGTCGGGCACCGCGAGGCCGCGCTCACGCACCGTCCGGATGGCGCCGAGCGCCATCAGGTCGCTGCCGCACACCATCGCCGTGCACCCCAGGTCGAGGAGGGCGCCGGCCGCGGCCTGGCCGCCCTCGACGGTGAACAGGGTGCGCCGCACGAGCCGTTCGGCCTCCCCCTGTGCCAGGCCGAGCATGCTGTGCAGCGCCGCCGTGAACCCCTCCGCCTTGCGGCGCGAGGGGACGTACCGCGTCGGGCCGATGGCCAGACCGATCCGCTCGTGCCCGAGGTCGACGAGGTGGCGTACGGCCATGCGCACCGCCGAGCGGTCGTCCGGCGAGACGAAGGAGACCGGGATGTCCTCGTTGTAGCCGTTGACGAGGACGAACGGCACCTTGCGGTGGACGAGTTCGCGGTAGCGGGCGGTGTCGGCCGTCATGTCGGCGTGCAGACCCGACAGGAAGATGATGCCGTTGACCCCGCGGTCCTCCAGCTGCTCGACCAGCTCGTCCTCGGTGGCGCCGCCCGGCATCTGCGTACAGAGCATCGGGGTGTAGCCGTGCCCGGCGAGCACCTGCTCGATGACCTGCGCGAAGGCGGGGAAGATCGGGTTGGTGAGCTCGGGGATGACCAGGCCGACGAGGCCGGCGCTGCGCCGCTTCAGCCGCGTGGGCCGTTCGTAGCCGAGGACGTCGAGGGCGGCGAGCACCCGGCGCCTGGTGCCCGTCGCGACCCCGGCCTTGCCGTTCAGGACGCGGCTCGCGGTGGCCTCGCTGACACCTGCCTGGGCCGCGATGTCCAGGAGCCGCGGGGCGCCCCGGTGGGCGTCCCGCGGCACGGGGGAAAGCGTCACACCGCCCACCAGACGGTGGTGTCGGCGGGCAGGCGCACCACTCCGTCCGCGCTCTGTGCCGCCTCACCGACGAGCTCCTGGCCGACGATCTCCTCGCCGGCGATCTCCTCACTGGCGAGCAGGATCCGGCCGCCGGGTGCGGGGATCCGCACGGTCTCCCCCGTGGTGTTCACGGTGCACACGAAGCCCTCGCGGGCGAAGGCGAGCACGCCTTCCGGGACGTCCAGCCACTCGATCGAATCGCCCGCTCCGAGCCCCGGTTCCGCCCGGCGCACGGCGAGCGCGCTGCGGTACAGCTCCAGGGTCGAGCCGGGGTCACCGGTCTGCGCCTGCACGCTCAGTCCGCCCCACTCGGCGGGCTGCGGCAGCCAGCTGCCGCCGGGTCCGAAGCCGTACGAGGGGCCCTCGGCGGTCCACGGGATGGGCACCCGGCAGCCGTCGCGGAAGCCGTCCTGTCCGCTGGCGCGGATGAACGACGGGTCCTGGCGCACCTCGTCGGGCAGGTCGGTGACGTCGGGCAGGCCGAGCTCCTCACCTTGGTACAGGTAGGCGGAGCCGGGCAGCGCCAGCATCAGCAGGGTCGCGGCGCGGGCGCGGCGCAGGCCGAGCTCGCGGTCGCCCGCGGTCCGCAGCTGGGTGCCGAGGCCCGGCGGGTTGGCGAGGCGCGTCGCGTGCCGGGTCACGTCGTGGTTGGAGAGCACCCAGGTGGCGGGCGCGCCCACGGGGCGCATCGCGGCCAGCGACGCGTCGATGACCTCGCGCAGCTCGGCGGCGTCCCAAGAGGTGCCGAGATACTGGAAGTTGAAGGCCTGGTGCATCTCGTCGGGGCGCACGTAGTGGGCGGAGCGCTCGACGGTCGGCGTCCACGCCTCGGCGACGAGGATCCGCTCACCGGCGTACTCCTCCAGAACCTGCCGCCAGCTGCGGTAGATCTCGTGCACGCCGTCCTGGTCGAAGAACGGCATGGCGTCGTTGCCGAGCAGCTTGAGCTGGTCGTGGCTGCCGATGTCGGGGAGGCCCGCCGCCTTGACCAGACCGTGGGCGACGTCGACGCGGAAGCCGTCGACGCCCATGTCGAGCCAGAAGCGCAGGATCGAGCGGAACTCGTCCCGCACGGCGGGGTGTTCCCAGTTGAAGTCGGGCTGTTCGGGCGCGAAGAGGTGGAGGTACCACTCTCCGTCCGGCACCCGCGTCCAGGCGGGGCCGCCGAAGATGGACTCCCAGTCGTTGGGCGGGAGTTCACCGTCGGCGCCTTTGCCGGGGCGGAAGTGGTAGCGCTCGCGGAGCGGGGAGCCCGGGCCCTCGCTCAGCGCGCGCCTGAACCAGTCGTGCCGGTCGGAGGAGTGGTTGGGCACCAGGTCCACGATGACGCGCAGGCCGAGCCCGTGGGCGTCACGGATGACCGCGTCGGCGTCCAGGAGACTGCCGAAGACGGGGTCGATGGCGCGGTAGTCGGCGACGTCGTAGCCCGCGTCGGCCTGCGGCGAGGCGTAGAAGGGGCTGAGCCAGACCGCGTCGACGCCGAGGTCCCTGAGGTACGGCAGTCGGCTGCGGATGCCCTCCAGGTCGCCCATGCCGTCGCCGTTGCTGTCGGCGAAGCTGCGCGGATACACCTGGTAGATCACCGCGCCGCGCCACCAGTCCGTGCGCGTCTCGGTGGCGGGGGCGGCAGGGGCAGCGAGATGCTGGGTCATGTCTTCCCTGGGGATCGAGTGTGGTGGGTGCGGCGGCGGAACGCCTCGGGACGGGGCGTCTCAGGACTTCGTCGCGCCCGCCGTCAGGCCGGAGACCAGGTGGCGCTGGGCGAAGCCGAAGATGACCGCGGCGGGCACCGCGACGATCACGGCGGACGCCGTCAGCGAACCCCAGTCGCTGGTGTACTGGTTGACGAAGGTCTGAAGGCCGCCGGCGAGCGTGAGGTTCTCCTCGCCGGTCATGAAGGCGGAGGCGTAGGCGACCTCGGCCCAGCCGGTGATGAAGCTGTAGAACCCGGTGACGGCGAGGCCCGGCTTGGCCAGGGGCACGATGAGCCGCCAGAACGTGCCGAACGGATTGAGCCCGTCGACCCGCCCGGCCTCGTCGATCTCGACCGGGATGGTGTCGAAGTACCCCTTCATCATCCAGGCGCAGAACGGCACGGCGATCGTCAGGTAGGTGACGACAAGCCCGACGGGCTGGTTGAGCAGGCCGAGGCTGGCGAGGAGGTTGTACAGCGGCACGATGAGCACCGCGACGGGGAACATCTGGGTGATGAGGAGCATCCACATCAGCGGCCGCATGCCGGGGAACTTGAAGCGGCTCACCGCGTAGCCGGTCGTCGCCGCGATGAAGACGCCGATCACCGTGGTCAGACCCACCACGACGAGGGAGTTGAGGATCCAGTTCGGGAACTCGGTGTCGTTCAGGACGTGGTCGTAGTTGCCGAGGGTGAAGTCCTTCACCAGGTCGGTGGAGAAGGCCTCGCTCTCCGGCTTGAACGACGTGACCAGGAGCCACAGCGGCGGCAGGACCGCGATGGCGCTGGCCAGCAGCAGGGTCGCGTGCAGGGCGACCGACGCCAGCGGGCCGCGCTCGTCGCGCCCCCTGGGCTTTCGCTGCTTCACCTTCGGTTCGGTCGGCACGGTGGTCACCACACCTCTCCCTGCTTGCGGAGCGCGCGGCGGTAGGCCACCGCGATGATCGACAGTAGGGCCAGGATGAGCACGCCCCAGGCCGCGGAGCCCGCGAAGTCGCGGGGGCTGACGACGAACGAGAGCCGATAGGCGTACGTCACCAGGATCTCGGTGGAGTCTCCTGGCCCGCCCCTGGTCAGCAGGAAGATCACCGGGAACATGTTGAAGGTCCAGATGCCGCTGATGAGGATGACCGTGCTGGCGACGGAGCGCAGTCCCGGCAGGGTGATGTGGCGGAAGCGCTGCCAGGCATTGGCGCCGTCCATCTCGGCCGCCTCGTACAGCTCGCCCGCGATGGACTGGAGGCCGCCGAGCATGGCCACCAGCATGAACGGCACGCCGAGCCAGACGTTGACGGTGATCACCGAGAGCTTCGCCCACGTCGGGTCGTTGAGCCACGGGACCGCGTCGATGCCGCCGCCCGCGAGGACCTTGTTCAGCAGGCCCTTCTTCTCGTTGAAGAGGAGCCGCCAGGTGAAGACGGAGACGAAGGCCGGCACCGCCCACGGCAGGATCAGCGCCATCCGGTAGAGGGAGCGCCCCGCGAGCCTGCGGTTGAGCATCGTGGCGAGCGCGAGGCCGAGCACGAAGGAGAGCGCGACGCAGGACACGGTCCACACGACGGTCCAGGTGAGCCGGTCCCAGAAGACGCCGTCGGAGAGGATCGCCTGGTAGTTGTCGAGGCCGACGGACTCGTACGTGGCGGGGATGTCGTTGACACCGATGTGCCGCTCGACGTTCGCCTCGTTGGCGTTGGTCGTCGACAGGTACATGCCCCGCACCAGCGGATAGCCGACGATCACGCCGATCACGATCACCACGGGGGCGACCATGGCCCACGCGTACCAATGGGTGGCGAACGCCCTGCGCAGCCGCCCTGGGTTCTTGGCGGGGCGGTGGCCGCGGCCGCGGACGCTCTGGGCATCCGCGGCCTTCACCACCGACCGGCCCGTCTCGACAGCCATGGGTCGGTCAGCCCTCCCTCTTACTTGTAGTCCTTGAGGAGCTTGCGGTAGGCGTCACCGATGCCCTTGGCGCCGTCCTCGGGCGAGGTCTTGCCGCTGAGCACCTTGCCCAGTTGCAGCCGGATCGGCTCGAAGAGCGCGTTGGCCTCCGGGATCCACGGCCGCTGCACGGACTTCTCCACGGCGGGCTTGAAGAACTGCACCATCTGGTTGTCCTTGACGGACTTGACGTCGTAGACGGAGGTGCGGGTCGGCAGCAGGCTGAGCTCCTCGGTGGTCTGCTGCTGCACCTTGGCGGAGCTCATGTACTTGATGAACTCGTAGGACGCGTCGAGGTTCTCGGACCCTGCGTACGCGGCGAGGTTCCAGCCGCCCTGCGGGGCGCCCTGGCGCGCGCTGCCGGCGGGGGCCGGGGCGACGCCGAGGTTGCCCTTGTCGCCCTTGAACTCCTTGCCCTGGAGGGCGCCCTCGATGGACCAGGGGCCGTCGAGCGCCATCGCGACGTCGCCGTCCTTGAAGGCGTTGAGCTGGTTGTTGTAGCCGTCGCTCGCGTCGGTGACGGCCGCCTTGGAGTCGACGAGGTCCTTCATCACCGAGAAGGCCTTGGCGCCCTCGGGGTCGTCGACGGTGACCTTCTTGTTCTTGGTGTCGAGGAGGTCGCCGCCCTCTCCGTAGAGGTACGGGAGGTAGTAGTACGGGTCGTCGCCGCGGAGGTAGAGGCCGGTCTTGCCGGACTTGGACTTGATCTTCTTCGCGGCGGTCTTGACCTCGTCGAAGGACTTGGGCACGTCGACGCCCGCGGCCTTCAGCATCTTCTTGTTGTAGAAGAGCGCGAGGGTGTCGATGGTCTGCGGCGCCGCGTAGGTCTTGCCCTTGAACTTGGTGCTCGCCGCGGCCTGCGGGAGGTAGTCGTCGGCCTTGTCGAGCGCGACGGTGTCGTCGAGCGGGGCGAGGTAGCCGAGCGAGGCGAAGTCCTGGGTCCAGGCGACCTCGGTGCGCATGACGTCCGGGGCGCCGGAGTTGCCGCCCGCGGCGTTCTTGAACTTGGCGTTGGCCTCGCCGAACGGCACGTTCACATAGTCGACCTCGACGTCGGGGTGCAGCTTCTCGAACCCCTTGGCGATCTTCTCGTACGCGCCCTTCTCGGCGTCGTTCGAGGTGTCCCAGAAGGTCACGGTGCCGGAGAGCTTGCCGGAACCCTTCTTGCCGCCGCTGCCCTCGTCGTCGCCCCCGCAGGCTGCCGCTGTCATGGCCAGGGCAGCGATCAGCCCGGTGGCCGCTATGCCACGCCGCATGTGAACTCCTTCAACTGATCCCGGAATCACGGGGAGACGAAGAGGTGCCTCCTGCTGGCCGCTCTCGACGCGGCGCCGGGTTGCCAGGAACGTAACAGCGTTGGAATGCGGCCGAAAGAGCTTGCGGCAAATTTCTGCAAGCACCGGTGATCGTTACGTCGGTGTGTCCTTAACGTTGCCGGTGCTGCGCTTGACAGCGCGGTGGGCCGCGCTGAATACGCCTGCAAGGTTCTTGCAGGACGGCTCTTTCCGCAAGCTTTCAGGGGCGGTGTGCAATCCCGTTCACGCCAGGTACAGTCCAGTGCCATGACCGCACGGCTTGTCGACATCGCAGCCCACGCGGGGGTCAGCGAAGCCACCGTGAGCCGCGTCCTGAACGGCAAGCCCGGAGTGGCCGTGGGCACCCGCGAGGCGGTGCTCGCCGCCCTCGACGTCCTCGGGTACGAGCGTCCGGTGCGGCTGCGCCGGCGCAGCGCGGGCCTCATCGGCCTCATCACACCCGAGCTGGACAACCCGATCTTCCCCGCGTTCGCCCAGGTCATCGCGCAGGCCCTGACCCGCCAGGGCTACACGCCGGTGCTCGCGACACAGACGCCCGGCGGCTCCACGGAGGACGAGCTCACCGAGATGCTCGTGGACCGCGGGGTCAGCGGCATCATCTTCGTCTCGGGGCTGCACGCCGACACCACCGCCGACATGGGGCGCTACGACACGTTGCGCGCCCAGGACGTCCCCTATGTACTCGTCAACGGCTTCTCGCCGGACGTGCAGGCCCCCTTCGTCTCCACCGACGACCGCGCCGCCGTCCGACTGGCCGTCACGCATCTGACGTCGCTCGGCCACACGCGGATCGGCCTCGCGGTCGGCCCCAAGCGGTTCGTCCCCGTGGTGCGCAAGATCGAGGGGTTCCAGCTGGGCCTGCTCGAACGCCTCGGCCTCGACCCCGACGAGTCGGCCGAGCTGATCCAGCACTCCCTCTACACCCTGGAGGGCGGCCAGGCCGCGGCCACCACCCTCATCAACCAAGGCTGCACGGCCGTCGTGTGCGCCAGCGACATGATGGCGCTCGGCGCCATCCGGGCCGCCCGCGCCCTGGGCCTGAGCGTGCCCCGGGACATCTCGGTGGTCGGCTTCGACGACTCGCCGCTCATAGCGTTCACCGACCCGCCACTGACCACCATCCGCCAGCCCGTGCAGGCCATGGGCCAGGCGGCGGTCCGCGCGCTCCTCGAGGAGATCGGCGGCACGCCCGCGCCGCACGGGGAGTTCGTCTTCATGCCGGAGCTGGTGGTGCGCGGCTCGACGGGGTCGGGGCGGCTCACGCCGCGCTGAGCGGCTGCCGCCACGGCGGCTATGCAAGAGTTTCCCATCGCTTGCAGTCAGTCGTAGCGGGCCGGAGCCCGGGAGTTGACCGTCGAAGGATCAACCCCTTGCTCACGACGGCTCGTTGCGCCGCCGCTGCCAGGTCCCTCCGGTCGGTGCCCCTGAGCGGGGCATGTGCCGTGAGGCGCACACCCAGGTGACGGGCGCTCGCCACGCGGCGCAACGACGCGGTGAAGTCCTCCGCCCCGAGAAAGGCGGCAGCCGTGGTCGGCACCCCGCTCTGGCGGTACTCGACCGTCACGGGGCGAACGGGAGCCCCCGCGTCGACCGCCGCCTGGAAGGCGGCCCGGCGGAAACGGCCACCCGCCGCCGAGCACCAGGTGGTGGCCTGGGGAAAGACGAGCACCGAAGTACCCGCCCGCAGCGCGCCCGCCAGTTCGGCCACGACACGCGGGAGTTCGCGCGAGCCGCCGTCCCGGTCGATGAACCGCGTGCCCACCCGCCGGGCCAGCGCGCCGATCACCGGCCACTGGCCCACCTCGCGCTTGGCCAGCACGTTCACCGGCTCGACGGCGAGCAGGGCGACGACGTCGAGCCAGGAGACGTGGTTGGCGACGACCAGGGTGCCCACGGCGCTCCCGCGCGGGCCCGGCCGTTCCTCCTGCGGGCCCGGCAGTTCCCCGCGTGCGCTCAGCCGGTCGCCGCCCGCCACTTCCAGGCCCACCCCGAGCGCCCCGAGCACCGCGCGCGCCTCGGCCCGCAGGGTCGCGGGTTCGGCGAGCCGGTCGCCCCGGGCCACCGACCGGGTCAGGGCGTACGTCAACGCGGCGTAGCGACGGGTGAGTTCGCCCAGGGGCACACGCGGGTCCGGGTCGGTGACGCAGCTCGCCGGGCAGCCGCGGTCGACCGTCCACGGTGTCACCGCGCGTCCTCGCCGAGGAAGAAGCGGCGGTGGCGCGCGCTGAGCCGCTCCGTGTCGAGGAGTACGAAGAAGTCCGCGACGTCGAACTCCGGGTCGTGCGCGGGGGCGCCGCACACCCACGCACCGAGCCGGAGGTAGCCGCGCAGCAGAGGCGGCAGGTCGGCGAGGACCGGACGCCCCGCCACGGGGCCCTCGGGAACCCAGGGGCGCCTGGGGTGCACCCGCAGCTCCGGCGGCGCCGCGTGCTTGGCCGTGCCCAGGAGCCAGGCGCTGGACGCCGCCCGGCCGCCGTCCGCCAGCGGTACGGAGGCGCAGCCCGCCAGGTACCGGTGGCCGGAGAGCAGGACATAGCGGGCGAGAGCCGACCACATCAGGTTGATCACGGCGCCGGAGCGGTGGTCGGGGTGGACGCAGGAGCGGCCCGCCTCGACGGTGGACGACCGCAGACCGCTCAGCGCGCGCAGGTCGAACTCGCCGTCGGAGTACTACCGTTCGGCTCGCCCCGGAGGCAGCAGCCGGTATGTCCCGACGACCTCGTCGGTCGAGGTGTCGGTGACGATCAGGTGGTCGGCGAGGTCGTCGAAGGCGTCGACGTCGTGGCCGGGCAGGGGCGTGTCGAGGATCGCGCCGAGCTCTCCCGCGAAGACGCGGTGGCGCAGCCGCTGGGCGGCCCTGATCTGTGCGGTGGTGTCCGCGATGGAGGCGACGTACGAGCCGGTGGCGGCGGGGGCGGGCGGCGTGGAAGTCGAGGGAGTGAGCGGGGTGGGCGGAGTGAGCGGGGAGGCCGGGGTGACCGGGGTGGGTGGTGTCGTGGGCATGACAGTTCCGTTTCTCGGTTCGATGGGGTCGAGACGAGGGGGACGACGGAGACAGGGGAAGGGAAAGCCGGCAGGGAACGGGGAGCCGGCAGCGAGCGGGAGCCAGTGAGGAACGGGGAGTCGGCGGGTGACGGATGTGCGGCAGGTGACGGGGAGAATCGGGCGGCGAGCGGCGCACCGTTCCGCGCCCCGCCCCACGCAGCACCGTGACGCCCCTGGCTGAACTGCGCGCTTCAGCCGTGCATCGGCCTGCCGTCCGGCACGCGTCAGGATCGGACGGGCCGCGCCCTGCCCGTACACGCACCCGGGGACCGGGATATGCGGCCCCGCGCTTGAACTGGGGCTACGACACCCGTACACCAGCAGTCGGGCGGACCCGCGAGGAACGGGCCACCCCGCACGCCCCGCACCGGCGCCCCATTGACCCACCCCACCTTTGCCCGTACAAACGCGGCATGCCACCTCCCCTCCCCCTCGCGGGCATCACCGTCGTCAGCCTGGAGCAGGCTGTCGCCGCGCCCTTCGCCACCCGTCAGCTCGCCGACCTCGGGGCGCGGGTCATCAAGGTCGAGCGCCCCGGCGGCGGCGACTTCGCCCGCCGTTACGACACCACCGTGCACGGCCAGGCCAGCTACTTCGTCTGGCTGAACCGGTCCAAGGAGTCGCTCACCCTCGACCTCAAGTCGGAGCGCGGCCGGGAGATCCTGGAGGAGCTGCTCGCGGGCGCGGACGTGTTCGTGCAGAACCTCGCCCCGGGCGCCGCCGCCCGCCTGGGCCTGGGCGCGGACGAGCTTCAGGACCGCCACCCGACGCTGATCCCGTGCACCGTCAGTGGTTACGGCACGGACGGTCCCTGGGCGGACCGCAAGGCGTACGACCTGCTCGTGCAGTGCCAGACCGGGCTGCTCCAGCTGACCGGCACCCCGGGTGAGGCCGCCCGCGTCGGCATCTCGGTCGCGGACATCGCGGGCGGGATGTACGCGTACAGCGGCATCCTGTCGGCGCTGTTCACGCGGGCGACGACGGGGCGTGCGCCGGCCGTCGAGGTGTCGCTCTTCGACGCGCTCGCCGAATGGATGGGCCAGCCCGCCTACTACACGCGGTACGGCGGCACCCAGCCGCCCCGCGTCGGCGCCCGCCACGCGACGGTCGCGCCGTACGGCCCGTTCACCGCGGCCGAC
The DNA here is from genome assembly GCF_055572995.1 of Streptomyces sp. NPDC030245. Taxonomy (NCBI): domain Bacteria; kingdom Bacillati; phylum Actinomycetota; class Actinomycetes; order Kitasatosporales; family Streptomycetaceae; genus Streptomyces; species Streptomyces sp. NPDC030245. Next base: position 72,029 of record NZ_JBVICF010000020.1, on the reverse strand, counting down.
GGCAAGGACGTGCTGCTGTCGGTGCAGAACGAACGCGAATGGGCCGCCCTGTGCGCGGAGTTCATCGGGCGGCCCGAGCTGGCCGGCGATCCGCGCTTCGCCACCGGGTCCGACCGTGTGGCGCACCGCGAGGCGCTGGACGCAATCATCTCCGTACGCTTTGCGGAGCTCGGCAGCGACGAGGCCATGAAGCTGCTCGACCGCGCGGGCATCGCGAACGCCGGGGTCAATTCGGTCCACGACTTCCTGACCCACCCGGTGCTCACCGAGCGCGGCCGCTGGCGGGACATCAGGGTGCCGGGCACGTCCGAGCCCGTGCAGGCACTGCTGCCGCCCGCCATGCTCTCCGGGGTCGCTCCGCGCATGGACCCGGTGCCCGCGGCGGGCGAGCACACCGACGCGATCCTCGCCGAGCTGGGCCGCGGCCCCGACGACATCGCCCGGCTGCGCGCGGCGGGAGTCTGCCGGTGAGCGCCCTGGACACCCTCTCCCCCGCCGAGCGGCTGGTCGTCACGACCGTGCGCGAGTTCGTCGACCGCGAGGTCAGGCCCGCCGCAAGGGAGTTGGAGCACACCGACACCTATCCGGCCGCCCTCATCGACGGCATGAAGGAGCTCGGCGCCTTCGGGCTCGCCGTCCCCGAGGAGTACGGCGGGACCCCCGTCTCCACCCCGTGCTACGTCCTGGTCACCGAGGAGCTGGCGCGCGGCTGGATGAGCCTCGCGGGTGCGATGGGCGGGCACACGGTCGTCGCCAAGCTGCTGCTGCTCTTCGGCACCCCGCAGCAGCGGCGCCGCTGGCTGCCGCGCATGGCCACCGGCGAGGTGCGCGCCACGATGGCGCTGACCGAACCGGGCGGGGGTTCGGACCTCCAGGCGCTGCGCACGGTCGCGCGGCACGACGACGGCGGCGGGTACGTCGTCGACGGCGCGAAGACGTGGATCACCAACTCTCGTCGCTCACAGCTGATCGCGCTGCTCTGCAAGACCGACCCGGACGCCGAACCCCGGCACCGGGGCATTTCCGTGCTGCTCGTCGAGCACGGCCCGGGGCTGACGGTCTCGCGCGACCTGCCGAAGCTCGGCTACAAGGGCGTGGAGAGCTGCGAGCTGTCCTTCCTCGGCTACCGCGCTCCCGCGGACGCGCTGCTCGGCGGTGTCGAGGGGGACGGGTTCGGGCAGATGATGAAGGGGCTGGAGACCGGGCGGCTACAGGTGGCGGCCCGCGCGCTGGGAGTGGCCCGCGCCGCGTTCGAGGACGCGCTGCGCTACGCACAGGAGCGCGAGTCGTTCGGCGTGCCGATCTGGCGGCACCAGTCCATCGGCAACTACCTGGCGGACATGGCCACTTCGCTCACGGCGGCCCGCCAGCTCACCCTGCACGCGGCCCGCGAGGCGGACGCGGGGCGGCGCGTGGACATGGAGGCGGGCATGGCCAAGCTCTTCGCCTCGGAGACGGCCGTGCGGATCACCCTGGACGCGGTCCGCATCCACGGCGGCCACGGGTACTCGACGGAGTTCGACGTCGAACGCTACTTCCGCGACGCGCCGTTGATGGTCGTCGGCGAGGGCACCAACGAGATCCAGCGCAATGTGATCGCCCGTCAGCTGGTGGCGCGCGGCGGCCTGGAGCCGTGAGCCGCCGCGCGGCACCCGTCAGCCCTCGACGGCGACGCCGAGCCCTTCGAGCACGACCGCGTTCGGCAGCCCGGCGAACACCTTGCCCGGCACGATGAGTTTGCCGCGCCGGCTGCCGCTGCCCACCAGGACGTACGGCAGATCGGCGACGGCTGCGTCGACCAGCAGCGGCCACGCGGCGGGCAGCCCGATCGGCGTGATGCCGCCGTACTCCATGCCGGTCTCGCCCGTGGCCGTCTCCATCGGTGCGAACGAGGCCTTGCGCGCGCCGAGTCGGCGGCGCACGACACCGTTCACGTCGACGCGCGTACCGGACAGGACGACGCAGGCCGCGAGCGTGGTCTCGCCGCCGCGCCTGCCCGCCACGACGACGCAGTTGGCCGACTGGGACAGGAGCCCGGGGCCGTAGTGCTCCAGGAAGGTGGCGGTGTCGGCCCACCGCGGGTCGGTGTCGACGTGGATCAGCTCGTCGGCCGGCACGGGGCCCTGCCAGCCGCGCACGGCGTCCGCGACGGGCGGCACGAGCAGGTCAAGGGCTTCGGGCGCGGGGCTGACGACGTCGAATTCACCGAGGGGAGCACGCATGGCGGCACGCTAACAGCCCCGCGGGAGCGGCGGGCCGACAGCCTTCAGTAGGAGCCCGCGTGGGCCGGCGGCACCGACACCGACATGGTCATCTCCACGGGCTCGGCACCCCGGTTGTGGTAGCCGTGCGGCACGTTGGCCTCGAAGGTGGCGGCCGTCCCCGCCGGCACGGCGTGCTCGGCGCCGTCCACGAGGAGGGTCAGCTCACCCTGCGAGACGTGCAGCAGCTCGATGGTGCCCGGCGGGTGCGCGTCGGAGTCGTTGCCCTCGCCCGGCATCAGGTGCCAGGACCACAGTTCGAAGGGGCCGCGCGCCTCCGCGCCCACGAGGAGGGTGGTGCTGCTGCCCGCGTCCGTGGACCACATGCGCACCGCCTGCTCCGGCGGCACGAGGCGGACGTGTGAACCCTGTTCGTAGTCGAGGAGCGTGGTGATGCTGACGCCCAGCGCGTCCGCGAGCTTCACCGTGGTGCCGACGCTCGGGTTGGTCCTGGCCTGCTCGATCTGGATGATCATGCCGCGGCTGACGCCGGCGCGGGCCGCCAGGGCGTCGAGGGTGAAGCCCCTCTCGTTGCGCCACCGCTTGAGGTTGCGCGCGAGCGACTGGGTCAGCTGATCGAGGTCCGACACATTCCCGTCCATGTTCTGGGTGCTGCGTTCCGGGCTCTGCGTTCTGCCGTGCGGTGCACCCGACGAGCCCGGATGGTCCACCACACTGTACTGGGAGGCCCACCCGTGCCCGGCGTTTCTCAGGCCTCGCCCAACTCGCCCAGCGCGATCAGCTGTTCCGGCGTGACCCCGTCGGGAATCGGCACCGGCGCGGGCGTGCGCAGCGGTGGCTGCCACCCCTGCTCCGCGTCCCAGGTCCGCACGACCCGCGCGGGCGCCCCCGCCACCACGGCGTGGTCCGGCACCTCGCCCCGGACGACCGCGCCCGCGGCGACCACCACATTGCGGCCGATCCTGGCCCCCGGCAGGATCACCGCGCCCGTGCCGACCCAGCAGCCGGGGCCGATCTCGACCGGGTCCATGCGGGGCCACTGCTTGCCTATGGGGGTGTGCGGGTCGTCGTACGAGTGGTTGGTGGAGGTCACGTACACATAGGGGCCGAAGTAGCAGTCGTCGCCGATCGTCACCGTCGTGTCCGCGATGACGTGGCTGCCGCGGCCGAGCACGACGCCGTTGCCGATGCGGAGGATCGGGTCGGGCCCGAGGTCGAGGTCCGGCATCATCCCCGCCGTGAGGGTGACGTGCTGACCCACGATGCAGTGGTCGCCGATCCTGATCCACGGCTCGCCGAAGACCGTGCCCTGCGGGAAGGCGAGCTTCGTGCCCTCGCCCATCGCGCCGAACCGCAGCCGTCCGGGGTGCGCGGCCGTGACGGCGCCGGTGCGCTGCACCCAGTCCCAGCCCGCGTGGACGGCGCGCTGCGCGATCCTGCGCGGCACGGCGGCAAGCGATGAGAACGTGTTCCTGTTCTTCGGCACGCGCTCACGTTACTCAGTGGCATCGGGGCCCGCGCGCCCCTGGCCTGTGATCTTCACCCCACGCGGCGGCACGGACCGCGGTGTCCCGTACGGTGCCGTGAGGCGTGACGACGTACCGAAGAGGGAGACATCCGATGGGCCACGAGGCACTCATCACCGGCATCGGCGGCAAGGCCCCGAAGATAGACCCGGACGCCTTCACCGCGCCGACGTCCGTCGTGCTCGGCGAGGTGACGCTGCACGCCGGGGCGAGCACCTGGTACGGCGCGGTGCTGCGGGCCGACTGCGGGCCGATCGCCGTGGGGACCGACAGCAACATCCAGGACAATTGCAGCCTCCACGTCGACCCGGGCTTCCCCATCACGATCGGCGAGCGCGTCTCGGTCGGGCACAACGCCGTGCTGCACGGCTGCACCGTCGAGGACGACTGCCTCATCGGCATGGGCGCCACCGTCCTCAACGGCGCGGTGATCGGCGCGGGGTCCCTGGTCGCCGCGCAGGCCCTGGTGCCGCAGGGCATGCGGGTGCCCCCGGGCTCGCTCGTCGCGGGCGTGCCCGCCAAGGTGCGCAGGCCGCTCACCGACGAGGAGCGCGAGGGCATCTCGCTCAACGGCACGATGTACGTCGAGCTGGCCAGGGCCCACCGGGAGGCCCACGCCGCGGAGTGAGTCAGTCCGCGACCGGGACCGGCCGCGGCTCGACGGCAGTGGCGGGCGCGGCCGGCTCCGCGGCCGCCGCCTCCGCTTTCGCCGTCGCTTCCGCTTCCGCTTCGGCCGCCGCCTTCTTGGCCCGCTGCTTGACGAACAGCATCGAGCCGACACCGATCAGCACGGCGATGCCGAGTCCCACGTACGAGAACCGCTTGAGCCAGTCCTCGGCGACCACGCCGATGTAGTAGATGACGGCGGTGGTGCCGCCCGCCCAGACGATGCCGCCGAGGACGTTGGCGATCAGGAACTTCCAGTACGGCATGCGCAGGACGCCCGCGAGCGGCCCGGCGAAGATGCGCAGCAGGGCGATGAAGCGGCCGAAGAAGACCGCCCACATGCCCCACTTCTGGAAGGACCGCTCGGCGGTCGCCACGTTGGCGGCACCGAAGTGTTTGGGGAATTTCCGTTCGAGCCAGGCGAGGAGCGGGCGGCCGCCCTTGCGTCCGATGGCGTAGCCGATGGAGTCGCCGATGATGGCGCCCGCGGTGGCGCACGCCCCGAGGATCACCGGGTTGATGTCGCCGTGCTGGGAGGAGAGGAGCGCCGCGGAGACCAGGACGATCTCACCGGGCAGTGGGATGCCCAGGCTCTCCAGTCCGATGACAAGGCCCACCAGCGCGTAGATGCTGACGGCTGGGACGTGCTCCAGCCACTCCTGGACGTGCAACGCCGGTTCCTTCCGTGGTTCAAGTGTCTGTGCCCGGCGTGCGCGCCTCTCGGCCACGCACGCCGGGCAGCCTACCCGGAAGGGATCACCGGCCCGGGATCACCCGGCGGGGACGGTGTCCCAGAGGTCGCACCGGTGTTCGTCGCGCACCGTCGTGCTGATCGTGGTGCCGCCGGCGGACGCGGTGCGCAAGGAGAGCACCTGCCCGGGCCGGGTGCGCTGGTCGGGAGCTGCGGGCCCGCCGTCGGCGCGTGGCACTCCGCCACGGATGAAGGAGCCCCAGTACTGGACCATCTGGTCCGCGAGCGCCCGCTGTCCGGCGTCGAGCGGCGAGACCAGTCCGAAGTGCTTGAAGAGGTACTGCACCTCGTTGACGTGCGTCGCGCCGAAGTCGAAGTCCGTGTCCAGCTTCCGGAGCGAGGCGAAGGGCGGCGAGGTGCGGTCCGCGAACTCGTAGGCGTAGACGGGTCCGCGGTGCGCGAGCGCCGTGTTCATGCGCAGTGCCGTGCAGGCGAACAGCCGGTCGCCGAGGGCCGCGGCGTACGCGTGCCTGGGTGAGGCGTACGCGTCGAGCGGATACGTCTTCAGGACCCGGGCGCCCAGCTCGGGCCCGTACGCGTCGGTGAGCGCGCCGGGGTACCGCTCGGCGGTGAGCGGTCTGCCCTGGCCGTCGAACTGGGCGAAGGCGAAGAGGGTGCCTTCGTCGCTGTTCGCGCCGTTCAGCACCGGCACGCGGGCCGCGGTCCCCTTCTCGTACGCCTTCTCGGGCTGGACCGGCAGGAACGCGCCGCCGACGACCGATCCCCAGTCGAAGCCGGCCTGTGCGGCGAGGATGTCCTTCGCGGACTTGCCGCGCAGACAGGCGAGGGCGGTCCGCGGGTCGGGGCAGCCCGCCTTCTTCGCGAACGCCGCGCCGTCGGCGGCGGCCCGCGCGCGGTCGCGGCCCGCGCAGTCGCCGTACGCGCCGCTCTGGACGATGCCCGCGCGGAACAGGCCGCGCGCGGTGGGCGAGGCGAGCAGCGTGCAGACGGAGCGGCCACCAGCGGACTCGCCCGCGATGGTGACGCGGCGCGGGTCACCACCGAACCGGCCGATGTTGGCGCGCACCCAGCGCAGCGCGGCCTGCTGGTCGAGCAGCCCGTAGTTGCCGGACACGCCGTCGGACGCCTCGCCGTCGAGGTCTGCACCGGCGAGGAACCCCATGGCGCCGAGGCGGTAGTTGACGGTCACGACGACCGTGCCGGTCCGGCGGGCGAAGGTGTCGGGCACGATGTCCTCGCCCGCGCCCGCGACCAGCCCGCCGCCGTGCAGCCACACCATCACGGGCCGCTGCTTCGCCGCCTGCCCCTTCGGCACGTAGACGTTGACGCCGAGGCAGTCCTCGGTGTGGCTGGGGTTCTCGTATCCCGGGTCCCAACTGGACGCCTGCACGCACCGATTCCCGAACGAGGTCGCCCGCCGCACCCCGTCCCAGGCCTTCACGGGCCGCGGCTCCTTCCATCGAAGGGCACCGACGGGCTGCCGGGCATAGGGGATGCCCAGGAACTGCCGCCCCTCGGCGGTGGTTTCACCCCGCACCCAGCCGGCGGTGGTGCGCACGAGGGGGCTGTACGGGGCGGGCGGGGGTGTGGTGGCCTGGCCCGTGGTGGCCGGGCCGGGCGTGCCCTGCCCCGCCGCAGACTGCCCCGCGGCGGCCTGCGCGGCCGTCGCCTGCGCGGCCGTCGCCTGCGCGGCCGTCGCCTGCGCGGTCGCGGCCTGCGCGGTCGCGGCCTGCGCGGTCGCGGCCTGCGCGGACGGGAGCGGGACCAGCGAGACCGCGGCGCCGGCCGCCAGGGCTGCGACGAGCGACGCGGCGCGGCGTATCCGACTGCGAGCACCCCGCCCGCGTCTCCTCTGCGTCGTGCACCTCTTCATCTTCATCGTGGACCTTTTCCTCATGAACCGGCTCCCTTGATGACGGTGGTCGTGGAGAGGGTCAAGTCACGTGCTGATGTTCCCACTTGAACGGTCCGCCGGCCCGTGCCGAGCACCCAGTCGTGGCGCTCGACGTCCCACGCCGAGAGGGTCCGCCGGTCGACGCGCACGGTGACGCGCCGCCGCTCCCCCGCGCGCAGCTCGACCCGCCGGTAGCCGCCGAGCACCCGCTCGGCCTGGCTCAGGTCCAGGTCGGGGGAAGGGCCGACGTACACCTGCGCGACGGTGACACCGGCGCGCCCGCCGGTGTTGCACACGGTGAAGCTGACGTCCACGTCCCGCCCCGCCCCGCGGACCGCCAGGTCCTCGTAGGCGAAGGTGGTGTAGGAGAGCCCGTGCCCGAAGGGGAAGAGCGGCCGTACCCCTTCGGCGTCGTACCAGCGGTACCCGACGTGGACGCCCTCCGAGTACTCCTCGACGCCGCCGGTCCCCGGATAGCGGCGCGGGTTCCCGGCCATCGGATGGTGGTCGTTGTCCACCGGGAAGGTCTGGGTGAGCCGGCCGCCGGGGTCGCAGTCGCCGAACAGGACGGCGGCGGTGGCGGCCGCGCCCTCCTGCCCGGGGTAGTACATCTGCACCACGGCGGCGGTCCGCCGCAGCCACGGCATGGAGGTGGCCGACGACGTGTTCAGGACCACGGTGGTCCGCGGGTTGGCGGCGGTCACGGCCCTGATCAGCGCCTCCTGGTGGCCGGGCAGCGCGATGGTCGTGCGGTCCTGGCCCTCGGTCGCGTCCTCGTACGCGAAGAGGACGACGCTGTGCGCGCCGCGCGCCGCCCGCACCGCTTCCGCGACGTCGGCCGCGCGGGTGGCGCGCGTGACACGCCGCAGCCGGAAGGTCTGCCCTTGATCGCCGCCCTTCGCGCTGATCCTCAGCCGGTGCGCGCCGCGGGTCAGCTTGAGCGTCGCGCGGCGCACGTTGAGGCCGTCGGGCGCGGTGGAGACGAGGCCGCCGGAGAAGAACTCGGCGACGCCGGGCAGCTTCGGGTAGAGCTCCTTGCCGTCCAGCCGCACTTCCGGCCGCTCACCCGAATAGTGAAGGACAAGCGTCCACTCGTCGGACGCATCGGACTCGGCGGGCTCACCGGACTCATCGGAGTCATCGGAGTCATCGGAGTCATCGGAAACATCAGATACGTCGGACTCGTCGAGGGTCAGCTTCCCCTCGTACGTCCACGTCTCCCCCGCGGCGACCCGCTGCCCCTCCGCGTCGATGCCGGGCCTGAGCGCGCCCCGCGGGATCGCCTTGCCGTAGAGGTCCTCTCCCAGCGCGTACGTGACGTCGGCGCCGCGCCCGGCCCTCGCGGTGATGGCGTCGAGGGGGCTCGCCGCCCGGTCGGGGACGACGTGTGCGCTGCCGCCGCCGCTGACGAACGGGTGCCGGCCCGTGGGCCCGATGACGGCGATACTGCGGGCGGCGCGGCCTTGCAGGGGCAGCGCTCCGCCCTGGTTCCACAGCAGCGTGGCACCCGCCTTGGCGACGTCGAGGGCGACCGCCTTCCCCGCCTCGGGGTCGCGGCGCGGCCGCGGCGGCACCCGCGCGTCGAGCAGTCCGAACCGTTCCATGACGCCGAGGATCCGGCGGACCGAGCGGTCGACCTGCCACTCGGGCACGCTGCCGGACCGCACGGCCCTCTTCAGCGCGGTCCCGAAGTAGGAGCCGTCGGGCATCTCCATGTCGAGCCCGGCGGCGAGGGCGGTGACGGTGCTGTGCTGCGCGTGCCAGTCGGTCATCACCCACCCCTCGAACCCCCACCGCCCACGCAGGATGTCGCTGAGCAGCGTCTTGTTCTCGCAGGCGAAGACGCCGTTGACCTTGTTGTACGCGCCCATGAAGGCGCCGGTGCCCGCGGCGGCGGCCGCCTCGAACCCGCGCAGCTCCGTCTCGTGCATGGTCCGCTCGTCGGCACGCACGTCGATGGACTCGCGGTCCTTCTCCTGGTTGTTCAGGGCGAAGTGCTTGACGGTGGCGATGAGCCCTTCGCCCTGGATGCCCCTGATCTCCTCGGAGACCATGTCGGCGGCGAGCAGCGGGTCCTCGCCGAAGGTCTCGAAGTTGCGGCCCGCGTACGGGGTGCGGATGAGGTTGACCATCGGCGAGAGCAGCACGTCCTGCCCGAGTGCGCGCCCCTCGCGGCCGATGACCCGACCGTACCGGCGGGCGAGCGCGGGGTCGAAGGCGGCGGCGAGCATGACGGGGGCGGGCAGTGCGGTGGCGCGGGCCGCGACACGGACGCCCGCGGGGCCGTCGGCGAGCCGCAGCGGCGGGATGCCGAGGCGCGGCACCCCGGGCACGTACCCCGCCTGGCCGAGACCCTTGGGGTCGGTCGCGCCGTGCAGCAGGGAGGTCTTCTCGTCGAGGGTGAGCCTGCGGACGAGCGATTCGACACGGGCCCCGGCCAGGGAACCCTGCCGGGCGCGGGCCGCCGAGTGCGCCGCCGCCTGCGCCGCGTGCGAGGGGGCCGCCACACCGGCGGTGGCCGCGGCCGCCACGGTGATCGCACCGCCGACCAGTCCGAGGACTGAGCGCCGGGACACGGAGTCGGACATGAGCCGTCACTTCCTTCTCTGCCTTTTGCGCACGAACCGACTGCGCACGCACCGACTGTGCGCGAACACGGCTGTGCGGAACACGACTGTGCGGAGCGAAGCGTGTACACGTGCCAGTGGCGGGTCGCTGTTCGCCCTTTGAACGCACTATGCGGCAGAGGGGACTTGACACACCGTTAGGCACCACGTGTGGCGGCGGGAAAACTATGACCGGCGATGACTCGTGTCAATAAGTTGAACAGAAAAGCGCGGGCCCCATCCGGGTGAGACGGGGCCCGCGAGACGCAGAGCACCCCCTGGCGGCACGGGGCCGGGAGCCAGGGGGCGTGACGGTGTTCCGGAGGGCGTCCGAGGCCCGTCAGCTGTTGGGCCGCAGGGTCCACACCACCGTCATCTCGCCGGTCACGGCGCCGTCCTCGCGCCGGATCTCGATGGCGACCGGGAACTCGGGGCGCTCGCCCGCGTCGAGCTCGGCGATCACGTCGGCGGCCGGGCGGCCGAGGGTCGCCGTGGCGGTCACCGGCCCCATGGCCAGCTTCTTGTACGCGATCTCGGCGCTGACGGCGAGCGGCACGGCCCGTGAGAGCTCCGCGCCGAACGCGGCGAGGACGATGGCCCCGCTCGCGGACTCGCCCAGCGTGAACATGGCGCCGGCGTGCGGGCCGCCGACGTGGTTGTGGTACTCGCTCTGGTCGGGCAGGGCCACCACGGCCTTGTCCGGCGCGGTCTCCCGGAATTCGAGGTTCAAGGTGCGGGCCATCGGAACCGTGGCGGCGAGCATCTCGCCGATCGACATCTGTTCTGCGCTCATGGCATGCGATGTTACCCACGAGTAGCGTCCCTTGACCAGGACCTGCCTCCGCGTGGATCACCGTCACCTATCGTTGACGCCCATGTGGCCAGGACAGCAGCCGCCCGGGGGCGAGCAGAACGAGCACGACCAGGCGCAGAACCAGGGGCTGGACCAGAGTCAGAACCCGTACCGGCAGCCGGGATATCAGCAGCCGCACCCGTACGGGCAGCAGGCCCCCTGGAACGCTCCGACCGCGCCCGGCGCCCACAGCGCTAGCGGTGGGGGAAACAGCGGCGGCGACGGCAAGGGAACCGGCAGCGGCAACCGCACCAAGGTGATCGCCCTCGTCGCGGCCGGCGCCGTCGTGATCGCCGCGGGCGTGGCCGGCGCCCTGCTCCTCGGCGGCGGCAAGGACGACACCGCGCAGCCCGGCCCGGCGAAGTCCAGCGCCTCGCCGGAACCGGCCGCCTCCGACGACTCGAACCCCCGCACCGGGGACGGCATGCCCGAGCCGACCGTCCCCCACTGGAAGGTCGTCGTCAATCCCAAGCTCGGCATCGCCTTCGACGTGCCCGCCGAATGGTCCCTGGAGTCGCGGGACTGGGCCGGCGGTGTCGTGGAGGACAAGGACGCCGAGGACGACGCGGCGCCGTTCCTCGCCGCGTACGCCGCGCCCGCCTACTTCAAGGAGAAGTGGTGCGCGAGCGACGACGACAAGGACGGCACGAAGGACTACACGAGCCTGGCGGCCGCGGGCACGCGTGGCGGGCACGGCGTGAAGAGCGCCGAGCAGGCCGCACGGCACGACGCGACCAACTGGGTGTACGGCGTGTACACGCAGCCCGACAGGAAGAAGGTCACGACGGGGCCGACCGAGGCGTACACCACCAAGTCCGGCCTCAAGGGCAGCCTGGTGAGCGCCAGTTCGTCCGGAGCCGACAAGCAGGACAAGTGCGACTCGGACGGCAAGGCCACGGTGTTCGCCTTCAGGACTCCTGAAGGGCGCTTCGCCTCCTGGTCCTTCCACGGCGCGAAGGGCGTCGAGGACGAGCTGCCGGACACGACGGTGAAGAAGATCCTCGCGACGGTACGTCTGTACGAGCCCGTCGCGGACTGAACGCCGCCAGGAGACCGGGCCCGCCACGTGTCAGGGGCAGGACACGTGTCAGGGGCGGGATACGTGTCAGGGGCGGCTGTGATCTTGCTCGACAGCGCCCCGTATCGTGTCCGGCCATGTGGCCAGGACAGCAGCCGCCCGGGGGCGAGCAGAACCCGCAGGACCAGAGTCAGAACCCGTACCACCAGCCGGGATACCAGCAGCCCAACCCGTATCAGCAGCCGGGATACCAGGCCCCGAACCCCTACCAGCAACCCGCGCAGCCCACGCAGCCCGCGCAGCTCCCGTCGCCCCCACAGCCCGCGCGGCCCGCGGCGGGCGGTCGCGACAAGGTCAAGATCGTCTCGATCGTGCTGGCGGCCGCCGTGGTCGTGGCCGCCGGTGTGACCGGATTCCTGGTGCTCGGCGGCGGGGGGGACGACAAGGACACCAAGGCCGACGCCCCCGCGCGGGCCGGCTCCGGGAAGCCGAGCCCCGCCGTGGACGACGGCGACGACAGCGAGCGCGGTACGGACAACGGCCCGAAGCCGACCATCAAGGGCTGGCACGTCGTGGTGAACCCCCGGTGGGGGACCGCCTTCGACGTGCCGCCCGAGTGGGAGGTGCAGAACCCCGGCTCGGCGATCGCCTTCGAGGACGTGAAGACGGGCAAGCCGCTGATGACCATGTCGGCGCCCGCGTACCTGCGGTCCAAGTGGTGCGTCACCGACGACGACAAGGACGGCAGGACCGAGGACCACGAGCTCGCCGCCGTGGGCACGAAGGGCGCCAAGGGCGCGAAGAACACCGACGAGGTCGCGGTCAACCAGGTGGGCTGGTGGGTGTACGCCGGCTACACCCAGCCGGACAAGAAGAGCTTCACCTCCGACGAGAAGGCCCAGCCGTACACCACGAAGTCCGGCATCAAAGGCAGCATCGCCCGCGCCAGGTCCACCGACACGCCACAGAAGGGCAAGTGCGCCACGGACGGCAAGGCGATCACGTTCGGCTTCAAGAACTCCGCCGGTGACTACGTCGCCTGGAGCCTCTACGGAGCCACGGGCGTGCGGGACGAGATACCGGAGAAGACCGTGATGAAGATCCTCAGCACGGTGCGCACCCACGGAGAACCGACGGAATCCTGAGGCTTTCCTCCGCTTTCCCCACGGCTTCTCCCCTCCCCCGGCGACCCGGCACCCATACCCGCGGGGGGCGCGCATGGCACCGCGCCCCCCGGCACCTCTATGGTTACTGGCCATGTGGCCAGAAAAGCAGCCGCCCGGGGGCGAGCAGAACCCGCAGGACCAGAGTCAGAACCCGTATCAGCAGCCGGGGTACCAGCAGCCGAACCCGTATCAGCAGCCGGGATACCAGCAGCAGCCCGCGGGGGGCTACCAGCAGCCTGCGGGGGGCTACCAGCAGCCGCTGGGTGGCGGCCAGCAACCGCACTCGGGCGGCTACTCGCAGCCCGAGCAGTCGCACTGGGCGGCTCCGACACCGCCGCCCGTGCCGCCGCAGCAGACAGGCGGCGTCCAGGGCGCCGGCGGGCCGGGCGGTGGCGGCGGCAACAAGACGAAGGTGACGGCCATCGTCGCCGCGCTCGCCGTGGTGGTGGCCGCCGGTGTCACCGGTTTCCTGGTCTTCGGCGGTGACGACGACAAGAGCGACGAGGCGGGTCCCGCGAAGCCCTCGAAGTCCGCGTCGAAGAAGCCGAGCCCGACGGCGAGCGACGACGGGAACGCGCGCGGCGAGGGCGACGACGACAAGCCGATGATCGACGGCTGGCAGGTCGTCGTGAACCCCAAGTGGGGCACCGCGTTCGACGTCCCGCCGGACTGGGAGGTCAAGACGCCGGACACCTTCATCGGCTTCGACGACCGCAAGGACGACGGCGCGAAGACGATCATCGGTATGTCCGCGCCCGCGATCCTCAAGGACAAGTGGTGCACGTCCGACGACGACAAGGACGGCGAGCCCGACGACACCTCGCTCGCCGCGGTCGGCACGAAGGGCCAGAACGGCGCCAAGAACACCAAGGACATCGCGCGCAACGACTCGGCCTGGTGGGTCTTCGGCGGCTACACCGAGCAGACTAAGGCCGACAAGAAGAAGATCAAGATAGGCAAGATCGAGGACTTCACCACCAAGTCCGGCATCAAGGGCAGCGTCGCCACGTCGACGACGTCCGGCGCCGCCACGTCGGCCAAGTGCGACTCCGACGGCAAGGCCACCACGTTCGGCTTCAAGAACGAGGCCGGCGAGTACGTGGCCTGGACTCTCTACGGCGCCAAGGGCGTCAAGGACGAGGTCCCCGACGCCACGGTGAAGAAGATCCTCAGCACCGTCCGGTGGAGCGAGGCGACGTCCGAGGAGTCTGAGCCACGGGCTTGAGGGCCGGGCACCTGGGACCCGAGGGACCGGGGACCCGGGGCGCCGACGGGCCGCCGAAGGACCGCCGAAGGACCGCCAAAACGATTTGCCAAGTGGGCGTCTTGCCGGTGACAGTCCCGGGATGACGACTCCCGCCCCCACCAGACGCTCCGGCCCCTCCAGACGCTCCCGCCCCTCCTGGGCGGGCCGCAACTACACACTGCTGACCGCCGCCGCGATCGTGACGAACCTCGGAAGCCACGGGGCGTTGATCGCGGCGGCGTTCGCGGTTCTGGACGCGGGCGGCGACGGCGGGGACGTCGGGCTCGTGGCCGCCGCGCGGACGCTGCCGCTCGTCCTGTTCCTGCTCATCGGCGGCGCCGTCGCCGACCGGCTGCCGCGGCACCGCGTCATGGTCGCGGCCAACGCCCTCAACTGCGTGTCGCAGGCGGCCTTCGCCGTTCTCGTCCTCGCGGGCGAACCCCAGCTGTGGCAGATGATGCTCCTCACCGGGCTCGGCGGCGTCGGCCAGGCCTTCTTCGGCCCCGCGGCCGAAGGCATGCTGATGTCGTCGGTCAGCGGTGAGCAGGCCGGCAAGGCCTTCGCTATGTACCGCATGGCGATGCAGGGCGCGGGGCTCGGCGGGGCAGCGCTCGGCGGCCTGATGGTCGCGGCGATCGGTCCGGGCTGGGTGCTCGCCGTGGACGCGGCGGCGTTCGCGGTCGCGGGGGCGCTGCGCTCGTTCCTCGACGTCAGCCACATCCCGGAACGCACGCCCGGCGAGGGGCTCGTCGCCGATCTGCGGGACGGCTGGCGGGAGTTCACGGGCCGCCCCTGGCTGTGGTCGATCGTGGCGCAGTTCTCGGTGGTGGTGGCGGTGGTCGGGGCCGCCGAGTCGGTGTTCGGACCGCTGGTGGCGCGGGACGAACTGGGCGGCGCGGGGCCGTGGGGGCTGGCGCTCGGCGCGTTCGGGGCGGGCACGGTCGGCGGGGCGTTCCTGATGACGCGGTGGAAGCCCCGGCGGCTGCTGCTCGCGGGCACCCTCTGCGTCTTCCCGCTTGCCGCCCCTTCGGCGGCGCTGGCGGTGCCGTTGCCCGTGCCGGGTCTCGTCGCGGTGATGTTCGTCAGCGGGCTGGCGATCGAGGTGTTCGGCGTCTCCTGGATGACCGCGATGCACCAGGAGATCCCGGAGGAGAAGCTGTCGCGCGTCGCCGCCTACGACTGGTTCGGCTCGATCGCGATGGTGCCGCTGGCCACGGCGCTCGCCGGTCCCGCGGAGTCCGCCTTCGGCCGGTCCGCGTCGCTGTGGGGCTGCGCCGCGCTGGTGGTCGTGGTGACGGCGGCCGTCCTGTTCGTCCCCGACGTACGGAACCTGACACGGCGTACGACGGAGGTGGTCGCCTCCGCGAAGCCCGTGTCGCGCGGGGCCGCCGACCCGTCAGCCGATGGAGAAGGCGCCGTCGGGCGGCTCGGGTGAGGGGACCGCGTCCTCGTCACGCACCGGCCGCGCGTCCCCGATGAAGCGGCGCAGCGTGTCGCCGTGCTCGACCCTGGCGGGAAAGACGTCGGACGCGGTACGGCGGGCCAGCGCGGCGACGTCGACAGGCCGGTGTGCGGCGATCAGCACCGCGTTGCCGAAGCGGCGCCCGCGCAGCACGGACGGCTCCGCGATCAGCGCGAGCTCGGCGAACACCTCGGCGAAGGTGGCCAGTTGGGAGCGGAGGAACGCGAAGGGCGCCCCGTCGGCGAGGTTCGCGATGTAGTGCCCGTCCGGGCGCAGCACCCTGGCGGCGGTCCGCGCGTACGCGACCGTGGTGAGGTGGGCGGGCACGCGTGAGCCGCCGAAGACGTCGGCGACGACGATGTCGGCACTGGAGTCCGGTGCCGCGTCGAGCCACTCCCTGGCGTCCGCGCCGTGCACGCCGATCCCCGCCGCCGCGCCCCACGGCAGCCGCTCCGCCACGAGCCGGAGCAGCCCCCGGTCCGCCTCGACCACGTGCTGCCGGGAGCCGGGGCGGGTGGCGGCGAGATAGCGGGGCAGGGTGAGGGCGCCGCCGCCGAGGTGGACGACGTCGAGCGGGGCACCCGGTTCGGCCGCGGTGTCCAGGACGTGGGCGAGCCGACGCGCGTACTCGAACTCCAGGTGCGTGGGCTCGTCCAGATCGACGTACGACTGCGGCGCCCCGTCGACCGTGAGCAGCCAGGCCTGCGGGCGGTCGATGTCGGGCATGAGCTTGGCGACCCCGTGATCAACCTCCCGCATCACGGGCACCGCTTCCTCACCACCCCCACCGTCCATCTCTCCCCCGCCCCCACCCGCGACCTCGTCCACATCCACCCACCCATTGTGCCTGCCCACCGCAAGGACGAACCCGCCGCCGGGAGCCCTGCCGGGGCCTGCGCCGGAAGTCCCGCACAGCGCAGTAACTCCGTTACGTCGGCCTCCGAGTGCGCGAGCCCGAGGATCTGCCCGCTCGCCGACACCAGCCGGCCACCCCCCATAGGGTGCTGGGCTGCGGATTGCGGCGAGTGTGCTGATCTCGCTCGGCGTCCCGGCAGCCGAAGGCCGTCCGCCGCGGAGCCGAATGAGTTACCAGCCGATGGCTCACCAGACGGTTGCAACTCACCCATGTCCCCCAGGTGTCGGGGTCCGCCGCGCGCCACGTGGCTGTTGCGCCGACGCCGGACCGCCATCGCTAATCCTGGACAACGGAGCGGCCGTCGCCCATCGGCCTGCCGCCCGGCAGTTCGCTCGCGAGCGCGGAAGAAGGCACCGTGCCTGCTCCCGCAGAGCCGGAGGGAGCGGGAGTGGCCGACGCATAGGCGGGTTCAAGGCGGGTTACCAGCTACGGGCCCTGGCTGCGTCGCGCAGTGCGGTGTGCGCGTCCCGACTCCGCTCCCGGCCGGCGGCAAGAGCGGCCTCCACGTCGTCGCTGAAGCGCTCCGCGTGCACGTCACCGAGGGGGATGTCGCTCAGCTCGATGGCCGACCATGCGGCCTCGACCGCGGTATCCGTGAGCTCGCGGTCGGTGGTGAGCAGCGCGAGGCGGTCGAAGGCCGCGGTGACGGCCGAGCGAGCCCTGAACAGGGCGGCCCGACCGTCCCTGGTGAGGGCCACGCCCTCGCGCAGGTCGGCGATCTGAAGCCAGTAGATCTCGCGGTACTCCAGGGAGGCGGCGAGCAGCTGCGCGGTGGCGTCGAGGACTCGTTGGCGGTGCTCGGCGGCGCGGGCGCGGCGGTCCGTCCAGTGCGCGGTGAGGCTGGCCAGGGCGGCGCCGGCGAGCGTGCCGAACACCGCGATCAGAGTGGACCACATGGGCGCTCCCCTTCGGTGAGTCCTCCGCGCCACCGCGCTGGATCATTTACTGCCGCCCCCCAGGTAGTCGGCCGACTCCTCGAAGAGCACGTGACCGTACGCGACGAGCGCAGCCTCCCGCGGGGCATAGTGGCCCGGCAGCCGTCCGGCCCAGCGCGCGGCGAGACCGTACGAGTCGCCGACTGCGGACCAGTGGCACACGCCGATCTGCTCCGAGCCGCGTCCGGCGGGACCGGACGGCTCGTCGTGAGGTCGACGCGTTCACCGTCGTCATTGACCTAACGGTTCAGGACGCCTCACTCTTCTTCGGCCGTGCCGTCCCGGGCCCCTGACAGCCCCGGAACACGGCTTGCACCGTACTGAGCGTGATGTCCAGACGAGTCCAGCCCCTCACCCCGCCGATTCCCCCGCATGCGGACTCAGCACACCCATGCCGACCAGCACGATCAGCACGATGCCGAGCACGATCCGGTAGTAGACGAACGGCATGAAGCTCTTCGTGGTGATGAATTTCATGAACCAGGCGATGACCGCGTAGCCGACCACGAAGGCGATGATCGTGGCGAAGATCGTCGGGCCCCAGGAGACGTGGCCCTCGCCCGCGTCCTTCAGTTCGAAGGCGCCGGAGGCCAGGACGGCGGGGATGGCGAGGAGGAACGAGTAGCGGGCCGCGGCCTCGCGGGTGTAGCCCATGAGGAGGCCGCCACTGATGGTGGCGCCGGAGCGCGAGACACCGGGGATCAGGGCCATCGCCTGGCAGACGCCGAAGATGAGACCGTCCCTGACACCGAGTTCCTTGAGGCTCTTGCGCTCACGGACGGCACGGTGCCTGCCGCCCGTCTCGTCGCGGGCCGCCAGGCGGTCGGCGACGCCGAGGACGATGCCCATCACGATCAGCGTGGTGGCGATCAGCCGCAGATCGCGGAACGGGCCCTCGATCTGGTCCTTGAACGTGACGCCGAGGACACCGATCGGGATCGAGCCGACGATGACCAGCCAGCCCATCTGCGCGTCGTGGTCCGAACGCGGCACCTTGCCGAAGAGCGAGCCGAACCACGCCGACAGGATCCGAGCGATGTCCTTGCGGAAGTAGATCAGCACGGCGGTCTCGGTGCCGATCTGCGTGATCGCCGTGAACGCGGCGCCGGGGTCGTGCCAGCCGGCGAACGCCGCGGTCAGCCGCAGATGCGCGCTGGAGGAGATCGGGAGGAACTCGGTCAGCCCCTGGACGAGCCCGAGGATGAAGGATTCAAGCCAAGACATGAAGACTGCGCCGTCCAAGTACTGATCATCAGGCCGCGGATGCGGTCGAAGCGGTCATAGCGGGGCGTAGCTGGAAGGGTGAGGGGTGATCATGCCCCTTGCGGGTGATCACGTCCCTCGTTGGGGGCAGCGTAGCGGTCCTGGGTTACGAGGCGGTGGGAGGGGAGACCGGGGACCGCGTGTGCGGGCCCGCCGCCGCGTCCGCCGTCGGGCCCGCCGTCGTCCAGCCCGGGGCCTGCGGATGGGCGGTGAGGTCGTCGTGGTGGACCGCGTCGCCGCAGGCCGAGCACGTCACCACCGGAACCAGTTCATGGCCGCAGGAGTGTTCGAGCACCATCGGACGCTCACGGTCGCCCCGCAGGTGGCGGTCGCCCCAGGCCATCAGGGTCATCAGGACGGGCTCCAGTTCGAGGCCCGCGGCCGTCGGCCGGTAGAGGAAGCGCTGCGGGCGTTCGCTGTACGTCACCTTCTCCAGGACGCCCGCTTCGACCAGGCGGCGCAGGCGCGTCGCGAGGACGTCTCGGGGCGCGCCGGTGTTGCGTACCAGCTGGTCGAAGCGTTCGTTGCCGAGGCACACCTCGCGGAGCACCAGCAGGGAGTACTTCTCGCCGACGAGGGCGAGGGCGTCGGCGATGGAGCAGGGGCGCGGATCCTTCATGCGGGCAGTGTAGGGCGCCGACCCGAGAGGGTTTGTTTTTCCAACTCGCTTGGTTATGGTGAGTTTGGATTTCCTACTCACTAAAGAGCAGTTCGCTGGTAGTCGAGAGAGGCCCGGATCATGCGTGACGCCGTCATCGTCGAAGCCGTACGCACCCCCGTCGGCAAGGGCAAGCCCCAGGGCGCCCTCGCCGCCGTCCACCCCGTCGAGCTCCTCGCCCACACCCTGCGCACCCTCGTCGAACGCACCGGAATCGACCCGGCCCTCGTCGACGACGTGATCGGCGGCACCGTCGACCAGGTCGCCGAGCAGGCCATGAACACCACCCGCTACGCCGTCCTGTCGGCCGGCTTCCCCGAGTCCGTGCCCGCGACCACCGTCGACCGGCAGTGCGGCTCCTCCCAGCAGGCCGTGCACTTCGCGGCGCAGGGCGTCATGTCGGGCGCGTACGACATGGCCGTCGCCTGTGGTGTGGAGTCGATGAGCCGCGTACCCATGTGGTCGAACGTGCCCGAGGGGGCCGACCCGTTCGGGCCCGGCGTCGCCGAGCGCTACCCGGAAGGCCTCGTCCCGCAGGGCATCAGCGCCGAACTCATCGCCGCGAAGTGGTCCATCGGGCGTGAGCGGATGGACGAGTTCGCGACGGTCTCGCACCAGCGGGCCGCGCGCGCCTGGGACAGCGGTCTGTTCGACGCCGAGACCGCGCCGATCGCGGGCCTCACCCGCGACGAGTCCGTACGCCCCACCACCACACCCGAGGTCCTCGCCGGCCTCAAGCCCGCCTACTACGACCCGCACTTCGCCGAGCGCTTCCCGCAGATCGAATGGTCCGTGACGGCGGGCAACGCCAGCCCCGTCAACGACGGCGCGTCCGCCGTCCTCATCACGACCGGCGAGAACGCCGCCCGGCTCGGCCTGCGCCCGCTCGCCCGGCTGCACAGCTTCGCCGTCACCGGCTCCGATCCGCTCCTCATGCTCACCGGCATCCTGCCCGCCACCGAGAAGGTGCTGCGCAGGGCCTCGCTGACCCTCGACGACATCGACCTCTTCGAAGTCAACGAGGCCTTCGCGAGCGTCGTCCTCGCCTGGCTCCAGGAGACCGGCGCCGACCCCGCGAAGGTCAACGTGCACGGCGGCGCCATCGCCCTCGGCCACCCGCTCGGGGCCAGCGGCACCCGGCTGATGACCACGCTCGTCCACGCGATGCGCGCACGCGGCGCACGGTACGCCCTCCAGACCATGTGCGAGGCGGGCGGACTCGCCAACGCGACGATCCTGGAAGCGCTGTAGCGCGCGAGAGAAGGTCCCGAGAGTAGGTCGCGAGAGAAGGTGAGGGACGACCGCGGCGGACTCAGCGGTCGCCGCGGAAGTGGTGGCGTTTGAACCACGCCACCGCCGCTCCCCCGAGCCCCGTCACCGCGATGAACCCCATCGCGATCAGGAAGACGGGCGACGTCGGCGTCGACGCGCGGGCGCCCGCGATGACGTACGCCGCCGTGTTGGGGATCGACCCCAGGCCCGTGGCGAGCAGGAACGGCAGCCAGCCCATGCGGGACACCGCGGCGCAGTAGTTGGCCGCGGCGAACGGCACACCGGGGAACAGCCGCACGGCCAGCATCGACCGGAACCCGTGCCGGCTGAGCTGGCCGTCGGCCGCCTTCAGCCAGCGGCCGCGCAGCAGCGGCCGCAGCGCGTCCTGGCCCAGCATCCGGCCGAGCCCGAAGGCGATCCCGGCACCGAAGACCGTGCCGGCGATCGCGGCGACGAGCCCCGCCTGTGAGCCGAAGAGCGCGCCCGCCGCCAGATTGAGCAGCGGACGCGGCACGAACGCGGCGGTGCACGCGCCGTACGCCACGGCGAACAGGGCCACCGCCGTGGCGCCGCCCAACTGCGCGGGCCAGCCGTCGGAGAGGAGCCGCTGCGGCTCGAAGAGGAGCACGCAGGTGGCCGCCGCGGCCAGCAGCGCCACCAGCAAGGACAGTCGCGACCACGGCGAGAGGAGCACTCTGGCGCAGCGCACGGCGAGGCCCTGCGGGCGGGCGGTGACGGTCTGGGACATCCCGGAAGAGTAACCGGCAGATGTGTCTGATCGCCGTATGGTGCGTCTCATGAGCGTCACAGTCCCGGTAACGCCGCCGCGAAGTGAGCTGGCCGACACGGTCCTCGAACGGCTCGTCACGACCTACCGGGCAGCGGCCGATCCGGAGCGGGCCGCGCAGATGAGGGCGTACATGAAGGACGTCGCCCCCTTCCTCGGACTGGCCTCACCGGTGCGCCGCGACCTGTCCCGCGCCGTCCTCGCCCGCACCCCGCGCCCCGACGAGACCGACTGCGCGGCGATCGCGCTGCGCTGCTGGGAGCTGCCCGAGCGGGAGTACGCCTACTTCGCCGTCGACTACCTGCGCCGCCACGTGCGGCGCTGCTCCTCCGGCTTCCTGCCCGTGGTCCGGCACCTCGTCACGACGCGCCCGTGGTGGGACACGGTCGACCTGCTCGCCGCGCACGTCGTCGGCGGGCTCGTCGCGGCCGACCCGGGGCTGCGGGCCGCCATGGACAAGTGGATCGAGGACGACGACCTGTGGGTGGCCCGCACCGCCCTTCTCCACCAGCTCCGGTACAGGTCGGCCACCGACGCGGAGCGCCTCTTCGCCTACTGCGCACGTCAGTCCGGGCATCCCGACTTCTTCATCCGCAAGGCCATCGGCTGGTGCCTGCGCGAGTACGCCAAGACCGACCCGGCGGCCGTACGCGCCTTCGTGGAGCGGGAACGGCGGAGGCTGGCGCCGCTGTCGGTGCGGGAGGCCCTGAAGAACCTCTGACGAGGGCGCCGTGCGTGCGAAAACCATTCGACGTGCGCGGCTCCTTCGGTGAGGATCAGGCACATGTTCCGGTACGCCTTCCTCGCAGCCACGCCCGCAGTCGCGGGCGCTGCGAAGGCTGCCGTCCCCGCACTCGCCGCCTTCGACGCACCGGCCGCCTTCGACGGCACCCGAAGCTGACCCTCCCCGGACATTCCGGCGGACCCCACAGGGGGAGGGTCGGTCAGGCCCCCGGGGTCCCCGTCCCGACCGCGCGCACGCCGCGGGAACGGGACAACAGCTTCGAGTTCCGGAGAAGGAACCACCATGTCCAAGACCGCCATGTCCAAGACCGCCTACGTCCGCACGAAGCCGCACCTGAACATCGGCACCATGGGCCACGTCGACCACGGCAAGACCACGCTGACCGCCGCCATCACCAAGGTCCTGAGCGAGCGCGGTACCGGCGGCAGCACGCAGTACGTCTCCTTCGACCGCATCGACCGCGCGCCGGAGGAGGCGCAGCGCGGCATCACCATCAACATCGCGCACGTCGAGTACGAGACCGACACCAGGCACTACGCGCACGTGGACATGCCGGGCCACGCGGACTACATCAAGAACATGGTCACCGGCGCGGCGCAGCTGGACGGGGCGATCCTCGTCGTGTCGGCGCTCGACGGGATCATGCCGCAGACCGCCGAGCACGTGCTGCTCGCCCGGCAGGTCGGCGTCGACCACATCGTCGTCGCCCTCAACAAGGCCGACGCCGGGGACGAGGAGCTCACCGACCTCGTCGAGCTCGAAGTCCGCGACCTGCTCTCCGCGCACGGGTACGGAGGGGACGCGGTCCCCGTCGTACGGGTATCGGGGCTCAGGGCGCTGGAGGGCGACCCGCGGTGGACGTCCTCGATCGAGGCGCTGCTGGACGCCGTGGACACGTACGTGCCGATGCCCGAGCGCTATCTCGACGCGCCGTTCCTGCTGTCCGTCGAGAACGTGCTGACCATCACCGGGCGCGGCACCGTCGTCACCGGCGCGGTGGAGCGCGGCACGGTCCGCCTCGGGGACCGCGTGGAGGTGCTCGGCGCGGACACGGAGACGGTCGTCACCGGCCTGGAGACCTTCGGCAAGCCGATGGAGGAGGCGCAGGCGGGTGACAACGTCGCGCTGCTGCTGCGCGGTCTGCCACGCGACGCCGTACGACGCGGTCATGTGGTCGCGGCGCCCGGCAGTGTCACGCCACGGCGCCGTTTCACCGCACAGGTGTACGTCCTGTCGGCGCGCGAAGGGGGCCGTACGAAGCCGATCGCCACGGGGTACCGGCCGCAGTTCTACATCCGCACCGCGGACGTGGTCGGCGACGTCGACCTCGGCGAGGCCGCCGTGGCCCGCCCCGGCGACACGGTCACGATGACGGTCGAACTGGGCCGCGACGTGCCGCTGGAGACGGGCCTCGGCTTCGCGATCCGCGAGGGCGGGCGCACGGTCGGCGCGGGCACGGTCACCGGCGTCGCGTGAGCGGAACCGCCTCCTGCGCGGCCGGGTGAGGTGGCACCGGTGGCGCCCGCGTGACGGGCGCCACCGGTGCGGCGAGCGTCGAGCCCCGACGCCCGGAATCCGGGGCGGACGTGGCGGTGGTCACGTGGCGCAGGTGTGCGGTAGCTGACAGTTCCGAATGTCGTACCCATCCCCTAGGCTGACGCCATGCCCTTAACCCCTCCACCCCATGGTTCCGCACGCTCTTCCGCCGAGCTGAACGAGCGGATCCGCGGCCTGTGGCTGCGCACCGGCGGCCGGCTCTCCGCCGAACAGCGCCGGGAGTACGAGCGGTTGGTGACGGAGTGGGCCGCCGCGGTCCGCGAGGAGATGGTGAAGGCCGCGTA
This sequence comes from Streptomyces sp. NPDC030245, assembly GCF_055572995.1. Classification (NCBI taxonomy): domain Bacteria; kingdom Bacillati; phylum Actinomycetota; class Actinomycetes; order Kitasatosporales; family Streptomycetaceae; genus Streptomyces; species Streptomyces sp. NPDC030245. The sequence goes on along the minus strand of NZ_JBVICF010000020.1, from coordinate 48,241 downwards.
GGCGGAGCAGCACGCCCCCTTGGCTCGGCACCTCCTGTGCCCAACACTGAGCCGATGACGCAGCGCATGGAACTCGCCGCCGTGATCGACCGGTTGGCCGTCGATGCCCTCATCACCGAGTACGCGGTGACCGTCGACGACGGTGACTGGGACGCCTACCGACAGCTGTTCGCCCCGGGCGGGCGCGCCGACTACCGCTCCGCGGGCGGCATCGAAGGGGGAGCCGACGAGATCGCCGCTTGGCTGGCGGAGACGATGCGGATGTTCCCCATGCGCCAGCATCTGATCACCAACCGCAAGCTGGAGTTCGGCACGCTCGACCAGGACGTCGGCGACACCGCCCGCGTCCAGGCCGACTATGTGAACCCCATGCGGTTCGCGGAGCGCGCCGGCTCGGCACCGCGCCCGGCGCCGTCGACCGCCCCGGACTTCGTCTGCGGCGGCCGCTACGGCTTCGCACTCCTGCGTACGTCCAGTGGGTGGCGGTTGGGCCAAGTGGTCGTCACGGAGAAGTGGCGGCAGGTGAGCGGCGCGCGGGAGCAGCCCGACCGGCGGGCGGCGGCCTCCGACAGGTGACCCTCGCTCGACCTCCGCTCAAGATCCGTCCGGGCTTCTCCCCATCCGTCCCCGGTCCACTGTCCTAGATCGTTCATGACCCGCACACTGATGGGTACGTGGGTACGACCGGCGTCGGGGGGCTAGGGAGGCACTGCATGGACCAGTTCGGCGACGGCCGGTGGGAGCGGCACGGGCCGCGTGTGACGCGGATGCTCGCGTCGCGCCGGTGGCGCGGCGGCCTCGCCGTCACGGCCGGGGCGCTGCCCGCGCTGGCGTTCCCCGCACCGTCGCTGTGGTGGTTCGCGTACGTCGCGCTCGTGCCCTGGATGCTCCTTGCCAGGTCGGCCCCGACCGCCCGGCGGGCCGCGCTCGACGGCTGGCTCGGCGGCCTCGGCTTCATGGTCGCCGTGCACCACTGGCTGCTGCCGAGCCTGCACGTCTTCACGGTGGTCATCGCCGCGCTGCTCGGTCTGCTGTGGGCCCCCTGGGGCTGGCTGGTGCGCCGGTTCCTCGGCGGAGCGCCGACGTCCCGACGCGCCGCGGCCGCGCTCGTCGTGCTGCCCTCGGGCTGGCTGATGGTCGAACTGGTCCGGTCCTGGGAGGGCTTGGGCGGCCCGTGGGGGCTGCTCGGCTCCAGTCAGTGGCAGGTGACGCCCGCGCTGCGGCTCGCCTCGGTGGGCGGGGTGTGGCTGATCAGCGCGTTCGTCGTGGCGCTGAACACGGGGGTCGCACTTTTGGCGGTCGCTGCGGTGGCGCGTGGGCGGGCATCGTCCGCGGCGGCGCGTGGGTCGGCATCGTCTGTGTCGGCTGCCGCTGCATCGGATCCGTACGTACCGGGTCCCTACGTACCAGTCGCCCGTACGTCACCCACGGGGACGTCAACCACCCGGACGTCGCCCTCACCCGCCTCCGTCGCGCCCGCGTCCACCACCCCGGCCGCCCCCACTGCCCCCGTCGTCCCCGCCCTCGCCGGTCTCCTCGCCGTCGTCGCCGCCACCTCCGCCGCCTGGGCCTGGGCGCCCCGGCCCGAGCCCGCCGGGCACGTCCGCGTCGCCGTCGTGCAGCCGGGCATCATAGAAGACGGCATCGCCAGCGCCGACAAGCGGCTGGCCCGCGAGGAGGCGCTGACCCGGACACTGGTGGGCCGGGACCCGGACCTCGTCGTCTGGGGCGAGAGCAGCGTCGGCTACGACCTGGCCGACCGGCCGGACGTCGCGCGCCGGATCACCGCGCTCTCCCGCGAGGTCGGCGCGGACATCATGGTGAACGTCGACGCGCGCCGCTCCGACCGCCCCGGCATATTCAAGAGTTCCGTCCTGGTGGGCCCGGACGGGCCGACCGGCGACCGCTACGACAAGATGCGGCTCGTGCCGTTCGGCGAGTACATCCCGGCCCGCTCCCTGCTCGGCTGGGCGACGTCCGTCGGCAAGGCCGCGGGCGAGGACCGCAGGCGCGGCGACCGGCAGGTGGTGATGGACACCGGACACGCCACCGGAGCCGGACATGACAGCGAACGCGGCACCGGCACCGGCCGCGCCCTGCGCGTCGGCCCCCTCGTCTGCTTCGAGTCGGCGTTCCCCGACATGAGCCGCCGGCTCACCCGTGACGGCGCGCAGCTGCTGCTCGCCCAGTCCGCCACGTCGTCGTTCCAGTCCAGTTGGGCGCCCGACCAGCACGCGTCGCTCGCGGCGGTGCGGGCCGCCGAGACCGGCCGCCCCATGGTGCACGCCACGCTCACCGGCGTCTCCGCGGTCCACGCCCCGGACGGTTCGCGCGTCGGCAGCCCGCTCGGCACGTCGGCGAGCGCCGCGGCGGTGTACGACGTACCGCTGGGCAAGGGCGAGACGGCCTACGTCAAGTGGGGCGACTGGTCCGTGCACGCCGCGCTCGTCGTGCTCGCGGCGCTGGCCGCGGCCGAGGTACTGCGCGCTCTCAGGCGGCCTGCTCCAGAGCGGCACGGACCACGCGCTCGCACAGCTCATGGGTCGCCAGTGCGTCCCGGGCGCTGAGCACCTTGCCCGCGCGCACTGCGTCGAGGAAGGCGAGCACCACCTGCTCGATGCCGCGCTGCCGGGCCACCGGCACCCAGTCGCCGCGCCGCCGCACACTGGGCTGGCCCTTGTGGTCGACGATCTCGGCGAGGTTGACCACCTGGCGCTTGGTGTCCTGCCCGGAGACCTCGAGGATCTCCTCCGAGGAGCCGCTGAGCCGGTTCATCATGCCGATCGCGACGAACCCGTCGCCCGCCAGCTGCACCACCACATGGTGCATGAGCCCGTCCCGGACCCGGGAGCGCACCGTGACGTCGTCGATCGGTCCCGGCGCCAGGAACCGCAGGGTGTCCACGACGTGGATGAAGTCGTCGAGCACGAGCGTGCGCGGGTCCTCGGGCAGGCCCACGCGGTTCTTCTGCATCAGGATCACCTCGCGCGGGTGCTCCAGGCACTGCGCGTAACCGGGCGCGTGACGGCGGTTGAAGCCGACGGCGAGGCTCACCCCGCGCTCCTCGGCGAGGCGCACGAGGCGTTCGGAGTCGGCGAGTTCGTACGCGATGGGCTTGTCCACGTAGGTCGGCACGCCGGCTTCGACGAGGCGGGTGACGATCTCCGGGTGCACGGCGGTCGGCGCGTGCACGAAGGCGGCGTCGAGCCCCTGGGCGAGCAGGGCGTCCAGATCGGTGTGGCGGCGCGATGCGGGGATGTGGTGGACGTCGGCGACCCGGGCGAGGGTCGCGGGCGTACGCGTCTGCAAGTGCAGCTCGACCCCCGGCTGGGTGGTGAGGACCGGCAGATACGCCTTCTGCGCGATGTCGCCGAGTCCGATGCAGCCGATCTTCACCACTGTCTCCCTACCGACCACTGCCATGGCCACTGCTGTTGCTGTTGCCACTGGCCCGGTCTACCGCTGTGCTGGGTCGCGAACCGTCGCCTCCGTGCTCCGTCCGGGGGCCGCGGTCGCCGTTCCCGCAGCATACGGGGCCTGCTCCCCGTGGCGCGGAGCCCCCGGGCCCCCCGCTGAATGAGCGGTGGGTGACGGTGGGCGCCCCTCCCCCAGCCGATCCGTCACCCGTGCGGGGCAACCTCGCGGATTTCACTCCCAACGTGCGCCGGGCGCACCATGGTTGTGCGGGTGCCTCGACCGACGACCACTGCCGCCGCCGCGCTCCTCGTCTCCGCCGCCGTCTCGGCCGCCGCCTCCGGCTGCGTGAGCCTCGAGCGGCCCGCGGCGCCCGCCCCCTCCGCGGTCACCGGACCGCCGCCCGCGGCCCGCACCGACGGCACGAACCGGCCGCACCTCGTGCAGGCCCCGGCCCGGGAGGCACTGGAGCGCATGGGCCCGCCCCGGCGCCCCTCCCCCCGTAAGTCCGAAGCCGGGTCAGGGGCAGGAGCAGGAGCCACCATGCCTTCCGGCCCGCCGCACACCCACGACCGCCCGGCACCCGCACCCCCTCCCCCACCCTCGGCGCCCGTGCGCAGACCTGTCCCCGCGCGCCCCGATGCGGGAGCCCCCCGACCGGCCCCCATCACGGCCCCCGCCGCGGCACCGGGCACGGACGTCTGCGCACTCGGCGAGGTATACGGCAAGTGGGACCCCGGCAGTCCCCAAGCCGTCATCTGCCGCAACACGTACGGCCATTGACCCAGCGCCCCCGCAAGGCGCGTCCCCTACCCAACAACCTTCTGCCCCCTCCCTCTCTACTCCTCCTCGCTCCCCTCCCCCACCTCCCCCTCCAGTCGGGCGATGGCCTCCTTGATGCCTCTGCCGTATCCGTCGTCCTCCAGCGCGCCCACCGCGCCACGTGCCCGGCGCAGATGGGCGCGGGCCGCTTCCGGGCGGCCGAGCTTCACGTAGTCCGCGGCGAGGTTCAGGTGCAGGGAGGGGTAGAAACCGCGCACCGCCAGCGACTGGTGGTGTTCGCTCAGCCGCTCGTCGGTGAGCTCGTGCGCCGCCGACAAGGCCCGGAGATCCCAGGCCAGTTCGTCCGAAGGGTCGGCCTGTGTGTCCGCCATGTAGTGCGCGAGCGTGCAGCGGTGCAGCGGGTCGCCGGACTCGCCGATCTCCCCCCAGAGGCCGAGGAAGCGGTCCTGTGCCTCCTCGCGGTCGCCGCCGTGGTGCAGCATGACCGCCTGCCCGATCCGCGTCATCATCGCGTCTTCCGCCGTGTGCTCCTGCTGCTCCGTCAACGGATCCTCCGTGGTCGTGCCGGCCATCGCCCCCATCCCTCACGACGCTAGCGGCCACCACTGACAATCGCGGTCAGGCACGTTCGGGCGGGGGGTGCTCACGCGTACCGCTGGGCCAGCCCGGTGACGCTCCTCGCGACCTCGGCGCGGAGCTCGGGTGGGCCGAGCACCTCCGCCTCCAGGCCGAGCCGGAGGATGTCGCCGACCGCCACCGGCAGTTCCTCCACGTCGAGATCGACCTCGGTCCAGCCGTCCGCGTCGGCGGCGCCGGCGCCCTCCACGGCCCGCGCCCCCGCCGTCCCGAACATGGCGGGCAGCAGCCGTCGCCCCGCCGGGGAGACCCTCAGCCGTGCCGTGCCCCGCAGCACCCGCGCTTCGAGGCCGCGCGACGACGCCTCCCAGTACGCCGCGAGGTCGAAGCCGTCCGGGCGCTCGCAGGGCTCCAGAGTCACCGTCACCGCCATGAACCGCGACACCCTGTACGTACGCACAGCACCGTCGGCCGCCGCGACCAGGTACCAGTTGCCCGCCTTGAGGACCAGCCCCAAAGGGTGCAGCTCACGCCGGACTTCGCCGCCCCAGCGCCGGTAGTGGGCCCGCAGCACTCGCTGCCGCCACACCGCGTCGGCGACCACGGCGAGCAGCGGCGCCGGTTCCGTCGTGCGGAACCAGGCGGCCGCGTCGAGGTGGAAGCGCTCCTGGATGCGCCGCGACCGCTCCCCGAGCCCGGTGGGCAGGGCTGCCGCCAACTTCAGTTGCGCGGTGGCCAGTTCCGCGCCCAGGCCGAGCTCGGCGGCGGCCCCCGGCATTCCGGCGAGGGCCAGCGAGTCGGCTTCGTCGTCGGTGAGTCCCGTCAGCCGGGTGCGGTAGCCGTCGAGGAGCCGGAAGCCGCCGGCGGGACCGCGCTCCGCGTAGACGGGCACGCCGGAGGCGGCGAGCGCCTCGGCGTCCCGGTAGACGGTCCGGACCGAGACCTCCAGCTCTTCCGCGAGCTCCGGCGCGGTCATGCGCCCACGGTTCTGGAGCAGCAGGAGAAGGGCCAGGAGCCGGTCGGCGCGCACGCGATCAATTCTGCCTCAGTACCTGACAGAAGATGTCAGGTACGGCTGGCAGTGTCCTGCGCACGGCGCCCCCCGCACAGGCAGTGGGCCCTACCGTCGAGGAGAACCATGACCGAGCACAGCACCGACACCACTGCGACCAGCACCGCTACCGGCACCTTCACCTTCGCCGGCTGGGACGAGCGCCCTGTCGCCGGCGCGGACGGTGGCGCACGCATCACGCACGCCACCGTCACCAACGACTACACGGGCGGCGTCGAGGCGAAGGGCACCTCCTGCGAGTACACCATCGCGTACACGAGCGAGACGGTCGGCACCTTTGTCGGCTACGAGTTCATCGACGGGACGCTCGACGGCCGCACGGGCTCCTTCGTGATCGAGCAGCGCGGTTCCTTCGGCGCCGACGGAACCATCGAGTGCTCTCTCACCGTGCTGCCCGGCTCGGGCACCGGTGGCCTCGCCGGGCTCACCGGAGCCGGTTCGTTCACCGCGCGGAGCGGGCAGTCCACCACCCCGTACTCCCTCGCCCATGTCTTCGCGGGCTGACGTCAGCCTATGTCCGGGATCCGCCAGTCGATCGGCTCGTGGCCCTGCGCGGCGACCGCTTCGTTGATCTGTGTGAAGGGGCGGGAGCCGAAGAACCTCTTCGCGGAGAGCGGCGAGGGGTGCGCGCCCTTCACGACGACGTGCCGCTCCTCGTCGATGAGCGGCAGCTTCTTCTGGGCGTAATTCCCCCAGAGGACGAAGACGGCGGGGTCGGGGCGGTCGGCCACCGCGCGGATCACCGCGTCCGTGAACTTCTCCCAGCCCTTGCCCTTGTGGGAATTGGCCTCGCCGGCGCGGACCGTCAGGACCGCGTTCAGCAGGAGGACGCCCTGCTGGGCCCACGGCATCAGATAGCCGTTGTCCGGGACGGGGTGGCCGAGCTCCTCCTTCATCTCCTTGTAGATGTTCCGCAGGGAGGGTGGGGTCTTCACACCGGGGCGCACGGAGAAGCAGAGGCCGTGCCCCTGCCCCTCGCCGTGATACGGGTCCTGGCCGAGGACCAGGACCTTGACCCGGTCGTACGGCGTCGCGTCCAGGGCGGCGAAGACCTCCTCGCGCGGAGGGTAGACGGGGCCCTTCGCCCGCTCCTGCTCGACGAACTCGGTGAGCTCTTTGAAGTAGGGCTTCTGGAGCTCCCCGCCGAGGACTCCGCGCCAGGACGCGGGCAGCATGGCGATGTCGGTCACGTCAACAACCTCCGGTGTGCGGTCACTTCTCACCACAGAACCTACCGGCGACCACTGACAATCGACCGCCCCGCCCGTCCGACGCTGCTCCGCACCGGCCGGGCGACGCCTCTCCGCCCCGCCCGCGCTACCAGCTGGTCTTGCGCTGCAACTCCCACATCATCATGATCGCCGAGGGGTCCAGGGCGCGCTCGCCGCCCGCGATCTCCTCGCTGGACATGATGTACTGCTTGCCCTGCCACAGCGGCAGCAGCCTGACGTCGTCGACGAGGATCTCCTGGGCCCGCTCGAACTCGTCGATCACCGCGCCGCGGTCGGCCTCCCTGCGCTGGCGGGGCAGCACCTCGTCGGTGATCTCCTTCGAGGGGTAGGGCGTGTTGAGCACGTTCTTGGGGCCGACGAACGGCGCGATGAAGTTGTCCGCGTCGGGGAAGTCGGGGAACCAGCCGCGCCCGAAGACCGGGTACTCGCCCTTGCTGTACCCCTCCTGGAACTCGGTCCAGGGGCGGCTCTTCAGGGTGATCCTGAACAGGCCCGAGGCCTCCAGCTGCCGCTTGAGCTCGGCGAACTCCGGCTCGGTCGCCGAGCCGTAGCGGTCGGTGGTGTACCAGAGGGTGAGCGGCACCGGCTGGTGGATGCCGGCGTCGGTGAGGATCTTCCTGGCCTTGGCCACGCTGGGGTTCCCGTAGTCGTCGAAGAACCCGGTGGCGTGGCCCGTGAGGCCCCTGGGGACCATGGAGTACAGCGGTTCGACGGTGTCCTTGTAGATCTTGTGGGCGATGGCCCCGCGGTCGACGAGCTGCGCGAAGGCCTGCCGGACCGGGAGCTTCCGCGCCCACGGGTCCTTGGTGTTGAACACGAGGTAGCGGATCTCGGTGCCCGAGCCCTCGACGAGCTCGATGTCCTGCTCGCGTCTGCCCCTGCCCTGCATGGCGACGATGTCCTCGGAGGCCAGGCCTCGGAACGTCACGTCGATCTGCTTGTCCTTGAGGGCGTCGACCATGGCCGCCGACTTCTTGAAGTAACGGATGGTCACGGCGTCGTTCTTGACGTCGGCCGCGCCCTTGTAGCTGTCGTTCTTGACCAGCTCGGCCTTCTGGTTCGGGGTGTACGCCTCCAGGGTGTAGGGCCCGGAGCCGGTGACCTCGTTGCCCTCGCGGAGTCTGTCCGCCGGGTACTCGGCGGGGTCGACGATCGACATGGCCGGTGTCGCGAGGACGAACGGGAACGTGGCGTCGGCCTTCTTGAGGCGGAAGACGACCGTCCGGTCGCTCTTCGTCTCGACCTTGTCGAGCGAGCCCAGGAGCCCCGCGGGACCGCCCTTCACCACCTTCTTGGCGTCGAGGGTCAGCATGCGGTCGAAGGAGTGCTTCACGGCCGCCGCGTCCAGCTCGTCGCCGTCGGAGAACCGCAGGCCCTCGCGGAGCTCACAGACGAAGACCGTGTTGGAGGCGTCGCTGAACTCGCAGGACTCGGCGGCGTCCGGCTCGGGCTCGGTGGCCCCCGAGGGGAAGCTGAGCAGCGTCTGGAAAACGTTCCTGTAGAGCTCCCAGGAGCTGTCCCAGGCCTTCGCGGGGTCCAGGGTGGTCGGCGCGCTCATCGTGCCGACGGTGATCCGCTCCTCGTCGTCCGACCCCTCGGACGAGAACACCCCACAACCGGCGAGCAGGGATATCGACGCGATCGCCGCCACCGGGCGCAGACCCCGGGTCCGCTTGGCAGGGGGGACTTCACTGAACACGCGCACGCTCCTCGATCGGCCATGCCATGGGATCGGCAGACAATATCGCAGTGCCCCGCCGGGCCAAGTCTCGGCGCCGACAGGGCACTTGATGCGCGTGTACGTCACTGAAAGCGATGCACTCGGCCGGTGTGCGGCCTTCGTCAGCCGACGCCCGCATTGAGGAAGATGCCGCCATCGACCACGAGTGTCTGGCCCGTGATCCAGTCGGACTGGGCGGACGTGAGGAACGCGGCCGCGCCCCCGATGTCCTCCGGCACCCCGAGCCTGCCGAGCGGGTAGGAGGCGGCCGCCTCCGCCTCGCGGCCCTCGTACAGCGCCTGGGCGAACTTGGTCTTGACGACCGCGGGTGCGATGGAGTTCACGCGCACCTTCGGCGCGAACTCGTGCGCCAGTTGCAGGGTGAGGTTGACCATGGCGGCCTTGCTCATCCCGTACGCGCCGATGAACGGCGAGGCGGAGACGCCGGCCACGGAGGCGATGTTCACGATCGCGCCGCCGTTCTCGCTCTGCCAGGCCTTCCAGGTCTGCTGGGCGAAGCCGAGCGCCGAGACGACGTTGGTCTCGAACACCTTGCGCGCCACGTTCAGGTCGAGCTCGGCCATCGGTCCGAAGACCGGGTTCGTGCCCGCGTTGTTGATCAGGAAGTCGACGCGGCCGAACGCCTCCATCGCGCGCTCGACGGCGACCGCCTGGTGCGCCTCATCGTGGGCCTTGCCCGCGACGCCGATGACCCGGTCGGAGCCGAGCTTCTCGACGGCCTCCTTGAGGGCGTCCTCGTTGCGTCCGGTGATGCAGACCCGGTCGCCGCGGGCGACCAGCGCCTCGGCGATGCCGTATCCGATGCCGCGGCTCGCGCCCGTGACGAGCGCGGCCTTCCCGCTGTCCTGCACAGCCATGATCTGCCTTCCAGCTTCCGGGTCAGTTGAGCGGGCCGCCGGCGACGTACATGACCTGCCCGGAGACGAAGCCCGCGGCGTCGCCCGTGAAGAAGGCGATGGCGTTGGCGATGTCCTCGGGGCGGCCGACGCGCTGGACCGGGATCTGGGTGGCGGCCGCGGCCTGGAACTCCTCGAAGCCCATGCCGACGCGGTCCGCGGTGGCCTTCGTCATCTCGGTGACGATGAAGCCCGGGGCGACGGAGTTGGCGGTGACGCCGAACTTGCCGAGCTCCTTGGCGAGGGTCTTCGTGAAGCCCTGGAGGCCGGCCTTGGCGGCGGCGTAGTTGACCTGGCCGCGGTTGCCGAGCGCGGAGGACGAGGAGAGGTTGACGATGCGGCCGAAGCCCGCGTCCACCATGTGCTTCTGGCAGGCCTTCGACATCAGGAAGGCGCCGCGCAGGTGCACGTTCATGACCGTGTCCCAGTCGCTCGCGCTCATCTTGAAGAGGAGGTTGTCGCGGAGCACGCCGGCGTTGTTGACGAGGATCGTCGGCGCGCCGAGCTCCTCGGCGATACGGGCGACGGCGGCCTCGACCTGTGCCTCGTCGGAGACGTCGCAGCCGACGGCGAGCGCCCTGCCACCGGCCGCGGTGATCTGCGCGACGGTGTCCTTGCAGGCGGCCTCGTCGAGGTCGATGACGGCCACGGCGCGGCCCTCGGCGGCGAGCCGTACGGCGGTCGCCGCGCCGATGCCTCGCGCTGCGCCGGTCACGACAGCGACGCGCTGCTCAGTGGTGGACATGCTGGTTCTCCTCGCCCTTGGGATGCGGCTCTACGGTACGCCCCGGTGGTGAGCGACCGCTTAGTACCTTCAGCTGGACGAGACGCTAGAAGCCCTGGCACCGGGTGTCAACGGCAACCAGGAGAGCCGTGCCGCTTTACCTCACCAACAGGTCGAGGAGACGGTTCACCTCGGCCTCGGGATCCGCCGTCAGGCCGGTGTGCACCGGTCCCGGCTGTACCACCGTGGAGCGGGGCGCGATCAGCCAGCGGAAGCGCCGTCCCGCGTCGTCGCGCTCGGCCTGCCCGGCGGCCGCGCCGCCCCGGCAGATCCGCTCGACCGCGCCGAGCGAGGCCCTGATGCCGGCCACGTCGGCCGCCGGGTCCAGGGCGAGGAGCTTGGCCTCGTCCAGGTGCGTGCGGGCGGCCACGAAGGACTTGGCGCGGCAGTAGACCAGCACCCCCGCGTTGAACTGCTCGCCGCGCTCCACGCGCGGCACGACGCGCACCAGCGCGTACTCGAATACGTCCCGTGCGGGCTGGTTCCGCCCGTCCCGTGCGGGCGCGTTCTGCTGGGTCACTTGAGGGCGCCCTTCGGCTCGGTCACCGGCAGGGTGATCCGCTCGTGGATGGTCCCGGCACGCGGCAGCAGAGCGGCCACGTACGCGCGGCGGACGGCGTCCGCGCTGTCGAAGCCCGGCTCGTCCGTCAGCCACTCCTCGGGCACCTGGGCCACGACGTCGGTGAGCAGTTCCTCGGTGACGAGGGGGGCGAGCTCGGCGGCGGCCGCCGCGACGTCGGGCCCGTAGGGGGCGAGGACGTGGTCCGAGGCGTCGTACGGCTTGGCGGCGGCGGTCTCCGCGGTGCGCCAGTTGTGGTGCCAGATCATGCTGGCCCCGTGGTCGATGAGCCACAGGTCGCCCTGCCACAGGAGCAGGTTCGGGTTGCGCCAGGAGCGGTCCACGTTGTTGATCAGGGCGTCGAACCAGACGACGCGGCCCGCCTCCGCCGCGTCCACGTCGTGGGCGAGCGGGTCGAAGCCGAGGGCGCCCGACAGGAATTCCATGCCGAGGTTGAGCCCGCCGCTCGCCTTGAGCAGTTCCTGCACCCGCTCGTCGGGTTCGCCGAGGCCGAGCACCGGGTCGAGCCGGATCCCGACGAGCCGCGGCATCCGCAGACCGAGCCTGCGGGCGAGCTCACCGCAGACCACCTCGGCGACGAGCGTCTTGCGCCCCTGTCCCGCGCCGGTGAACTTGATGACGTACGTTCCGTAGGTGCCGCGGTCGTCGGTCTCGACGACCCCGGGCAGCGAGCCACCCTCCCGTAGGGGCGTGACATAGCGGACCGCGGTGACTTCGCTGAGCATTGCCCCAGGTTACTGCCGGTCGGGCCCTGTTCGATCACGTGACCCTGTGCCTACAGTGCCCGGCATGGCCTCCCTTGACCTCCCTCGGCAGTTCGCGCGTACGCGCCGCTTCTCGCTGGGTGTGCCACACGGCTTCACGGTCTCGCCGGACGGTGCGCGGGTGCTGTTCGTGCGGTCCACCGCCGGCGACGATCCGGTGGGCAGGCTGTGGGTGTACGAGGACGGGGCCGAGCGCATGCTGGTCGACCCGTTGGCGTTGGGCGGGGCGGGACCGGTGCCGGAGGCGGAACGGATCCGCAGGGAGCGGGCGCGGGAAGCGGCACATGGAGTGGTGGCTTTCGCGACCGACCACCACGCGCGCGTGGCCGCTGTCGCGCTGGGCGGCGTGCTGTGGGTGGTGTCGACGGACGGTGGGGCACCGCGCCGGATCCGTACGGCGGGGCCGGTGGTCGACCCGCGCCCGTCGCCCGACGGGAGCCGCGTCGCGTACGTCACCGGGGGCGCCCTGCGCGTCGTCGGCGTCGACGGCACGGGTGACCGGGCGCTCGCTGAGCCCGAGGGCGACGACGTGACGTACGGTCTCGCCGATCATGTCGCCGCCGAGTCGATGGGCAGGCAGCGCGGTTTCTGGTGGTCTCCGGAGAGCGACGCGCTGATCGTCGCGCGCGTGGACGCGTCGCGGGTGCGGCGCTGGTGGCTGTCCGATCCGGCACGGCCCGAGCTGCCGCCTCGCGCGGTCCGCTATCCGGCGGCAGGCACCGCCAACGCCGAGACGTCACTGCACATCGTGCGCGTGGACGGGACGCGGGTCGCGGTGCGCACTCCGGAGCGCGTGGCGGACCACCACCTCTACGGAGAGTGGACGGACGGCGCCTTCGAGTACGTGCCCACGGTGGGCTGGGACGCCCATGGCCCCCTGGTCACGATGCAGACCCGGGACCAGCGTTCCCTGTACGCGTTGGAGGTGGACCCCGCCACCGGTGAGGCGGAGCCGGTCGCGCACCGACGCGACCCGGCCTGGCTGGAGTTGATGCCGGGCGTACCGCTGCGTCTTGCGAGCGGGCGGGTCGTGGCGCACTGGAACGTACGCGGCGGCACACGTGGCCTGCGGGTCGGCAACACCAGGACGCCGCGCGGTCTCCAGGTGCGCGAGGTGCTGGGCGGCGTGGGCGACCGGGTGTGGTTCACCGCCTCGTACGAGCCCACGGAGGTGCACGTCTGGTCGTTCGACCACCAGGACGACGAGCCCGACCCCGAGCGTCGTACCGGCACTCTGCGGCAGATCAGCGAGGGGCCCGGGGTGCACACCGCGGCCGTCGGCGGCGACACCGTGGTCCTCGACAGCCGGACGCCCGAGGGACAGACGGTGACCGTGCTGCGCGGCGGCGTACCGGTCGGGCGGATCGCGGTCCTCGCCCAGGAGCCGGTGGTGGTCCCCCGGCCACGCCACCTCACCCTCGGCGAGCGGGAGCTGCGGAGCGCGCTGTACCTGCCGTCCTGGCACGAGCCCGGCGCCGCGAAGCTGCCGGTACTGCTCTGCCCTTACGCGGGTCCAGGAATCCAACTCGTGGTCCACGCGCGCGCGTGGTGGACGATCGTGGCGCAGTGGTTCGCCGAGCAGGGGTACGCGGTGCTGATCACGGACGGGCGCGGCACGCCGGGCCGTGGCGACGCGTGGGAGAAGGCCGTGCACGGCGACCAGCTGACGCCGGTGCTCGACGACCAGGTGGACGCGCTGCACGCCGCCGCCGAGCGCTTCCCCGACCTCGACCTGGAGCGGGTGGGCATCCGCGGCTGGTCCTTCGGCGGCTATCTCGCGGCGGGCGCCGTGCTGCACCGGCCCGATGTCTTCCACGCCGCGGTGGCGGGTGCCGCGCCGACGGACCTGCGGCTGTACGACACGCACTGGAAGGAGCGCTATCTCGGCCATCCCGACGTCCTGCCCGACCAGTACGAGCGCTGTTCGCTGGTCGCGCACGCGCACCGCCTTGAGCGGCCGTTGATGCTGGTGCACGGGCTCGCGGACAACAACGTCCTTCCCGTGCACATGCTGCGCTTCTCCGCGGCGCTGCTGGCCGCCGGCCGCCCGCACACCGTGCTGCCGCTGCCCGGCGCGGGCCATCTGGTCTCCGAGGGCGAGGTGGCGGCGAACCTGCTGCGGCTCGAACTCGATTTCCTCGGGAAATCCTTGAGCGCTTGAACACGGCGGCCCGTGGTTGCGTACCACCGTGTATGACGACTTCACTGCCACGCACGACGACTTCCGAAGAGACCGTGTCTGCGCCCTGCCGCCGCACGGTCGTGGCAACCATCGGAGCCGCGGGCATCGCCGCCGCCCTCACCGCCTGCGGCGCCGGTGACGACAAGAGCTCGTCCGAACCGGCGGGCCGGGAGGAGACGGAGGGCGGGGGCGACGGTGGCGCGGGCGGGGCCGTACTGGCGAAGACGTCGGACATCCCCGTGGGCGGCGGCAAGATCTTCAAGGATGAACAGATCGTGGTCACCCAGCCCACGAAGGGCGAGTTCAAGGCCTTCTCCAACCGCTGCACCCACAAGCAGTGCCCGGTGACGAGCGTCGAGGGCGGCACCGTCAACTGCCCGTGCCACGGCAGCAAGTTCGACATCGCGGACGGCAGCGTGCGGGGTGGCCCCGCGCCGGGGCCCCTGCCGGCGGCCGAGATCACCGTGGCGGGTGACGCGATCAAGCTGGTCTGACGCGAGAGCAAGCTGGTCTATCCGGTGCGGCCCGGCCGCTTCCAGGCGCCGAGCACGTCCCGCGTGGTGGTGACGGTGGCGACGAGCGCGAGGGTGTGGCGGATCATGGCGGGTGTGTAGTCGGCGGGGACTCCGGCGATGGCGTCGGCGGGCACGACGGCGGTGTAGCCGAGGTTCACGGCGTCGAACACGGCGTTCGGTATCGCGACGTTGGCCGAGACGCCGGTGACCAGCAGGGTGCGGCAGCCGAGGTTGCGCAGCAGCGGGTCCACGTCGGTGCCCGCGAGGGGTGACAGGCCGTGCAGGCGTCGTACGACGAAGTCCTCGTCGGCCACTTCGATCGGCGGCGCGATCCGTACGGCCGCGGTGCCCGAGAGCTGCTGTACGGGCAGTCGCTCGGCGGCCCGGAAGAGCCGGGCGTTGTGGCTGGCCCCGCGCCCGTCGGGCCGCCGTTCGGCGACGGCGTGCAGGACCTGCACGCCGCTCTGGTGCGCCGCGGACACCAGTCGGGCGACGTTGGCGAGGGCGCCGGACTTGCGCGCCTCCGCGGCCAGTTCGGGCAGGGCGGTCTCGGTGCCGACGACGCCTTGCTGGCACTCGACGGTCAGCAGGGCCGTGGTGGCGGGGTCGAGGAGCTCCCTCAGCTGTTCGTACGACGGCATGGCTTCCCCTTGTCGCGGACGTCCGGGACACCGGCCGGCCGAGGCTAACGACCATTGCGCCACGAAGGAAGAGCCTCCATGCTTCCCTGACGCAGTGTCAGACGCCCGTCGACCACCTTGAGCTGGAGGACACATGGCCGCCACGCAGCGCCGGGGCCGCAGGATCATGATGACGCCGGACGAAGTCGACGCGTTCCTCGCCACGGAGCGCACGTGCCGCGTGGCGACCGTGTCGCGGGACGGCGCCCCGCACGTCAGCACGCTCTGGTTCGCCTGGGACGGCACGTCGCTGTGGCTGTACTCGGTCACCCGCAGCAAGCGCTGGGCCGATCTGCGCAGGGACCCGCGGATCGCCGTGGTGGTCGACGCCGGAGAGGAGTACGGCGAGCTGCGCGGTGTGGAGCTGTCGGGCACCGTGGACTTCGTCGGCGAGTCCCCGCGCAAGGGCGATCCGTGCCCCGAACTGGACGCGCCCGAGCGGCTGTTCGCCCAGAAGATCTTCGGCATGTCCGAGATGCCGCACGACGGCCGCCACGCCTGGGCCCGCCTGACACCGGACGCCATCGCCTCCTGGGACTTCCGCAAACTGGCCGCGCTTGGCGGCAGGGCCGGAACTCACTGACCCGGCGACTCACCCCTCCTACCGGAGCCCCGCCCCCGCCGCCCTCAGCGCCTCCGCCGCCGCCCTGATCGACGGGCGGCGGCCGCGTTCCGCCCGCCACACCACGTAACCACGTACACATGCCGCCGCATGGTCACGTACTTCATCACGGTCATCGTGACCGCCGCCGGTGTCGCGGTGTTCGGCGAGTCCCTGAGCCGGTCGGCGCCGGTCGGCGCGGTGATCGTCCTGGCGGGCGCCGCGCTCACCCGGTCCAAGCCGCGCGGGCATACGCCCCGTCAGTCGTAACGCCGGGCAGGAGCGGGCCCGGTGGCCGCGGCGACCGCGTCCGCCACCGCCACGATGTCCTCGTCGTCGAGCGCCGCCACGGTGATCCGCACCGCCGGCGGCGTGTTCAGCCGGAACCTCGCACCCGGGGCCACCGCCCACCCCGCGTGCAGCAGTCGCGCGACGGCCCCGGTCTCGTCGGGCACCGGTACCCACGCGTTCATGCCGCTGCGCCCGTATGCGGCCACGCCCCGCTCGGCGAGCGCCGCAATGAGCGCCTCCCGACGCCGGTCGTAGGACGCCGCCACCGTGCGGGGGTCGACCGCGCCCTCGGCCCAGAGCCGGGCGACGGCGCGTTGCAGCAGCCGGCTCACCCAGCCGGGGCCGAGCCGCTGGCGCCCCTGCACCCGGTCCACCGTCACGGAGTCGCCTGTGAGCACGGCGAGCCGCAGATCGGGGCCGTACGCCTTGGCGGTGGAGCGGGTCAGGGCCCAGCTGCGGGTCGACCCGGCCAGCGGGTGCAGCGGCAGGTCGACGATGCCGTGGCCGTGGTCGTCCTCGATGAGCAGCACGTCCTCGTGCGCGGCGAACACGTCGCGCAGGGCACGCGCGCGTGGGGCGGTGACGGCGGCCCCTGTGGGATTCTGTGCCCGGTCCGTCACGATGGCCGCCCGCGCGCCCGACGCCAGGGCCCGCTCCACGTCGGCCGGGATTGGACCCTCGTCGTCCACGCCCACCGGGACCGCGCGCAGCCCGAGGGCGGAGACGAGATCCAGCAGGCTGCCCCAGCCCGGGTCCTCCAGAGCGACCCCGTCGCCGGGCTTGAGGTGGGCGACGAGCACGCGCTCGATGGCGTCGAGCGAGCCGGAGGTGACGGCGAGCGGGCCACGGGGCACGCCGTCGGCGTCGAAGGCCACGCGCGCGTGCCGTTCGAGCTCCGGGTCCACCGCACCCTCTCCGTAGAGGACGGGTCGCGCGTCGCTCTGCGCGGCGGCCGCCATGAGCGCCTCGGACAGAGCGGGCAGCAGCCTCGGGTCGGGGTTGCCCTTGGAGACGTTGCGCACCCCTGGCGGCGCGTCCACCCGGATCAGCTCGCGTGCGGTGGTGGCGGGCTTCGGACGGACACGGCTGCCGCGCCGCCCCGCCGTCTCGATGACGCCGCGCTCCCGCAGCGTGCGATAGGCGGCCGCGACGGTATTGGGGTTGACCCCGAGTCGGGTCGCCAACTCCCGCATGGGTGGCAGCGGTTGCCCCGGTTCGAGACCGCCGTCACCCACGGCGCGCTCCACGCTGGCCGCGATCTCAGCTGCGCGGCGGCCTTCGATCCGATACTCTCCTAGCACAAAGCAGATTATGCACTAGTGCAATCGAAGCCGCAAGTCGAGAACACAGCAGTACTGAGCAAGGAGAACCATGCAGACGCAGCCGAGCACCAACGACACCCCTTCGCCGAGCAGTGCCGCCTACACGCCGACCGACCGCACGGTCCCCACCCGCTCACGGGAACGCGCTTCGTACGACCACGAGTCGGTGCACGCGATACTCGACGAGGCCTACGTCTGCCATCTCGGATTCGTCCGCGACGGCGCCCCCGTCGTGCTCCCGACGCTCTACGGAAGGGTGGGCGACCGCCTGTACGTGCACGGTTCGACCGGGTCACGGCCGCTGCGCATGGCGAGCGCGTCCACCGAGGAGCGGGACCCGGGCCTTCAGGTGTGTCTGACCGTCACCCACGTCGACGGCCTGGTGCTGGCCCGCTCGGCCTTCCACCACTCGATCAACTACCGCTCCGTCGTGGTCCACGGCACGGCCCACCAGGTCACGGACCCGGAGGAGAAGCGGCTCGCCCTGGACGCGCTCGTCGACCACGTCGTGCCGGGCCGGGCGGCCGACTCCCGCCCCGCCGACGCCAAGGAGCTCGCGGCCACCGCCGTGCTCCGCCTCGACCTGAACGAGGTGTCGGCGAAGGCGCGCACCGGCGGCCCGAACGACGACCCGAAGGACATGGACCTCCCCCACTGGGCCGGCGTCGTCCCGCTCCGCAAGGGCCACGACGCCCTGATCCCCGCCGCCGACCTCGCACCGGGCATCGAGGTCCCCGCCTACCTGGCGGGGCTGTGATGCTGCTCCACCCTGGGACGCCGCCCTTCAGCTATGAAGCCGAGCTCCGCTGAACCACCAGGTCGGCCACTTCCAGCCGGGGGACGGGCACCGCACGGGGTATCAGGTCCCCCCGCGACGCGCCCGCCCCCCACTCCCCCTACACCGGCGCCACGTCGCGCCGCTCCGCCGCCACGCCCCGCGCCTCCGTGACCGCGAGGCCCGTCACCGCGGCCAGCATCAGTGCCGTGCCCAGCACGGTCGCCGCCGTCAGCGCCTCGCCGAGCAGTGCGACCGCGATGATCGCGGCGCCCACCGGTTCGAGCAGCGTGATCACGGAGACGGTGGCGGACCGTACGACGGCCGCCCCCGCGAAGTACAGCGCGTAGGCGAGGGCTGTCGGCACGGCGGCGATGTACAGGAGACACAGACCCACGCGCACGGGGTCCGCCGTGTACGGCACCAGGCCTTCGACCGCGGCGAGCGGCAGCAGGCAGACCGAGACGACGGCGAACGCCCAGACCGTGGTGTCGGCCGAGTCGTTGCCGCCGTCCCGGCCCCACCGGCGCGTGAAGAGCGTCATGACGGCGTACGCGGCCGCGGAGACGAGCCCCCACACGACACCCGAAGGCCGCACACTCGCGCCACCGCCACCGCCGCCGTCACCGCCGAGGACGAGCACGGCGAGCCCCCCGAGGGCGCCCACGACGGCGACGACGCCGCCGCGTCCGAGCCGTTCGTTCAGGGTCAGCCGCGCGCCGAGCGCGATGAGGACGGGCCCCGACCCCATGGTGACGACGGTGCCGACCGCGAGGCCGGTCGCCTCGACGGAGGCGAAGTAGGCGGTCTGGAACACCGCGAGGGCGACGCCGGTCACGACGATCCGGCGCACTCGGTTCATTCGGTGTGCCCGGCTCACCCGGCGCACCTGACTCACCCGGCGCGCCTGGCGCAGCCGTACGAGACGCGCGGCGGCCAGCAGCACGAAGCCGCCCACGCACCGCCAGAAGGAAAGGCTGACCGGGCCCATGTCGCCGGCATCGAAGACCAGTGCGGCGGCGGCACCCGCGGTGCCCCACGCGGTGCCGGCGACGATCAGATAGAAGAGGCCTCGTCCGACGGGCAGACGCCGGACGGTATGGGGGTTGGCCACGCCCGGGATCACGGGCGCGCTGGACGTGCTCGACATGTTCGACACGTGAGTTCTCCGCAGCAGAGAGGGATGACTGACTCCGTCTGCGGGCAGCACCGTTCTGCCCGGCCGCTGGCTCGGGCGTGTTCCGTCAGTGCCCCGCGCTAAGCGGCGGGGGGCGGAAGAACGAGTGCGTGTGCGTACATGATCCGCACCTTAGGGGCGGCTCCCGCTGTGCGACAACTCCGTTTCGGATGCCGGGATCTCCTCCGGTACGGCCGCGGCCCCGGCCGGTGCGGAGGACTGGGCGATGAACGCGCCCACGAGCACGATCGCTCCACCGACGACCTGCGGCGCCGAGAGGTGCTCGCCCAGGACGATCCAGGCCAGGGCGGTCGCTATGACCGCTTCGAGGCAGGCCACGACGCCCGCGACCTGGGGCGAGAGCCTGCGCACCGAGAGGACTCCGGTGACGTAGGCGACGACCGTCGCGATGAGCACGATCCAGGCGAGCAGCGCCCAGGCCGGCACGGCCGAGCCGTCCAGGTCCGCGTCGCCCGCGAGCACCGACCAGTCCATGCCCCACGGCCGCGCGACGACGGTCAGCACAGCGGTGCCGACGAGCAGGCCGTACGCGATGACGCCGAGCGGGTCCGGAGCGTCCTCGCCCGCGTCGCTGCCCTGGTCGGACAGGACGAAGTAGCCGACCTGGCAGCAGGCGGCGCCGAGCGCGAGCAGCAGGCCGACGGCGTCGAAACTCAGCCCCGCCCACACCTCGACGACACAGGCGAGCCCGCCGACGGCGAGCACCACACCGAGCGCGGCGGCCCGTGTCACCGGCCGCCGCTGCACGAAGCGCACCCAGCCGAGCACGAGCGCGGGCGCGAGGTACTCGATCAGCAGCGCGACGCCCACAGGAATGCGGGAGAGCGCGGCGAAGTAGCAGGCCTGGACGCCCGCGACGGCGAGGAGACCGAACCCGGCGAGCAGCGCGGGCCTGCTGCGCAGCAGTCCGCGGTGGCGCCAGGCGACGGGCAGCATCACGAGGGCGGCCCCGGCCACCCGCAGCCACACCACGTGCAGCGGGTCGAGGCCTGCTTCGATCAGCGGTTTCGCCGCGACTCCGGAGCCACCGAAGGCGACGGCGGAGATCAGGGCGAGGCCCAGCCCGACGCCCCTGCCACCACTCTTTCCCTGGCTTCCCTGGCTCCCCCGGTAGCCGTGGCTCACCTGGTCGCCGTGGCCCACCCGGCCCTCTTGAATACCGTCAGACGCTCGCACCGGCACATCATGGCAGCCGACGTCAGGAGCGTCATCCCTATAAGCCCCTGTCTCAATCGGCGGACGTCACGCCACTCTCCGGGAGCCCTCCGCCTCCGGCGTACCCCCGATGTACGACGTATCCATGCCCCCCGCCCCCGACATGCCCCTGGTCGCCGGACGCGTACTGCCTGCACCCCGCCTCGATACGCCGCAGCAGCGCCGGTACGTCGACTCGCGCTCGCCCGAGGACTTCGACGGCCCGGCACTCCGGGTCGGCGACGAGCCCCGCGAGCAGGTCGATGCCGAGGGCCCGCGCCTCCCCGCGCAGCGCGGCGCGTTCCAGGGCCGTGTCCATCGCGCCGATGGCGGCCGGCGACCAGCCGGTCTCCTTCACCGGCGTCACCACGGGCACGGCACCGGAGTCCTCGACGGTGCCCCGCCACTGCAAGCCGTAACCGATGCTGCGCTGCACGAGATAGCCGAGCACCCGCACGGCCTGCGCGCCGCTCTCGAAGACGGAGCGCACCTCGGGGTCGGTCTCCAGGAGAGAGTGCAGCAGGTGCGCGGTGTCTATCTGCCGATCCCCGTCACGGACGGCGCGACGGCGCGCGCCGGCCACCACCGACGCCAGTTCCGCGCTGAGTCCGGAGTCGAGTTCTGCTCGGGTCGGGCCGGGCTCGGCGCCCGGCGGGGTACGGCTTTGCACATCTCCCACCACATCAACCCCCAGGGGCATATGCATCGGCGGCGGGAAGCATCTTGGCGTCCGACACAGGGTGGGCACGCATGCGGCGGTTGTCCTCCTTACGGATGAGATCGACCCGACCCGCGCGGCGGCGCGCGCGCCGCCTTGCCCTGTGCCGAGCGCACAACCATGACGCGGCTTCACACGTCCAACCGTCATGGAGAGCAGGAGCTGGATGGTCGCCCTGCCTGCTGTCGACGGCAGGCAGTACGTCTATCGGGTGTACGCACCCGACGACGCGCTGCCCGCCGACCTGTTCTGGGAGGCCTGGCACTGCCACGACGAGGGCCCCTTCCCGAGGGCGTCGGATCTCTTCGACGCGGCGGAGATACGACAGGTGGGCTGAGGAGCTACGACAAGTGGTCTGAGCGCCTACGGCAGGTGGGCTGAGCGGCGCATACGCTCCCGGACGGCGCACGGCGGCAGGCATGCCGTCCGGCGGCCGTTACGACGCCCGCCGCACCCCACATCTGTCCGCGCGCGTCCCGATGACCACCGTGGCGAACATGGCCTCGTCGGTGACCACACGGGCCACGAGACCGGCCCGCTCGACGGCGTCGACAGCGGCCGCCACCTGCCCCTCGCTCGTCTCGAAGAGCAGGTGGCCGCCGGGCGCCAGCCACGCGGGCGCCTCCTCGGTCACGCGGCGCAGCACGTCGAGCCCGTCCGCACCGCCGTCGAGCGCCACCCGCGCCTCGTGGACGCGGGCCTCGGCGGGCAGCAGGCCGACCTCTTCGGTGGGGACGTAAGGGACGTTGGCGAGCAGGACGCCGACGCGACCGCGGAGCGTGTCGGGCAGGGGTTCGTAGAGGTCGCCTTCGTAGACCTCGCCCCCGGCTGCCGCGACATTGCGGCGGGCGCAGCGGACCGCCGCCGGGTCGATGTCGGCGGCGTGCAGCTCCACCCGGTCGAGGCCCGCGGCCAGCGCGGCACCGAGCGCACCCGAGCCACAGCACAGATCGACGACGACAGCGCCGTGCCCGGCCAGCGCGGCGGCCTGTCCGACGAGGAACTCGGTGCGGCGGCGCGGCACGAAGACCCCCGGGTCCACGGCGACGCGCAGACCGCGGAACTCGGCCCAGCCCACCACATGTTCCAGGGGCAGACCGCCCGCACGACGCTCGACCATGTCGGCCACTTCGCCGGGGGTGCGCGCGGTCGAGAGAATCAACTCCGCCTCGTCCTCGGCGAAGACGCAGCCCGCGGCGCGCAGGGCGTCGACAACGGAGGAACGGTGTACTGCGGAGAAAGCTGGAATCGACATGTTGATGAAACCTTTCGGGATCCCGATGGGGCTCCCTCGGCTCACCTATGCCGGGTGAACCGCGCGGTCGCGAAGGGGGAGCACCCGACCTGCCACTGCGGTAATGGGTCTCACCTCCAAAGCGCGCTGCCTGCGTCTGTCGCAGGGCAGGGGAACACTACCCCACTCCCCCACAGGGGGTCACAGCCGACGGCCACAGCTGCGAGTCACAGCTGAGAGTCACAGGCGAAGGCCATATCTGACGCTTCATCAGTATTGAATGTTCCGGGCCCCGCGGCTACGTTCCGCGGCACCGCAGCTGCGGCCGTCGCAGCGCCCCGACGGGAAGAGGTGGCCGCATGGCCGAAGTCAGCGCGGAGGCACGGATGGAGGCGCCCGCCGAGAAGATCTGGGCGCGGCTCACCGACTTCTCCTCGTACGGCGAATGGAACGCCACGCACACGAACTTCCCGCAGGGCGGCCCCACCGCCCTGGAGGTGGGCGGCACCTTCGTGGAGAACATGAAGCTGATGGGTTTCCCCGCCGAGGTGAACTGGACCGTCGAAGAGCTGGAGACCGCACGCACCCTGGCCATCGCGGGCAAGGGCCCGATGGGCGTCAACGTACGCACCCGCTACACCCTCTCCCCCGATGGGCCCGCGACGGTGGTCCGCATCGAAGGGGAGTTCACCGGGGCCGCCGTGTCCTTGATGGCGGGAAAGCTGAAGGACTCGGCGACCGCCGCGCTCAACGAGTCCCTGCGCAAGCTGGACGGCCTCGTCACCTGAAGGCCGGCCACGCGCCACGCACGCGACGAACGAGGCGCCCCACACCATGCGCGTGGGGCGCCTCATCTGCGGTGGGGGCCATCGGCCCCGACCACCTCAGTCCTCATCGGCGAGGATCAGATACATCTTCTTCCGGGCGTCGTTGATGACCGTGAGCGCCTTTTCGCGCTGCTCCTTGCTGCCGGTCTTCCAGACCTGGCCGAACGCCTCCATCAGACCGAAACCGGCCTGCCGGACCTCGTTCAGCGTCTCCCAGTCGACCCCGCGCCCGGCCTCTTCCCAAGGCGCCTCGGGGCCCGCCGCGGCGGCCTCGCGGCCGTCGTCGGTGAGCGAGAAGAGCTTCTTCCCGCCCTCGCTCGCACTGCTGATCAGACCCTCGTCCTCCAGCAGTTGCAGGGTCGGGTAGACCGAACCGGGGCTGGGCTTCCACGCCCCGCCGCTGCGCTCGGCGATCTCCTGGATCATCTCGTAGCCGTGCATGGGGCGGTCCTTCAGGAGCGCCAGGATCGACGCGCGTACGTCGCCGCGCCGTGCCCTGCCGCGCGGACCGCCACGCCCGCCCCGGCCCCCGCCCCAGGGGCCGCCGGGCCCACCGGGCCCCCCGAAACCGGGACCGAAGGGACCGAACGCGCCGCGCCGCCCCTCAAAGTCCCCGAAGCCACCGAAGCCGCCGAATCCTCCGCGGCCGAAGCCCTGACGGCCCTCGGGGCCGCCGTGGTGGCCGCGTCCGTGACCGCGGCCGTGCTCGTGTTCAAAACCATGGGAACGCATGGTGATCACTCCTTGATTCATCGTTGACACGCTGATTGCTCGTTGATCAATCGCGAACCTGTCGCGATGCCTCAACGATATATCGGAAGCGATCGGTCGGCAACCCTCTGTGCGACGCCCGGCCGACGAGGAGATCGGCCGGGCGTACTCGGTTCGGTCAGTGGGGCTCAGGGCAGACCGGCGGGTTGCCGTTCTCGTCCTTCATCCGAAGTGGGCGTCACCGGCGCCGAGACCGTGCACGGAGAAGTTCACCCGCGGCACCTCGCACGGCTTCAGCCACTTGCACCTGACACGCAGGCGCCCCCGCTGCACAGCGCGGAAGCGGGGGCTGATGGCGGGGCGCCCAAGGCGCAAGGGTGGGCCGGAGGCGCGGCCCGAGGCCCGGGGCCCGTGGCCCGTGGCCCGAGATGACGGGACGGGGGCCCATGGGCCGCACCCGGCCGGTCGCCGCCCGGTTCCGGGACGACTCAGCTCAGACGCTGAGCGTGAGCGCTGGCGCGGTAACTCCCCCATCGTCACGCTGACGCCGTACGGCAGGACAGCGACCAGCACGTGAGAGTCGGCGGGCGGACGCCCGCGACTACTTCGAGTTGTACACCGCAGCCCGACGCCGCCTCGCCTCCGATCCGGCACGGCCCGGCGCCCCGCGCCCCTCACCCCCCGGGAGCGCCCCGCCAGGCGGTCGGCAGGGGCCGCTGGGCACGGACCCGCCGCGTAGGCCGCCGCCCCACGCTCCGCCCGGCGTCCGCGACGCGTGGCTCAGGTGACGGTGACGCTCCCCGCGGGAGACGTGTCGATGTTGCCCTTCCCGCCGCCGCTGATACGGCTCTTGGACTCGCCCTGGCCATCGCGTCCGGAGAACACGATGATCGTGGCGTCGCTGCTGACGTCGTAGGTGATTTTCGCGCTGCCACCGTCGACGTTGTAGCAGCCGTTGGGATCGGCGTACGTGTGGCCGTTGACGGTCAACTTGCCGGTAGCCATGAGGCCGCCTTGCGCGGCTGCACCACTCGGGTGAGGCGGCAAGGCGCCCCCCTTGCGCCTCCTCACCGTGCCGCGCGCAGCCTCAGGAGATACGTCGCCGTGAGCGCGACGGCACGGTCCTCGTCGTGCGAGAGGTCTTCGAGAGCGCGCGACGTCGTGGCGCCCGGGATGTCCGCGAGCGCCTGCGTCAGCCGCCGACGTGCCGCCGGTTCCGTGGCGCCGTGGGTCAGGCGGTCGACGAGCCCGGTGGCGATCCGGTCCGCCAGTGCGGGGTCGCTCGCCAGCGAGCTCAACGCGTCGGCCGCGTCGACATCGCTCACCCGGCCGACGCCACTCACCCTGCCGGTGTCGCTCACCCCGCCGACATCACTCACCCAACCGACGCACCCCTCCCCGTCGACGCCGCTCCCCTCACCGCCATCACTCACCTCACCCCCACCGCTCACCTCACCGACGATCAGATCGATGAGCGTCGGAATCGCGTCGGCCTCCCCGCGCGCCCCCAGCGCCAGAGCCGCGTACCCGCGTACCACCAGGTCGGGGTGGGCGAGCATGTCGCGCAGCAGGGCGACCGCCGCCTCACCGTCCCCCAGCGCGGCGAGGGCCTGGGCGGCGCGCTTGCGCACCGCGGCGACCGGGGATTCGAGCCCCTCCGCCAGCAGCGCCAACGCACCCCCACCCGCACCTCCCCCCTCTCCCGCGTCTCCACCCCGGCCCCCGCTCCCGCCCCCGTTCCCGCCTGATTGCGCCAGAGCCCACCGCAGAGCCCCGGCGACATTCGGGTCCCCCTCGTTCAGCACCGCCTCGACCAACGCCTCTACCGGCACCGGGGCCTCCTCCACCGAGGACAGGGCCGCGCGCTGCCGCGCCCCCGCGCTCTTCGACCCCAACCCCTGGAGCAGGGCGACGATCTGGAGGACGTCCTCCCAGCCCGCGGGCTCCGCGGCACCGATCCGCCGGAGCCGCGTGAGCAGTTCCATCTCGCTCGCGATGCGTTCCCGCGTCTGGCGGACGAGGTCGTCGACGAGATCCGCGGGTGTGAAACCGGGATCGTCGAGCGCGCGCCCGACCTCGCGCAGCGACAGCCCAAGCGACCGCAGGCTCTCGATATGGAAGATCCGCCGGATGTCGTCCTCGGAGTACTCCCGATAGCCGCCGCCGGTGCGCCCCGTCGGCCGCACCAGACCGAGCGAGTCGTAGTGCCTGAGCATGCGGGCGCTCACCCCGGACCGTCGTGCCACATCACCGATCAACACGGCCTAAGACTCCTCCTGACCACCCGTACCGAGGGCCACGACGCGCTTGGCCTCCTCGATCGCGAATTCGAACCCGGCCTCCGGGTCGCGCAGCAACCGCTCCGTGGCGATCGCGTGCTGGCGTACGCGCGGGTCTGGACCCGTCGCCGCGGCGCGCAGGACCGGCACGATCACCTCGCCGAGCGCGATCAGCGCCCGGCTGAGGCTCAACTGCGTGTCACGCCCGCCGCGCCCGAGCTGCGCCGCCAGTACGTCGGCCAGCTCCGCCTCCTCACCCTCGGGTACGAGCACGACCGCCGCCCGCCAGGCGCTCCGCGCCACCTCGTCGTCGGGGTCGGCCAGCAGCGCCCGGGTGACCGCCGGCCACGCCCGCCGGTCCGCGATCTTGGACAGCGTGTGCAACGCCTGGCTTCGCGCCTGCGCGCCCTCCGTACGGAGTTCGGCGACGAGCCGGGGGACCGTCAGCTCCACCGGATGGCGGGTGAGCGCCCATGTGAGCATTTCCCGTACGTAGAACTCGGCCTCGACCGCGCACCGCTCGACGAGCCGGTCGACGAACCGGGGGTCAGGGGCCGTGCCGACCGCCAGCGCCGCTTGCAGCCGCACCGACGGACTGCCGTTCTCCAGCCCTCGGAGAGCTCGCGCCGTCTCCGTGCCGCCCTGCGGCTTCGTACCCTCTTCCGACATGGTCATGGGGACCACCTCCTCGGCAGAAGTGAAGACCTTGTCACGGTGTCAAGGTCAAACAAACATCCGAGCCCAGCGACCACCCGCCACCCCAGCACCAGTCACCAAAGACGGCGCCACAAGCGACACCCACCCCCTCCCTCCAAGCCAATCACCTCCGAAAACCAGGCCAGCCACCCCGAATTGGCCTTACCGACGACACTCCCCAGCCCTCTACCGTGACGCCCATGCCTACTTCCGAAGCCGCACCCCGCTCCCACGCCCACACCGACGCCAACGCCGACACCCCCTCCCGCACCCCCCACCGCATCCGCGTGGTCGACGCCTTCACCGACCGCCCCTTCGCCGGCAACCCGGCCGGTGTCCTGCTCCTCGACGCCTTCCCCGACGACACCTGGCTCCAGCACGTGGCCGCGGAGGTCAACCACGCCGAGACCGCCTTCGCCCACCCGCTGCCCGCCGGCGGCGAAGCCGACTGGGCGCTCCGCTGGTTCACCCCCGCCACCGAAGTCGACCTCTGCGGCCATGCCACTTTGGCCACGGCCCACGTCCTGCACACCACAGGTGCGGCCTCCGGCACCGTCCGCTTCGCCACCCGCAGCGGCGTCCTCACCTCGACCGCGCACGAGGACGGCTCGCTCACCCTCGACTTCCCGACCGCCCCGCTCACCGCGACGGAGCTCCCCGAGGGCATCACGGAGGCACTGGGCGCCGAGCCGCTCGCCGTGTACGACACGGGCCGGAACCTCGGCGATCTGCTGGTCGAGCTCGCCGACGAGAAGACGGTCAGGTCGCTCACCCCGGACCACAAGGCCCTCGTCCGCCACTCCGAGCGCGGCATCATCGCCACCGCCGTGGCCGAGGACCCCTCAGCGGGCTACGACTTCGTCTCCCGCGGCTTCTTCCCGCGCGTCGGCATCGACGAGGACCCGGTGACGGGCAGCGCCCACACCGCCCTCGCCCCCTTCTGGTCCGAGCGGCTCGGCCGCACCGAACTGACCGGGTTGCAGGCCTCGGCCCGCACCGGCCTGGTCCGCACCCGGCTCCGCGGCGAGCGCACCCTCCTGACGGGCCACGCGGTCACGGTCATCGAGGGCGACCTCCTCGCCTGACGCCACAACGCCAACCCGGACACCGCCACTACGCCCGGAGGAACACCGCCACAACGCCAAGCCATGAACGCTGCCTACGAAGGCGTAGGCAGCCACCCCACCTTCCCCGCGAGCAGCGCGTAGCCGACGAACGCGCCGATGTCGAGCAGCGAGTGGGCCACGACCAGCGGCCCGACCCGGCCCCACCTGCGGTAGAGCAGCACGAAGACCACACCCATCGCGAGGTTCCCGACGAAGCCGCCGATGCCCTGGTACAGGTGGTACGAGCCCCGCAGTACCGAGCTGCCCACCAGCGCGGCCATCGGCGTCCACCCCAATTGGCCGAGCCTGCGCAGCAGATATCCGACGACGATGACTTCCTCGAGTACCGCGTTCTGCACCGCGGACAGAATGAGGACGGGGTACTTCCACCACACGTCCGGCAGCGCCTCGGGCACCACGGTGAGATTGAAGCCGAGCCCGCGGGCCGCGAGGTAGAAGGCGATCCCCGTGCTGCCGATCACCGCGGCGATCGCGGTGCCGCGCCCCAGGTCCGGCCACGGCCTCGTCCGGTCGAAACCGATCGTCCGCAGCGCCGCCCTCTCCCGCAGCAGGAAGTGCGCGACCAGCGCGACCGGCACCAACGCGGTCGTGATGCCGAACAGTTGCCACGCGAGATCAAGCCACGGCCGGCCCGGCGCCGCCGACGCGTTCATCGTGGCCGCCTGGTCCTTCAGGCCACCCGGTCTGGTGACCGAGCCCACAAAGCTGATCAGCGCGGACACACCGCTGGCCCCGAGCGAGACGGCCAGGACGAGCAGCGTCTCGTCCCGCAGCGTCCGCCGCGAAGGTCCGTCCGCCGGAATAGAACCGGCCATCGGCCCCGGCTCCGCTTGCACTTCCGCCTCCAGTTGAGTAATCCCGCCTCATCCCCATCTGCGTCCCGCTAGGGTCTCGAAAGAAGTTACGAAGACCGTGCGCGACAGGCCGAGGGGGACGACCGCCGGTTGTGGGCGTACAGCCCCCTCTTTCCTTGCCACATCGTTCAAGGAGGGGGCACCACCGCCATGGGACGTCACAGCTTGCCCGATGAGCGCGGGACGGCGGCGGCCGACCCCCGACCGCGTGCGCGCGGCCGCGCGGTCGCCATCGCCACGGCGCTCGCCCTCGTGGTCGCGGGCGGCGCGGCGGCGGCGGTCGGCGGCGGACTGCTCTCCTTCGGCGGCACCTGCGGCGACGACACGGTACGCCTCGACGTCGTCGCCGCACCCGACGTGGCCCCTGCCCTGCGCGAGGCCGCCGACGTCGCCCGCGAGAAGGAGATCACCTCGGACGGGCACTGCATCGACGTACGGGTCACGGCACGCGACTCGTACGAAGTAGCGACCGAACTCCGCGCGGGCAAGGGCGATCCGGCGTACGACGTGTGGGTGCCGGACTCCGACCTGTGGGTGCAGCGCGTCGGGCTCGGCGCCAGACAGACCAAGATCGCGCCCGCGGGCAACATAGCCTCGTCGCCCGTCGGCATCGGCATGATCCCGTCCGCCGCCGCGGCGCTGGGCTGGCCCAAGAAGACGTATGACTGGCCACGGTTGATGGCGGCCGCCCTGAAGGGCGACAAGCTGCGCCTGGGCGCCGCCGACCCGGCACGCAGCGCGACCGGCCTGCTCGCCCTCGCCAAGCTGGGCGCCTCCGCGCAGAAGCAGGGCGGCGAGGACGGCGCCACGAAGGCCGCCGCCATGGCGAAGGCCCTGTCGACCCGCACGACCGACAGCGACGGCCGGCTGCTGGAGACCCTGGCCCGCGACGGCTCAGGAGCCGAGCAGGGCAACCCGCGCCGCAACCAGGCCCTGATCCTCTCCGAGCAGGCCGCGTACGCGCACAACGCCTCGGCGGGCGACGAGAACAGCCTCGACCTGTTCTACCCCGAGGACGGTTCGCCCCGGCTCGACTACCCGTACACGCTCGTCGAGGACGACCGGATGTCCACCGACACGAGCCGTGCCGCCCTGCGCTTCATGACGATGTTCAGCGATGACGACGGCCGCCGGATCCTGACCGGGCACGGCTTCAGGACCGACCCCGACCGGCCGTCGGAGAAGCTGGTCGCCGCCGCCGGCGGCCGCACCCCGCAGCCCTACGCCGAAGAGGCCACGGATCCGCCCTCGGACAAGCAGCTCCAGGAGACCCTGGGCATGTGGACGATCACGGTGCAGAGCGCCCGCCTCAGCACCGTCGTCGACGCCTCGGAGTCCATGCGGCAGCCCGTCCCCGGCCGCGGCCAGTCCCGCATGGAGGTCACCAAGGCCTCCCTCTTGCGGGCCCTCGCGGGCTTCACCGACGAGGACGAGATCGGCCTGTGGGAGTTCGCCACCCGCCTCGACGGCAGCCGCGACTACCGCGAACTCCAGCCGACCCGGCGCCTGGGCGACCGCAAGGGCAGCGTCACCCACCGCGACAGGCTGTCCGCGGCCTTCACCGCCCTGCAACCCGTGCCGGGCGGCGCCACCGGTCTGTACGACACGACGCTCGCCGCCTACAAGGAAGCCCGCTCCACGTACGCGCGCGGCAAGTTCAACGCCCTCGTGATCCTGACGGACGGCGCCAACCAGGACCCGGGCAGCATCTCGCGCGGCTCCCTCATCGCCCGCCTGGAGGACCTCGCCGATCCCGAGCGGCCGGTGCCGGTCATCGCCATCGCCGTCGGACCCGACGCGGACAAGGACGAGGTCCAGCAGATCGCCGCGGCGACCGGCGGCTCAGGCCACCAGGTGGACGACCCGACGCAGATCCACGCGGTCATCCTGAAGGCGATCATGGAGGCGGGCAGCGCCCGGGGCTGAAGCGCCACCACCACCGCCCGGAACCCTGTCAGCTCAGTGGTACCGCCGCCTCCCGAAGCCCCACGGGCCACGTGTGCACCGGCTCACCCGCATGCATCAGCCGGCAGTACCGCTTGGTGGTCTCGGCCAGCGCCTCCTCCCTGGACAGACCGGTCTCCAGGGCCTCGTGATACGCCCTCGCCTGCCACGACGCGCCGTTGACCCGCCGCCGGCACCGCTCCTCGATCACCCCGAGGTACAGATCCCGGTCGGCGGCCTCCACACCCCACGCGTCGAGCCCCGCGGCCGCGAGCGGCAGCAACTCCTCGCGTACGAGCCGGACGGCCGCCACCTCGACGAGCCCGCCGAGCCTGCCGCGACGCGGCCACCGCAGCGTGGCGTCGATACCGTGGCGGCACGCGACGTCGAAGTTGTGGGCCGCGGCCTCGAAGGGCAGCCGGGACCAGACGGGCCGCGCCTCCTCGGCGAGGGCCCGCACGAGCCCGTAGTAGAAGGCGGCGTTGGCGATGACGTCGGTGATGGTGGGACCCGCGGGCAGCACCCGGTTCTCCACGCGCAGGTGCGGAACGCCGTCGGCGATGCCGTACACCGGGCGGTTCCAGCGGTACACGGTGCCGTTGTGCAGGACGAGTTCGCCGAGGCGCGGCACACCGCCCGCGTCCAGGACGCCGAGCGGGTCCTCCTCCTCCAGCAGGGGCAGCAGCGCGGGGAAATACCGCAGGTTCTCCTCGAAGAGCTCCAGCGGTTCGGTGATCCACCGCTCTCCGAACCAGGTGCGCGGCCGCACGCCCTGCACCTGTAGCTCGGGCGAGCGTGTGTCGGTGGACTGAAGGAACAGCGGCGGCCGGGACTCGCGCCACAGTTCGCGGCCGAACAGGAACGGCGCGTTGGCACCCACGGCGACCTGGGCCGCGGCGATCGCCTGCGCCGCGTTCCACACATCGGCGAACCGGCCCGGGGTGACCTGGAGGTGCAACTGCACCGAGGTGCACGCCGCTTCGGGGGCGATCGACGCGGAGGTGCAGGTCAGCCGCTCCACGCCCTGGATGTCGAGGGCGAAGTGCTCGCCGCGCGCCGCCACGATCTGGTCGTTCAGGAGTGCGTAGCGGTCGACGTCCGAGAGGTTCCCGGAGACCAGATCGGCGCGGTTCAGCGTCGGCAGAATACCGATCATGACAATTCCGGCGTCGAGCTCGTTGGCTTTCCTGTGGGCGTAGTTGAGGCCGGTGCGCAGCTCTTCGGCGAGCCGGTCGAGAACACGTCCACCGAGCCGGTGCGGGGCAATGTTCACTTCCAGATTGAACATTCCGAGTTCCGTCTGGAAATCCCGGCTCGCGATGCGCTCGAGAACCTGCGCATTCAACATCCTCGGCAGCCCGTCGGGCCCGGCGAGATTCAGCTCGATCTCCATGCCCATCAGATTCTTGGGCCGATCGAATCGCTGCTCCGCCAACAAACGCTCCAGCCCCGTCAGGCACTCTCGGAGCTTGCCCCGGAAGTGGTGCCGGTCGGCCAGGTCGAACGTGCCCGCCACGACCTTCTCCCCCATCGAAGCATCCCTCCTCGATCGGGCAGCCAAGGGTCCGGCCGCTGTGTACGAGGGATGATGCCCAGGCAATGTGATCGATAACGCCCCGGCGCGTGCCACCGGCGGGTAGGCTCGGCGCAAGTGGGGTCCGGCACATTCGCCAGGCATGCGGCAGGATGAAGATTCCCTTCCGATGCGCCTGGTCAAAAGCACCGGCAGAAATCGGCCGACCGCGTTTTCGGAGTACGCCGAGGTCATGCGGGACGAGCCCCCCGCGAAATCGGGATAAAGGCCTCACAAGGACGACTCATTAAGTCCTTGCCCGTAATATGCGAAGCGCCTAGATGAAACACTGCTCGAACACGTCTCGTATAAACTGCGCAATCTAGGCAGAGAGTTGGCGCTCGCGGCACCGGCCCCCGCCCCTCTGACCCAGAGCTGACAGCGCCGTCACGCACCTGCCCCCGCTCCACTGTGCCTGTCGAATGAGAGAGGCGACCCACCATGCCGCTGCATGTCCCCCCGGCTCCAGCGCCCGCCCTGCGCAGCGTCCTCGCGGCACTCGGTTCCCCCACAGCCGTACGCGAGGCCCGCACGCCGTCCCTGCGTACCGCACAGGGACCGGCGAGCCCCGAACTCCCCCTGCCGGTCCACGTGTTGGACCGCATCACCCCCGAGGGCACCTCGCCCACCCGACTCGCCGGCTGGCGCTTCCTCATCCGCTGCGGCGAGCGCGCCGTCGCCGCGGCCGACACGATGCTCACACCGGACGGCTGGGCGTTCTCCCACTTCTTCGAAGGGCCGTACATCGCCTCCACCGAACGGGCCCTGCGGCACGCCGAGGCCATGCCGATGCCCTGCCAGCCGCGGCTGCTCTCCGTGCCCGAGCTCTACATGCTCACGCTCTGGCTGCACCGGGACTGCACGGACGACGGCGCCGAGGGCCCCCTCGCCGCCACCGACCTGCTGGTGCCGCTGGCGCCTGCCCCGCCCGGCATCGCGGCCCACCGCCCGCACCGCGTCGCCGAGCTGCTGCCGATGCTCAACCACCGTCTGACACCGGCACCGCTGCTGAGCTCACCCGCCTGACAGCGCCTCCGCCGCACCCCGTGCCCCGCCGCCCCGGCCGCGGGGCACAGCGCTGCCCCACCCAGGTGGACTAGCCCGGTCGGGCCACCCCGAACCACCCGAAGGGACAGGGAAGTTGGACTGAACCGTCCGGCCGGGTGATACGTCATTAAGCAGTAGGATCCGCTGCGGCAAAATCCCTGCGGATTGACGCCCGGAGGGCAACACTGGGATCGGACCGACTACAAACGGGGGGCGGTTATGAACACCGCATCGAGCCACAGGACCGACGTCACAGCCATCTCATCGCAGCGAAAGAACCCTTCCATGTGCCAGCACCAACCCGCGTGCCCGACAGCCGACTCCGCCGACCGGGAAGCCGCGCTCCTCATGGCGAGCCACCCGGAGCAGGGCTGGAGCCTGCTGTGCAACGGCGTCCTGCTCTTCGAGGACACCGGTGAGCTGCTGCCGGACGGCCAGATCATCGCCCCGCACCGACCGCTGGGCACCGACCAGGTCATGACAGCCGCCTGAGCACCGACGGCACATCCGCGCGACCGCACCACACCGCAAGTCCGCAATAGCGCACCACCGCACCACCGAACAGACGAGGGGCCGGCCCGGAGAGAACTCTCCGAACCGGCCCCGCCGCATGCCCGCTCCACACGGGCGCGGGCATCAGTCCTCGTACGCATCCAGCGGCGGGCAGGAGCAGACCAGGTTCCGGTCGCCGTACGCCTGGTCGATACGGCGCACCGGCGGCCAGTACTTGTCCGACGCCACGACACCGGCCGGGAAGACGGCCTCCTCACGGCTGTACCCGTGCTCCCACTCGCCGCTCAGCGCGGCGGCGGTGTGCGGGGCGTTCCGCAGGGGGTTGTCGTCGGCGGCCCACTCGCCCGAGCCGACCTTCTCGATCTCCCGGCGGATGGCGATCATCGCCTCGCAGAACCGGTCGATCTCGGCCAGGTCCTCGCTCTCCGTCGGCTCGATCATCAGGGTGCCCGCGACCGGGAACGACATGGTCGGCGCGTGGAAGCCGTAGTCGATGAGCCGCTTCGCGATGTCATCGACGCTGACACCGGTCGCCTTGCTGAGCGGCCGCAGATCGACGATGCACTCGTGCGCGACCAGGCCGGCCGGACCGGTGTAGAGCACCGGGTAGTGCGGCTCCAGGCGCTTGGCGATGTAGTTGGCGGAGAGCACCGCGACCTGGGTGGCGCGCTTGAGGCCCTCGCCACCCATGAGGCGCACGTACGACCAGGAGATCGGCAGGATGCCGGCGGAGCCCCACGGCGCCGCGGAGATCGGGCCGACGCCGGTCGCGGGGCCGGCCGCGGGCTGCAACGGGTGGTTGGGCAGGTACGGCGCGAGGTGCTCGCGCACACCGACCGGACCCACACCCGGACCGCCGCCGCCGTGCGGGATGCAGAACGTCTTGTGCAGGTTCAGGTGCGAGACGTCGCCGCCGAAGTGGCCCGGCTTGGCGAGGCCCACCAGGGCGTTGAGGTTGGCGCCGTCGACGTACACCTGGCCACCGGCCTCATGCACCTCCGCGCAGATGTCGGCCACGTGCTCCTCGAAGACGCCGTGCGTCGAGGGGTACGTGATCATCAGGACGGCCAGCTCGTCGCGGTGCTTCTCGATCTTGGCGCGCAGGTCCTCGACGTCGATCTCACCGTCGTCGGCGGTCTTCACGACGACGACCTTCATGCCGGCCATGACGGCGCTCGCGGCGTTCGTGCCGTGGGCGGAGGACGGGATGAGGCAGACGGTGCGCTGCTCGTCGCCGTTGGCCCGGTGGTAGCCGCGGACGGCGAGCAGACCGGCGAGCTCGCCCTGCGAACCGGCGTTGGGCTGGAGGGAGACCTTGTCGTAGCCGGTCACCTCGGCGAGCCGCTCCTCCAGCTCACGGATGAGCGTGAGGTAGCCCTGGGCCTGCTGGGCGGGCGCGAAGGGGTGCAGCTGGCCGAACTCGGGCCAGGTGACGGGCTCCATCTCGGTGGTCGCGTTGAGCTTCATGGTGCAGGAGCCCAGCGGGATCATGCCGCGGTCGAGCGCGTAGTCCCGGTCGGCGAGCTTGCGCAGGTAGCGCAGCATCGACGTCTCGGAGCGGTACTGGTGGAAGACCGGGTGCGTGAGGTAGTCGTCGCCGCGCAGCAGGGCCTCGGGCAGCGTGTCCGCGACGGAGGCGTCGAGCGCCTCGACGTCCGCGTCGACGCCGAAGGCGCCCCAGACCGCGCTGAGCTGCCGGCGCGTGGTCGTCTCGTCGCAGGACAGGGAGACGTGGTCGGCGTCGACGAGGTGGATGTTGACGCCACCCTCGCGGGCGGTGGCCACCAGCTGCGCGGCCTTGCCGGGCGCCCGCACCGTGAGCGTGTCGAAGTAGGCGCCGTGGACGACCTCGTAGCCGCCCCCGGTGAGACCGGCGGCGAGCAGGGTCGCGTAGCGGTGGGTGCGCCGCGCGATCGCCTTCAGGCCGTCGGGCCCGTGGTAGACGGCGTACATTCCGGCCATGACCGCGAGCAGCACCTGAGCGGTACAGATGTTGCTGGTGGCCTTCTCACGGCGGATGTGCTGCTCGCGGGTCTGCAACGCGAGCCGGTAGGCCTTGTTGCCGTCGGCGTCGACGGAGACGCCGACGAGCCGTCCGGGCAGGCTGCGGGCGAACTTCTCGCGGACCGCCATGTAACCGGCGTGCGGCCCGCCGAAGCCCATCGGCACGCCGAAGCGCTGCGTCGTGCCGACGGCGATGTCGGCGCCCAGCTCGCCGGGCGAGGTGAGCAGCGTCAGGGCGAGCAGGTCGGCGGCGACGGTGACGACGGCACCGAGCTCGTGGGCCTCGTCGATGAGCGGCTTGATGTCCCGCACGGCACCGGAGGCGCCCGGGTACTGGACGAGCACGCCGACGACACCGCGCTCGGCGACCTCGGCCGGAATGCCCCGGCTCAGGTCGGCGACGACGACCTCGACACCGGTCGGCTCGGCCCGGGTCTCAATCACGGCGATGGTCTGCGGCAGCGCGTCGGCGTCGACGACGAAGACGCCGTTCTTGACCTTGCCCATGCGCCGCGACAGGGCCATGGCCTCGGCGGCGGCGGTGCCCTCGTCGAGGAGCGAGGCTCCGGAGGTGGGCAGGCCGGTCAGCTCGGCGACCATGGTCTGGAAGTTGAGCAGCGCCTCCAGGCGGCCCTGCGAGATCTCGGGCTGGTACGGCGTGTAGGCCGTGTACCAGGCCGGGTTCTCCATCACGTTCCGCAGGATGACGGGCGGCGTGAAGGTGCCGTAGTACCCGAGTCCGATCATGGAGTCGAGGACCTGGTTCCGGTCGGCGAGGGAGCGCAGCTCGGCCAGCACCTCGGCCTCGGAGCGCGCGCCGGGCAGCTTCAGCGCTTCGGCGTTCTTGATCACATCCGGCACCGCGGCGGCCGTCAGCTCGTCGAGCGATCCGTACCCGACCTGGGCGAGCATCTTCGCCCGCGCTTCCGCATCGGGCCCTATGTGCCGCTGCTCGAAGGGGATGCCCTGCTCAAGCTCCGAGAGCGGGATGCGATGGGTGGCAGTCATTGCGGAGGCCTCCTGGTCTGCACGACCTGCGAGGGGTACCACGGCGCGGGTACCCGGACGGCCTCCCCCTCTGTCATCTCAACCTGAGAGCTTCACAGACCCGCCTGTTTCGACAGATCTGCTTTCACCGTCGGTGAGGAAGGGTTCCGAACGTGCCCGCCCGACGCCCGCCCTGCTTTCCAGAGTGACCTCGTCCGTGCGGTACGGGTGCCTGAGAGATTCCGGGGAGGATTTGCTCCTTCGGCGCCTCCGGGATCACCTCCCGGAGAGCTCTCCCGCACGGGGTCAGCAGCCAAGCGCCAGCCTACCAGCGAGGACCCCGGCCGTTCCCTCGAGTGGCCACCTGCCCCGAAGTGCTCTTTCGTAGTGACTACGAATGATTAAAGATGAGTTACGCCCGTTTTCGACGAGCCGCGACCAGCTGGAGGGCCCGTGCAGACCGATATCGATCCGCGCAACCTGATCGGCCGCAAGGCGTTCGACCGGAACGGGACCAAGATCGGCACGATCGACGAGGTCTACCTCGACGATGCCACCGGCGCCCCGGAGTGGGCCGCCATACGCACCGGCCTGTTCAGCCGCGACGCCTTCGTCCCGCTGGAGCCGAGCGAGCTGGCCGCGGACGGCACCCTGCACATCCCCTTCGACCGCGCCCTGATCAAGGACGCCCCGGACTTCGGCGTGGGCCGCCACCTCTCCCCCGAGCAGGAACTCCAGCTCTACCACCACTACGGCCTGGACACGACACCGCCGGACACCCCGCAGCCCCCGCCGGACCAGGACTTCGGCCGCATCGCCGGCACAGAAGCCCCCTGACCGCCGGACAGCGCCCCCCGGGCCCCAGCAGAGTGTCTTCGGATCAGCCGGGGCGCTCCACCGCCGCCCGAGCCGCTTCGGAGGCCGTTTCGAGCCCTGCTCCGGCCGCTGTCATGCGCCGCGCCCCGGCCGCGACCAACGGCAGCGGTTCAGCGGGCTCCAGCTCCGGGTCGTCCGTCCGGAACGTCCGCACCCGCCCCGGCGGCGAGTCCGGCGTCTCGAAGCGCACCGTCACCCGCCCGAGGCCGCTCCCTTGCACCCAGCCGTGCCCGTACTCGGCATGGCGCACGTCGTGCCCGGCCGGCCACCGCCGCTCGGCCGGCACCACCGCCTCCGCGGCCGGCTCCGGATCCTCCGCGGCCACTTCCCCCGCCGCCGCACCTTCGGCTCCCTCCCCCGCGGCCCCTGACACCCCCGCCTCAGCGGCCAGGGCCGCCTCGGCAGCCTGCGCCTGCGCGAAGAGGTCCTCCTGCGTGTAGTCCGCGAGCCCCGTGACGCCCACTCCGAGCAGCCGCACCCCTCCCGTGGTGTCCACGGACTCCAGCAGCCGCGCCGCGGCCTCCCGCACCACTCCCGGGTCGTCGGTGGGCCCGCGCAGCGTCTCGGACCGCGTCAGCGTCGAGAAGTCGAACCTCCGCACCTTGAGCACGATGGTCCGCCCCGAGTGCCCGGCCGCCCGCAACCGCTGCACACACCGCTCCGCGAGCCGCCCGACCTCCGTCCTGACCCGCACCCGGTCGTGGATGTCCACGTCGTACGTGTCCTCGACGCTGACCGACTTCGACTCCCGCTCGGCCACCACGGGCCGCTCGTCGTGCGCGAGCGCCATCGCGTACAGCGAGCCCCCATGGGCCTTCCCCAGCAGTCGTACGAGCTCGTCCTCACCGGCCTCCGCGAGCTCCTCGACCGTCGTGATCCCGGCCCGCCGCAAATGGTCGCCCGTAGCAGGCCCCACCCCGGGCAACGTCCGCACGGACATCGGCCCCAGCAGGGCGCGCTCCGTCCCCGGGGTGATCAGCACGAGGCCGTTCGGCTTGGCCTCCTCCGAGGCGATCTTCGCCAGCATCTTGGAGACGGCGAGCCCCACCGACCCGGCGAGCCCCGTCA
Source organism: Streptomyces sp. NPDC030245 (assembly GCF_055572995.1). Classification (NCBI taxonomy): domain Bacteria; kingdom Bacillati; phylum Actinomycetota; class Actinomycetes; order Kitasatosporales; family Streptomycetaceae; genus Streptomyces; species Streptomyces sp. NPDC030245. Next base: position 9,183 of record NZ_JBVICF010000020.1, on the reverse strand, counting down.
CCGCCCTGATGTCCGCCCGCAGCCGCTCCCCCACGGCCCTGGCCGACTCCTCGTCATCGGCGACGCCACCGGCCTCCAGGTCCACGAAGGCCTCGTCCAGGCTGAGCGGCTCCACCAGCGGCGACAGCTCCCGCAGGAGCCCCATCACCTGCTCGCTGATCTCCCGGTACAGCCCGAAGCGCGGCACGAGATACGCGGCGTTCGGCGCCAGCCTGCGGGCCTGCCCCATGGGCATCGCCGAGTGCACCCCGAAGCGCCGCGCCTCATAGGAGGCGGTCGCCACCACACCCCGCGGCCCCAGCCCGCCCACGATCACGGCTTTGCCACGCAGGCTGGGCTTCGCGGCCTGCTCCGCGGACGCGTAGAAGGCATCCATGTCCAGATGCAGGATCGTCGGGGCGCTTCTCACATCTCCGATGCTGCCCTACGCCACTGACAACGCGGCCTCAGACCGCCTTGTTGCGCCTTCGGGCCAGCTCGTCGGCCGGATTGTGCCCGATGAGCGTCTCTCCGGTGTCGATGCGCTCGCCGTGCAGCTGGGACAGCGCGGCCTCGACGTCCTGCCAGACGACCCCCACGGCGATCCCGAAGACCCCCTGCCCGCCCTGGAGCAGCTCGTGGACCTCACTGGGGGACGTGCACTCGTAGACCGTGGCGCCGTCGCTCATCAGCGTCATCCGCTCCAGGTCGCGGAACCCGCGCTCCCGCAGATGCTGCACCGTCGTACGGATGTTCTGCAACGAGACCCCGGTGTCGAGGAACCGCTTCACGATCTTGAGGACGACGACGTCGCGGAAGCTGTAGAGCCGCTGCGTCCCGGAGCCGCCCGCGGCCCGCACGCTGGGCTCGACCAGGCCGGTACGGGCCCAGTAGTCGAGCTGCCGGTAGGTGATGCCCGCGGCCGCGCACGCGGTGGGACCGCGGTAGCCGACCTGCTCGGATTGCTCGGACGTGGTGTCCCCGCTCCCCTGGACCGCCATCGGTCGATTCGGAGAGTGACCGGCCGCGCCGCCGTGGAGCGGGTACGGACCGCCCATCGCCGTACCGTCGCCGCTGCTTCTCACGCCGACCTCCCTCCTTGACCTGCCTTCTCGACGGTAGGCAGTCGCCAGGGGCTCGTCAACGATCGCCACACTCGGCACGCCGAGTGATAATCACCCTGAGAGTGGTTTCCCGTACCTCACCGCGGGGAAAGGCTAGCCGAATGGTCCCACGCGGGCCGCCGGAAGCGGCTCACTGGCTGTTGGTGCCGAAGTCCTCGGGCGAGATCTGGTCGAGGAACTCGCGGAACTTCTCCACCTCGTCCTCCTGCTCGTCGGGGATGGCGATGCCGGCGTCGTCCAGGACGCCGTCGCTTCCGAAGATGGGCGTCCCGGTGCGCAGGGCCAGCGCTATGGCGTCGGACGGACGCGCGCTCACCTCGACACCGCTGGCGAAGACCAGCTCCGCGTAGAAGACGCCTTCGCGCAGGTCCGTGATGCGCACTTCGGAGAGCTCCTGGCCCACCGCTTCCAGCACGTCCTTGAACAGGTCGTGGGTCAGCGGCCGTGCGGGTGCCATGCCCTGCTGCGCGAAGGCAATGGCGGTCGCCTCACCTGGTCCGATCCAGATGGGGAGGTACCGGTCGCCTCCCACTTCACGCAGGAGCACGATCGGCTGGTTGGAGGGCATTTCGACCCGGACACCTACGACGTCGAGCTCGTTCACACAGCAACCCTAGGACGTGGCTGGCAGGTTTGGGTAGTCGGGCACCCGCCGAGTACCGGACGGGACCGGGCGAGTCAGGGCAATCTGATGCCGAGCGCCATCTGCACGAGCGCCGAGTGCAGCCGCCCCGTCAGGCCCGCCAGCTCTTTGGCGCGGGCCTCGGCATGGGCCCTGGTCTGCGGATTGCGGTGCCGCCGCAGCGGAGCGACCACCTGCTCGACGAGCCCGGCCTCACGCTCCGCGGCGGCCTTCATGGCCCGCAGGTGCCGCGGCTCGATACCGAACCGGCCGAGTTCCACCACGAGTGAGGCGACCGTGACGGCCTCCGCGTCGTACCCGCCGTCCGGCAACGGTGCGACGAGGCCGTACGCCTCCCACTCGGCGAGCTGTACCTCGTCGATCTCGGCGGCCGCCAGCAGCTCGGCACGGCCCAGACGGGCCACCGTCGGCCCCTCGGCCTCGCCGGGGCCCTGAGCGTCACCGGCGTCCCCGTGACGCCCCAGGGAGGGCATCGGGGGCTTCTCACCGCGCTCCAGCGCGTCGAGGTGCTCACGGATGACCTTGAGCGGCAGATAGTGGTCCCGCTGCATCCGCAGGACGAGACCGAGCCGCTCGACGTCCTCCGGGCTGAACTTCCGGTATCCGGAAGGGGTGCGCTGGGGCTCGATGAGCCCCTCGGACTCCAGGAACCGGATCTTGGAGATCGTGACCTCGGGAAATTCGGCACGCAGTTCGTTCAGCACGGTGCCGATGCTCATCAGTCGGCGGTCCGCGGAGGCGGTGCCGTGACCGGCACCGCCCCTCGGTGTTTGAAGCATGGACCTTCCCTGGGGATCCCCCCGGACGGCGTCTGGGGGAGGGTCAGATGCCGACGGCCCGCTGGCTCGCGTAGAAGACCAGTCGGTACTTGCCGATCTGCACCTCGTCGCCGTTCGACAGCGAGACCGAGTCGATCCGCTCCCGATTGACGTACGTGCCGTTGAGGCTGCCCACGTCGGCGACGGTGAAGGAGCCGTCCCCGAGGCGACGGAACTCCACGTGGCGACGCGACACCGTCACGTCGTCCAGGAAGATGTCGCTCTGCGGGTGACGCCCCGCCGTGGTCAGCTCACCGTCGAGCAGGAAACGACTGCCCGAGTTCGGGCCGCGGCGCACCACGAGGAGCGCCGAACCGAGCGGTAGCGCGTCGACGGCCGCCTGCGCCTCCGGGGAGAGCGCGGGAGACGGGTTCGTACCCGTCGCCTCGGCGTCGTAGGCCTCCAGGCCCGAGATGGAGATCGTCGAGGTCGTCTCCGACGCGCGCTCCGGCGCGGCGCCGGCCCGCAGCGGCGCACCGCAGTTGGAGCAGAACCGGCTCGCCTCGGCGTTTCGGTTACCGCACCTCGTACACACCAGCGCCATGGACGGGTCCTCCTGCCGTGGCCGCCCCGCAGGGGCGTTCGATGCGTACGGGTCGGAGGCATACCCTCCACCCGCACTTGAGGTTGAAGGTTCTCCGAAACCTATGCGTCCGGGACCGGCAGGGTCAACAGACGACGCGCCCTGTCCGCCCGAAATGTCACCGCCTGGACCAGCGACCTGATCGCGGAACATCGGGCGCCCCGCGCCCTGCTCCTCGGCATCTCCTTGGCGCGGAGCGCGGTGCCGGGCAGTGGCCGGATTGCCGCTGTCCTCTCGAGCGCTCTTGCCGAACAACTTCGCAAACAACTTCACGGGCGATTCCCCTTGACCGAAACAGACCCGCCCGTGGGGCAGGACGAACCCTGATTGCACACACCGGCATTCGTCGGTGAGCCAGACATCCTCACAACGTCCGTGGCCACCAAACAGTTTCCACCACGCACCACGCTTCCGGTGCGCCGACCCCCCGCAACCTCATGCCCCTGCCCGACGACCCTCATGCGTCCGCCCCTCACTGGGAGGACGACCGAGCGTAGTCAGGCCGCTTCGCAGGTCGCAAGGCGTCCACGACGATCTTCTCCGAGCGTTCCACGGTGACCGTGGCCTGCTCCTTCTCCAGAGTCTGCACCACGCCTCCCGGGATGTTCAGCGCAGGTTCGAGATCCTGCGGCTTGCCGATCACCTTGAAGAGGTACGGTTCGCCGACCTTGCGGCCGTCCACCCGTACTCCCCCGCCGCCGGCGTCCGACAGATAAGTGTTCGCGACGACGCGTACGTCGTTGATCTGGATCGCCTCGGCGCCCGCGGCGCGCAGCTCCTGAATGGCGTCGAGCAGCATGTCCGCCTCGATCGCCCCTTTCCTGTCCTCGATGGTGAGCGTGATGCCGGGCCCCTGGGCCGCCACCGTGCCTGCCAGGATGCCGAGTTGCCGCTCCCGCTCGACCGTCTGCTTGCGCGCCTCCTCGGCCTGGTCCGAACTGTTCTCCAGTCCGGTCCGCTGTTCCTCGAGGCGTCGCTTCTCTTCTTCCAGACGCTCGGTACGGTCATCCAGTTCATCGAGGATGCGTACGAGATCTTCTTGTCTCGCGCCGCGCAGCGCGCTGCTGTCGTTGTTGGACCGCACCTGGATGGCCAGGCCGAGGCCCAGCACGAACAGCAGCAGGGCGACGATGAGTTGGGGCCGGGTCACGCGCGGCGGCCACAGGCCCTTCACCAGCCGCTGACGGCCGGTGAGCGGAGGCTTTCCCCCTGGCTCGGCGGACGCGGGCTTCTCGGGCGCGCTGGGGACCTCGGCGGGCAGTTCCTTGCGCCGGTTGTACTCGGGCCTCTCGTCGGCACTCATCGGCGTCACGCCCTGAAGACGTGGCGGCGGATCGCCGCGGCGTTGGAGAAGATCCGGATGCCGAGGACCACGACGACGCCGGTGGACAACTGGGCGCCGACGCCGAGCTTGTCGCCGAGGAAGACGATGAGCGCGGCCACGACCACGTTCGACAGGAACGACACCACGAAGACCTTGTCGTCGAAGATGCCGTCGAGCATCGCCCGCAGCCCTCCGAACACGGCGTCGAGAGCCGCGACCACGGCGATCGGAAGGTACGGCTCGACCACCGCCGGAACCTCGGGCCGAACCAACAATCCGGCCACGACTCCCACGACGAGGCCCAGTACGGCGATCACGATGTGCCCTTTCCTGCCTTCGGCTCTGCTGTTCGTACGGTCACGCTCGGCGCAGCCGGCAGCCGAAGCTCGTCCGACACGGAGATGCTGGTCCGGATGCCGAAGTTCTCCTGCAAGGCATGCAGGTACTGACCGTCACGGCTGTTCTGGAAACGGGTGCTCATGCGTTTCCCGTCGCCCACCGCGAGCACCGTATACGGCGGCACCAGCGGTCTGTTGTCGACCAGTATCGCGTCACCCGCGGCCCTGATCGCCGACAGGGCGGTGAGCCGCTGGTCGTTGATCGAGATCGCCTCGGCGCCCGACTGCCACAGGCCGTTGACGACACGCTGCATGTCGCGGTCGCGCACCCGCCCGGTGTCGGAGAACCCGGAGCTCTCGCGCGGTCCGCCGCCGCCCTGGTCGGCCTGCTTCTTGTCGTCCACGACGAGCTTCACGCCGGGCCCCTGGGCTTCCGTGGCTCCGGAGAGGAGGCCCAGCAACTCGCCCTGGCTGCCGCCGTGCTGCTTCAGCGCGGCCCGCTGCCGCTCGCCGACGTCGTCGCGGAGCTCGTCCACGTCGTCCTCGAGCCGGTCGGCTCCCGCCGTCGCCTCTTCGACGCGGTCGATGAGCTCCTCGCGCTCCTTCGCCAGCACCGGCGCCTCTATCCGCGCCTGCGCGGCCCCCACGGTGACGACCAGCGCGGCGAGCACGAGCCCGGCCGCGAGCCCGAGTTTGGCCCGCAGCGGACGGGGGACACCGCTGTTCCCCCTGGCCTGCTTGCGGGCGGCGGCCTCCGCGTACCCCTCGTCGAGGCTGTGGTCCATGACGGTGGTGAGCAGCGACATGGACGCGTCCGGGCGCCGGGGGCGCGAGGGGGTGCTCCGAACGGGGGGCTGCTGCGGCATGCCGCACATCGTCGCACGTCGGGGGCGCTACCTCCGAATGGCCCCACCGACGCGCCGGGCAGCACCCGTTGTGGGTGCTGCCCGGCGCTCGGAAACGTCAGCGACCTGCGCTGTCCACCACCGCGGACCACTCGTCGAGCAGCGCCTGGGCGGACGCGTCGTCGGGTCCCTCGGCCCACAGATGGGTGACGGCCTCGGCCGGGTCGGGCAGCACGAGCACCCACCGTCCGTCGGCCTCCACGACCCGCACACCGTCGGTGGTGTCCACGGACCGCTCGCCGGCCTCCTCCACCACGCGCCGCATCACGAGCCCCTTGACCGCCCACGGGGTGGCGAGGTCCCGCCGCAGCACATGGGCGCGCGGGATGCGCGCGTCGATCTGGCTCAGGGTGAGCTGCGTACGCGCCACAAGACCGATGAGCCGCACGAACGCCGCGGTGCCGTCGAAGACGCCGCTGAACTCGGGGACGATGAAGCCGCCGCGCCCGTCACCGCCGAAGATGGTCGAGTCGGCCCGGCCCACCCTCGTCAGGTCGTCGGGCGACGTGGTCGTCCAGTCCACCTGCGTCCCGTGGTACGCGGCGACCTGCTCGGCGATGCGCGTCGTCGTCACCGGCAGCGCCACCCGCCCGCTGCGCCGCTCGGCGGCCACCAGGTCGAGCATCACCAGCAGGGCCCGGTCGTCCTCGACGATCCGGCCCTTCTCGTCGACGAGCGAGAACCGCTCGCCGACCGGGTCGAAGCGCACTCCGAAGGCGGCCCGGGCGGATGCCACGATCTCCCCGAGCCGGACGAGGCCCGCCCGGCGGGACTCGGCGGTCTCCGTGGGCCGCGACTCGTCGAGCCCCGGGTTGATGGTCAGCGCGTCCACCCCGAGCTTGCCGAGGAGGCTCGGCAGTACGAGACCGGCGCTGCCGTTGGACGCGTCGACGACGACCTTGAGCCCGGACTCGGCGACGCCGGTCGTGTCCACGTTCCGCAGCAGCGACCCCGTGTAGGAGTCGAAGACGCTGGACGGGAAGTGCAGGTCACCGATCTCCCCGGGGAAGGCCCGCCGGTACTCCTGGCGCGCGTAGACCCGGTCCAGCTTCCGCTGGCTGCCCTGCGAGAGGTCCCCGCCCTGCTCGTCGAAGAACATGATGTCGACGGAGTCCGGCACCCCGGGCGTGGTGCGGATCATGATGCCGCCGGCGCTTCCTCTGGCCGTCTGCTGGCGCGCGACGGGCAGCGGCACGTTCTCCAGATCTCGTACGTCGATGGCGCTGGCCTGCAACGCCGAGATCACCGCCCGCTTCAGCGCCCGCGCACCTCGTGAGTGGTCACGCGCCGTGGTGACGGTGGACCCCTTCTTCAGGGTCGTCGCATAGGCGCCGGCCAGGCGCACGGCGAGCTCGGGCGTGATCTCCACGTTCAGGATTCCGGAGACACCGCGCGCCCCGAAGAGGTGCGCCTGTCCGCGGGACTCCCAGATGACCGAGGTGTTGACGAAGGCGCCGGCCTCGATGGTCTTGAAGGGATAGACCCTGACGTTGCCCTGGATGATCGATTCTTCACCGACGAGGCACTCGTCGCCGATGACCGCGCCGTCCTCGATGCGGGCCGCGCGCATGATGTCGGTGTTCTTTCCGACGACGCAGCCCCGCAGGTTGCTCTGCTGCCCGATGTAGACGTTGTCGTGCACGACGGCCTTGTGCAGGAACGCGCCGCTCTTGACCACGACATTGGAGCCCACGACGGTGTGCTCGCGGATCTCGGCGTCCGCTTCGATCTTGGCGTAGTCCCCGACGTACAGCGGTCCGCGCAGGACGGCGTCGGGATGCACCTCCGCACCTTCCGCCACCCAGACCCCGGGAGAGATCTCGAAGCCGTCCAGCTCGACGTCGACCTTGCCCTCGAGGACGTCGGCCTGCGCCTTGACGTAGCTCTCGTGCGTGCCGACGTCCTCCCAGTAGCCCTCGGCGATGTAGCCGTAGACGGGCTTGCCTTCCTTCATCAGCTGCGGGAAGACATCTCCGGACCAGTCGACCGGCACATCGGCCTCGACGTAGTCGAAGACTTCGGGCTCCATGACGTAGATGCCCGTGTTCACCGTGTCGGAGAAGACCTGCCCCCAGGTCGGCTTCTCGAGGAAGCGCTCGACCTTTCCTTCTTCGTCGACGATGGTGATGCCGAATTCCAGTGGATTGGGTACGCGCGTCAGGCAGACGGTGACAAGCGCGCCCTTTTCCTTGTGGAAGGCGATCAGATCGGTGAGGTCGAAATCGGTCAGAGCGTCACCGGAGATCACGAGGAAGGCGTCGTCCTTCAGCGCTTCCTCGGCGTTCTTCACACTGCCTGCGGTACCGAGCGGTTTCTCTTCGTTGGCATAGGTGAGCTCCATCCCAAGCTCTTCGCCGTCGCCGAAGTAGTTCTTGACGAGAGACGCCAGGAACTGCACTGTCACTACGGTCTCGGTGAGCCCATGCCTCTTCAGCAGCCTAAGCACGTGCTCCATGATCGGCCGGTTGGCCACAGGAAGGAGCGGCTTGGGCATGCTCGAGGTCATGGGGCGAAGGCGTGTGCCCTCACCGCCGGCCATCACGACGGCCTTCATGTCGGAAGCGTCCTCCTCATAGACGACGATTTAGCCGACCAGCCCACCTGAATGGACCCGCACATGTCGGATGCGGGCCCATGGAGCCTCTACAGCCACCGAATCGGCGAGCTCAATCGGCTGGGTTGTCCGCCTTGACAAGTCGGCGGACCTGAACCACATATAGGATCCCTGCCCACCAATACAGCGTTGTACCCCATCCGGCGAACGCCCATCCGAAAATAGCAGCGGGTGTGGCGATCCAGCCACTTGCGTCGCTCAGGAGCAGTAGTGGAAAGGCGTACATCAGGTTGAAGGTGGCGGCCTTGCCCAGGAAGTTCACCTGGGGCGGCGGATAGCCGTGGCGCCTGAGGATCCCGACCATGACCAGCAGAACCAGCTCGCGCAGCAGCAGCGCCGCGGTCAGCCAGAGCGGCAGAATCTCCCGCCAGGTCAGGCCGACCAGCGTCGAGAGGATATAGAGCCGATCGGCGGCAGGGTCGAGGAGCCGGCCGAGCTTGCTGATCTGGTTCCAACGGCGCGCGAGCTTGCCGTCGAGGTAGTCACTGACGCCGCTGAGCGCCAGGACCAGCAGCGCCCAGCCGTCACTGTTGGGCCCTCCGAACTCGGGCCTGAGGATCAACCACAGGAAGAGAGGTACGCCGGCGAGGCGCGCCATGCTGAGGATGTTCGGGATGGTGAGGACCCGGTCCGTCTGGACACGAGTCTCCTGGACCTCCACCCGGGGGCCTCCTGTGGGAAAGAGCCAATGATGCCCCCTGACCCTACCCTCAGTCGCGGCACGTCGGTGCGGAGGGGTACCCGGGCCCCGGGCCACCAGAACGCAGAAAACCCCCGCACCATAAGGTGCGGGGGTTTCCCATTCAAAAGGAGTTCGGCGGCGTCCTACTCTCCCACAGGGTCCCCCCTGCAGTA
>NZ_JBVICF010000019.1:0-133900 GCF_055572995.1 Streptomyces sp. NPDC030245 | reverse complement strand
AACCCGTGGCCCGGTGCCGGCGCAACTGCTCGACCTCAGTGAACGAATCCGGGTCCAGCAACAGCTCGATCCGCTCGCGGGCCGTCAGCTTGCCCTTGGCGTGCTGCGCCTCGGTCGCCTTCTCACTCGGCCCGCGCAGCGCCTCCGCACGGATCTCGTGCAGTTCGGCCACGCGGCCGTGCGAGTCGGTGGGCTCGCTCCCGGAGGCGGTCTCGTCCAAAACGGTCATGTAGCGACCTTACGGAGCGCCCCCCTGGAAACGGACCGTCGACTCTGTACAGTCTCCGGGCCGTTTTCCTGGCACCCCCGGACAGAAGCCCGCTGGGGCCACGAAGAAGTGACGGCTCAGCCCCTCTACCGTTGTAGGGATTCCACAAAAGGGGTGCGTCACAGCGCCTCTGCCAGTGCCCCGCCGGGGGCGGTACCGAATTGGCGGGGACCGACAACAAGCGACGATACGGGGGCCGCGGGGCCGGTGGGGGTCAGCGCGTCGCGTCGCGCTTGAACAGCGAGCGCGCCCAGACGAAGCCGAGCAGGGCGATGGCGATGCCCCAGCCCACCGCGAGCGGCCCGAACTTGCCGATCTCGCCGCCGGTCAGCAGCCCGCGCAGGGTCTCGGTGAAGGCGGTGTAGGGCTGCCACTCGGCGAAGTGGCGCAGCCAGTCCGGCATCGAGTCGAGCGGCACGAACACGCTGCTGAGGAAGGGCAGCAGGAACGAGAAGGGCAGGGCGACGCTGCTCGCCGCCTCCGGGGCCTTGACCAGCTGACCGAGCGCGACGGCGAGCCAGGTCAGCGCGGTGCTCATGAGGGTGAGGAGACCGGCAGCGGCGAGCCATTCGACGGGTTCGGCGCTGGAGCGGAAGCCCACGAGGAAGGCGACGCCGGTGACGAGGACCAGGGTGATCAGGGTCTGGATGACGGCGCCGACGGCACGGCCGGTGAGCACCGAGGAGCCGTTGATCGGCATGGTCCGGAAGCGGGCCACGATCCCCTCGGTCATGTCGGTGCAGACGCCGACCGTGGTGGGCAGGACACCCGAGCCGACGGCCATCAGCAGGATGCCGGGGACGAGGTAGTCGATGTAGTCGCCGGCCCCCGCGCCGCCCATGCCCGCCGACATCGTGCCGCCGAAGACGTAGTTGAAGAGCAGCAGCATGGCGATGGGCATGCTCACCAGGCTGATCGTCATGGCCGGGTAGCGGCGGGCGTGCAGGAGGTTGCGGCGCAGCATGGTCCGTGAGTTGCGCAGCGCGGAGGGGCGGGCGGGGACCGGGCGGGCGGCGCGCGTGACGGTCGGGGTGGTGGTGACGGTGCTCATCGGGTCGTCGCTCTCTCGTGGGCGGGGCGGGCGGTCACGGCTTGGCGGGGCTGCCGGTCATGGCGAAGAAGACGTCGTCCAGGTCGGGGGTGTCGATGGCGAGCGCCTCGACCTCGATCTCGGTGGCGTCGATCCGGTCGAGTACGGCCTTGACGGAGCGCAGGCTGCCGTCGCTGGGGACCTGGAGGGTCAGGGCGTCGTCGTCGCGGGTGCCGGTGCCGAGCAGCCGAGCGGCGGACTCGAGACCCCGGACGTCGGCGAAGCGCAGCTGGACGTGGCCGCCCGGGACGAGGCGCTTCAGCTCGGCGGGGGTGCCCTGGGCCACCAGCTTGCCGCCGCTCAACACCGCGATGGTGTCGGCGAGTTGGTCGGCCTCCTCCAGGTACTGCGTGGTGAGGAAGATGGTGACGCCGTCGGCGACGAGTTCGCGGACGATCTCCCACATGCCGTGCCGGCTGCGCGGGTCGAGTCCGGTGGTCGGCTCGTCCAGGAAGATCACGCGCGGGCCGCCGACCAGCGTCATCGCGATGTCGAGGCGGCGCCGCATGCCGCCCGAGTACGTCGACGCGGGCTTCCTCGCCGCCTCGATCAGGTCGAACCGCTCGATGAGGTCGGCGGCGAGGTGACGGCCCTCGCGGCGCCCGTAGCCGTACAGGTCGGCCATGAGCGTCAGGTTCTCCTCTCCGGTGAGGAGGTTGTCGACGGCGGAGAACTGGCCGGTGACACCGATCGCGGCACGCACCGCGTCGGGTTCGGCCGCCAGGTCGTGGCCCGCCACCGACGCCTTGCCGGCGTCGGCGGAGATGAGGGTGGAGAGGATCTGCACGGCGGTCGTCTTGCCCGCGCCGTTGGGGCCGAGCAGGGAGAAGATCGTGCCCTGCGGGATGTGCAGGTCGATGCCGTCGAGGACGGTCTTCTCGCCGTAGGACTTGCGGAGACCGGTGGCGGTGATCGCCGCGGGGCGCGACTGGTGGGGCGTAACCATGTCCGTTCCTTCTTCGAGGGAGGGCAGCTTCGGTTTGCGCGGGAGGGCAGCTTCAGTACCGGACACCAGTTCGATTCTGGTCCCGGACGGCTGCCGGGGCGGCAGCTGAGGTGAGGGGGATGGAGAAGTGAGGGGGCTGGAGAGGGGTGGAGCACCGCCCCCCTAAAGCGGGTGTCGCAGGTGCGAAATTGCGGGATCAGGCGCGGTGGATCACGATGTCGCCCATCGACGTGCGGGCCCGCACCTTCAGCGTGTCCGCGGGCTCGCCGGGCGCGTCCGACGCCTCCAGCGACTGGCGCACGTTGCCCGTCTTCGTCCGTACGTCGAGCCAGGCGGCCGTGCCCTCCGGGATGCCGATCTCGATCTTGCCCGCGGCGGTTTCGAGTACGGCCTCACCGCGCGCCAACTCGCCGACCCGGATGGGCCCGTTGGCCGTCTTGACGCTGACGTCGGCGGCGGCGCGGTCGACGGTGACGGAGCCGTTGGACGCCTTCACCGTGATGCCGCCCTCGATGTCGCCGAGGCTCGTGTTGCCGTTGGAGCTCTTGACCGACACCGACCCCTTGACCTCGCCGGCGCGGATCTCGCCGGAGCCGGTGCGGAGGTCGGCCGGGCCGTCCGCGCGGCCCACGGAGATGTCGCCGTAGCCGGTGTTCAGACGGAGACCGGCCGCCCGCTCCAGCTGCACGTCACCCGCGGACGTCTTGTACTCGCACTCGCCCAGGCCGCCTTCGGCGGTGAGGTGCGCCATGGCGGTGGTGGCGTGCACCTGGGAACCGGCGGGCAGTGCGATCTCCACGTCGATCGAGGGGCCCTTACCGAAGAGCGAGCGCTCCTTGGGGCCCTTGACCAGCAACTTTCCGTTGGAGAACTCGACGCGGGTGCGGTCGGCCGCCCTGACGTCGCCGTCCTGCGCCTCGCTGCTGGGGCGCACGTCGACGACGGTGTCCGCGCGGTCTCCCGCCACGATCTTCAGGTTTCCCACGTCGAAGGTGACGGTGGCGGTGATGGGCTTGGGGGTGTCGAAAGAAGGCATGGCTGTCCCGTCCTGCCGGCTCGGCGAGCCCGCATGGCTCGATCGGTGAAGGTGAACGTTCCGCACGTCCCGCGAGAGCGCCGGGCTAGCGCACCCAGCCGGTGAACCCGTTGCCCGAGCTCCGGGTCTCGCGGTTCGCCGTCATGCCCGGCCGGGCGTCGGGCCGGTCCAGTGCGGCGGAGACCGCGCGGACGAGCCACGCGTTGACCGAGAGGCCGTCGCGGTTGGCGGCCTCCTCGACGCGGGCCTTGACGTGCGCGGGCAGGCGGAGGTTGATCCGGGCGGTGCCGCCGTCGTCCGCGGCCTCGGGTGCGGCGGGGGCCGGGGGCGGCGCGGGCTGGGCGGCCATGAGGGCCGCGTACTCCGCCCGTGCGTCGAAGGCCTCCACCGCCGGCGGCGGTGTCACGACGAACTCGGGGTCGACTCCACGCAGCCGCACGTCGACCGAGCCCGGCGCGAGATCGACGGTGATCTCCTCCGCGGCGGCGGAGAGCGCGTTCAGCAGGGTGAGCCGGGCGGCCGATTCCAGCGGGGCGGTGAGGCGCTCGGCCAGGGCGCGGGCCTCGTCGCCGCCCGCTTCGGCGGCCACCGCGAGCTCGTGACGGAGCTGGTCGACGTACTGCGTGAGGTTCATGACGCCATCATGGCATCAGTTTGGCGCCACGGCAAGCCACTGCGACGCCATCCGTGCGATCCGAAGGCGCAGTGACACCTCTTTTCGCAGCTCAGCACGTATGGCGCACGACTTGGCGCAAGATGGCGCCATCGCGCGCGAACGTGGCGCCACCCCGCGCCACCCGGCCAAAACACGCCGACTTCGTCCGAGAGGTTGAATGTTGAACAGAATCGCGCTACCTTCATTCTCGTTGAACATTCAACAGAAGCTGCTGACGAAGCAGCTCGTCCCCAAGGAGCACGTCATGGGTCTCTTCGGCCGCAAGAACGAAACCGCCACCACCACCGCCCCCGCCGCTACCGCCCCCGCGCCGGTCAGCCCGGAGCTCGCCGCGCTCACCGGCGACTACACCATCGACCCGGCGCACACCACGATCGGCTTCGTCGCCCGCCACGCCATGGTCACCAACGTCAAGGGCTCCTTCCTCGACTTCGAGGGCACGCTGCACCTGGACGGCACGGACCCGTCCCGCTCGACGGCCTCCCTCGACGTCACGATGGACAGCATCGACACCGGCAACGCCGACCGTGACGGGCACCTGAAGAGCGCGGACTTCTTCAAGACCGAGGAATTCCCCCGGATGACCTTCCGCTCCACGAAGACGGAGGCGCTGGGCGGCGACGACTACCGCGTCACCGGCGACCTGACGATCCTGGGCACCACGAAGCCGCTCACCATCGACCTGGAGTTCAACGGCTCGGCCAAGGACCCCTTCGGCAACGAGCGCGTCGGCTTCGAGGGCAAGGCCGAGATCCTGCGCTCGGAGTGGGGCCTCACGTGGAACGCCGCGCTGGAGACCGGCGGCCTGCTCGTCTCCGACAAGATCAAGCTGAGCTTCGACATCTCGGCGATCAAGGCTGGTTCCTGAGACCTGCCGCATCCCTCCGACCGCGGCCGCCGCGCACGCTAACGTTTCGCCGTGTCGGAGTTCATACAGCAGCTGCCCGCTCTCCTCGGCGTGATCGTCGGTGCGCTCGGTTCGTACGTGGCGATCACGCGGGGCGACCGCATCCGGTTCCGGCGGGAGCAGGCGGCGCGCTGGGAGGAGCGGCGGCTCGCCGTCTACACCGAGTACGCCCGGGTCCTGCGGCAGACCGTCAGCCTCACCTACCGTGTCGCCGCCCACCTGGGCAACGACCCGCACCCCCACCCCCTCTCGCCCGAAGAGGCGGTCCCCCATTTCACCCGGGCCGCCGAGGCCCGCGACCCGGCCGGTGAGGCGCTGCTCATGCTCGGCGCGCCGGACGTGGTCGAGGAGGCGCGGGCCTGGGTGCTCCTGGTGATCCGGATGGAGCAGTTCCTGCGGGAGGACACCCATGACCCCGAGGCATGGGCGGAGTTGCTGGAGCGCCAGCGCGCCGCTCGCGAGGCGTTCTACGCGGCCGTACGACGGGACTTGGCGCTGCCGCCCGGACATCCGGGACGCTGGCCGGTGACGGTTCCGCCGACCGCCCCGCAGGCGACGGACTGAGTCACTTCCGGGTCCCTAGAACCCACCCCCACCTCCGAAGTCCCCGCCGCCTCCGAAGTCTCCGCCGCCTCCGAAGTCCCCTCCCCCGCCGAAGTCTCCGCCGCCCCCGAAGTCCCGGGGGTCGAAGTCCGCTCCCGAGAAGTCGCCGCCCTCGAAACCGCCGGGGTCGCCGTACCCGGGCCCGTAGTCCGCCGCGTACGCCGGACTCATCATCATGCCGCCGAGCATCGTGCCGACGAGGAGACCCGGCAGGATGCCCCCGCCGAAGTAGCCGCCGGCCCACGGCCCGTACGCCGGTCCGGCCTCCCAGTAGGGCCGCCGCTCCCCGGACTCCGTGGCCACCGTCCGCACCATCGGGTCCCGGCCGTCCGCCAGGCGCGCCGCGTCCGCCGCGCAGACCGGGACCGAGCGTTCGGCCCCGCCCGCGGGCGCCCATGCCGCGTCCTCGACCGAAGGCCCGTGCCGCGGGTCGAAGAAGCACGGGGCGCGCCGCTCCGGCAGCTCGCGCCCCTCCCGTCGCGCGGCGAGCAGGGCCAGGGAGAAGCGCCCGTCCTCCAGCGCCTGGGTGACGCCCCGCACGTCCTCGGGACGGGTGGCGGCCGCCATGGACGACTTCGCCTTCTCGTACGCGTCGAGCGCCCGCTCGTAGTCCGCGCGCATCGCGTCGTCCGCCCCCGGCTCAGCGGGATGGAAGTCGAGCCGGTCCAGCTCCTCGCCGAACGCGGTGATGTCCTCGTCGACGACGACGGACAGCTTGCGCAGCGACTCGCGCTGCGCCTCCTCGTGGCGCCGCTTCTTGCGCCGCACGATCGCGTACGCCCCGCCGGCGCCCGCCACGACGACCACGCCGACCCCGAGCAGGGCGCCCACCGAGATCTCGTGGTCCTGGCCACCGCCCCACGACTGCGGAGCCCGGCCGCCCGCCTGCGCGAGTGCCTGGTCGACGAAGTGGTCGAGCTGGGCCGGGGTGTCCTCGCCCCGGACGAGCGAGACGAGGTTGCCGACGGCGTTGCCGGTCAGCACGGACCGGTCGGCCTTCGCGTCGAACCCGTCGCCGAGCCGGACGGCGTACACCCCGGTCACCCCGGTCTCGGCGCGCAGCCGCTGGAAGAGGTTCTGCTGCGGGAAGTCGGCCGGCAGGACGGCGACGAACACCGGCTTGTCGGCCCTGACGATCCGCTGGGCGAGGGCGTCGGCCTGCTCCTGCGACAGCTGGTCCGACGCCGCGCGGTCGACGTACACCGGACTCTTCTCCCAGGCGTCGGCGACCACCGACACGCCGGAGGGGTCCGGGGCCACGGGCGCCGCGGTGAAGGACACGGCACCCAGGGCGAGC
Organism: Streptomyces sp. NPDC030245; assembly: GCF_055572995.1. NCBI lineage: Bacteria > Bacillati > Actinomycetota > Actinomycetes > Kitasatosporales > Streptomycetaceae > Streptomyces > Streptomyces sp. NPDC030245. Next base: position 127,077 of record NZ_JBVICF010000019.1, on the reverse strand, counting down.
AGCAGCCCGGATAGTCCGACAGTGATCCGCTTCGTCCGATTCTTCATACTTCGAACGTAACCCAGTCGGTCCCGCTGCGTACCGGGGCTACTCCACCGGCTCGACCCCGGCCCGCAGCAGCCCGTAGGTGTACGCGTCCTCCAGCGCGCCCCACGACGCGGCGATGACGTTCTCCGCGACGCCGACGGTCGACCACTCGCCGACGCCGTCGGTGGTGGAGATCAGGACGCGCGTCGTGGAGGACGTGCCGTGCTTGCCCTCCAGGATGCGGACCTTGTAGTCGACGAGCTCCAACTTGGCGAGCTGGGGGTAGATCCGCTCCAGGCCGACCCGCAGCGCCCGGTCGAGGGCGTTGACCGGGCCGTTGCCCTCCGCGGTGGCGACGATGCGCTCGCCCTTGGCCCACAGCTTCACGGTCGCTTCGTTGGCGTGCGTGCCGTCGGGACGGTCCTCGACGATGGCCCGCCAGGACTCGACGCGGAAGTAGCGGCGGGCTCGGCCCTCGGCCTCCTCGCGGAGCAGCAGCTCGAAGGAGGCGTCGGCGGCCTCGTACGTGTAGCCCTGGAGCTCGCGCTCCTTGACGCGGTCGACGACGCGGCCGATCAGCGCGCGGTCGCCGCCGAGGTCGACGCCGAGCTCCTTGCCCTTGAGCTCGATGGAGGCGCGGCCCGCCATGTCGGAGACGAGCATACGGATGCGGTTGCCGACGAGGTCGGGGTCGATGTGCTGGTAGAGGTCCGGGTCGACCTTGATCGCGGAGGCGTGCAGTCCGGCCTTGTGGGCGAAGGCGGAGACGCCGACGTAGGGCTGGTGGGTCGACGGGGTCAGGTTCACGACCTCGGCGATGGCGTGCGAGACGCGGGTCATCTCGCGCAGCGAGCCCTCGGGCAGGACCTGCTTGCCGTACTTCAGCTCCAGGGCGGCGACGACGGGGAAGAGGTTGGCGTTGCCGACGCGCTCGCCGTAGCCGTTGGCGGTGCACTGGACGTGGGTGGCGCCGGCGTCGACGGCGGCGAGGGTGTTGGCGACGGCGCAGCCGGTGTCGTCCTGGGCGTGGATGCCGAGCCGGGCGCCGGTGTCGGCGACGACGGTGGAGACGACGGCCTGCACCTGGGCGGGCAGCATGCCGCCGTTGGTGTCGCACAGGATGACGACGTCGGCGCCGGCCTCGGCGGCGGTCCGCACGACCGCCTTGGCGTACTCGGGGTTGGCGCGGTAGCCGTCGAAGAAGTGCTCGCAGTCGACGAAGACGCGGCGGCCTTCGGCGACGAGGTGGGAGACGGTGTCGCGGACCATCTCCAGGTTCTCTTCGAGGGTGGTGCGCAGGGCCAGTTCGACGTGCCGGTCGTGGGCCTTGGCGACGAGGGTGATGACGGGGGCGCCGGCCGCGAGGAGGGCGTTGACCTGCGGGTCGTCGGCCGCTTTGGCGTTCGGGCGGCGGGTGGCGCCGAAGGCGACGAGCTGGGCGTGCCGGAAGGTGATCTCCCGCTGGGCCCGCGCGAAGAACTCGGTGTCGCGCGGGTTGGCGCCGGGCCAGCCGCCTTCGATGAAGCCGACGCCGAAGTCGTCCAGGTGCCGGGCGATGGTCAGCTTGTCCGCGACGGTGAGGTTGATGCCTTCGCGCTGCGCGCCGTCGCGCAGCGTCGTGTCGAAGACGTGGAAGGAATCGTCGGGTGCGCTGGTTTCCGTCATGCTGATCTGGCTCCTGTGTCGGATCTCGGTCTACCGGAATGACCGGCTCCACCACCCCCAATGATCCCGCGCGCTCCGTGTCCGGGTGCAGTTGGGCCGGGAAACGAAAAAACCCCTCGCGGGTGCGAGAGGTCTGCGCGCGGGTCGAGGCGACGGTGTCCGCCCGTACGTGATGGGTACGAGGCGGTCACTGCGGACCGGCGCGCCTGCTGCCAATAATCATGGCGAACGAGAGCACGGTGGCAGCCTGCCACAGCGTGCACACAGTGCGCTTCCCCGTCTCACGATGCGGGCGGCACATGGGACGCACCGCCCGCCGGTGCGAGCGTGCCGTCCAGGAACTCCCGCACGTGCGCGAGGACCTGGTCCCGCCCCGTCCCCCGCAGCCCGATCGCCACATGGATGGAGAACCCGTCGAGCAGCGCCCGCAGGCGGGACGCGAAGCGGTCGGGGTCGACCGGTCCGAACTCGCCGCGCGAGACGCCCTCGGCGAGCAGCGCCACCAGGTCGCGGTGCCAGGCGCCCTCGATGGCGGCCTGCCGGTCGCGGCCCTCCTCGTCGGCGTTGAGGGAGCGGTTCCAGACCTCCAGCCAGAGCGTCCAGTGGGGGTCGCCGACGGCGTCGGGGACGTACAGCTCGACGTACGCGTCGAGGCGCTCGCGGGCCGTGCCCCGGCGGGCGAGGAGGCGGCCGCGCTCGGCGCCGAGGCGGCCCTCGCTCCACTCCAGGGTGCGCAGCAGCAGCTCGTCCTTGGTGCGGAAGTAGTAGAGGAGGTGGCCGGAGCTCATGCCGACCTCGCGGCCGAGCGCGGCCATGGTCAGCTTCTCCAGGCCGCGCTCGGCGATCATCTCCATGGCGGCCGCCATGACGTCCTCGCGCGGTGGGGCGTTCTTCCGCGCGCGCGCCTGACCGGCCATCCCGTTCTCCTTGCTCACACCTTCGGCTGCTGCTGGGTGATGCAGTGGATGCCACCACCCCCGGCAAAGATCGTACGGGCGTCCACGAGCGTCACGGTCCGGTCCGGGAAGAGACCGCGGAAGATGCCCGCCGCCAGCTCGTCGTTGGGGTCGCCGAAGGCGCACAGGACGACGCCGCCGTTGCAGAGGTAGTGGTTGATGTAGGAGTAGTCGACCCAGCCCTCGTCGTCCTCGATGACGGTCGGGGCGGGCACCTCGACGATCCGCAGGGTGCGGCCGCGGGCGTCCGTCTGGCCCTGGAGGGTCGCGACGACCTCCTTGCTGACCTCGAAGTCCGGGTGGGCGGGGTCGCGCTGGGAGTGGACGAGGACGACGCCGGGCGCGGCGAAGGCGGCGACGATGTCGACGTGGCCGAGGGTGCCGTAGCCGTGCCCCGGATAGTCGGCGGTGAGGCCGCGCGGCAGCCAGATCGCCTTGGTGGTGCCGAGGTGGGCGTGGATCTCCGCCTCGACCTGCTCCCTGGTCCAGCCGGGGTTGCGCTCGGGGCCGAGCTGGACGGTCTCGGTGAGCAGGACGGTGCCGTCGCCGTCGACGTGGATGCCGCCGCCCTCGTTGACGAGCTTCGAGGTGTACGTGCGGGCCCCCGCGAGGTCGGCGACGTGCGCCCCGATCTTGGAGTCGTGGTCCCAGCGGGCCCACTCCTGGGCGCCCCAGCCGTTGAACGTCCAGTCGACGGCGGCCAGCTGCCCCTTCCCGTCGGTCAGGAAGGTGGGCCCGATGTCCCGCATCCAGGCGTCGTCGAGCTCGCGCTCGGTGACGTCGATGTCCGGGCCGAGGAGCTCCTTCGCGTACGTGGCCTGACCGGGCCCGCAGACCACGGTGACCGGCTCGAAGCGGCGTACGGCGCGGGCGACGTTGGCCCAGGCGAGGCGGGAGTCGTCGAGGCCCTCGGGGTCGTCGAAGGTGGGGTTGGGGCACGGCCACGCCATCCAGGTGCGTTCGTGCGGGGCCCACTCGGCGGGCATGCGGAAGCCGTCGGCGGCAGCAGACATGACGTAAACCCTTAAAGGAAGTAGAGGCGGTTGAGGGAGACGGAGTCGGCGGGCTCGGAGCGGAGCGGGTCGCCGTCGAGGGTGACGAGGCCGGAGCGCTGGTCCACGTCGACGGCGCCGGTGCGGGAGTTCAGGCGCAGGTCGGCGGGGCCGATGCCGCGCGTGCCGCGCACCGCGACCCGGCGGCGGCGCGTGGGCATCAGGTCGTTGCCCTGGTCGACGGCGGCCTGCGCGACGAACGCGACGGAGATGTCGGCGGGCGTCGCGCCGTACGCCCCGAACTGCGGTCCGAGGACGAGGGGTTCGCAGGTGTCGGTCGCGGCGTTCGGGTCGCCCACGACGCCGTACGCGGGGAAGCCGGACTTGAGGACGAGCTGCGGCTTGGCGCCGAAGTACTCGGGGCGCCACAGGACGATGTCGGCGAGCTTGCCGACCTCGATGGAGCCGACCTCGTGGGCGAGGCCGTGGGCGAGGGCGGGGTTGATGGTCAGCTTGGCCATGTAGCGCAGGACGCGCGCGTTGTCGTCGTGCGGGCCGTCGCCCTCCATGGGGCCGAGCTCGGCCTTCATCTTCCCGGCCATCGCGAAGGTGCGGCGGACGGTCTCGCCGGCCCGGCCCATGCCCTGCGCGTCCGACGAGGTGATGCCGATGGCCCCCAGGTCGTGCAGGACGTCCTCGGCGCCCATCGTCCCGGCACGGATGCGGTCGCGGGCCATGGCGGCGTCGCCGGGCAGGTCGGTCTTGAGGTCGTGGACGGAGACGATCATGCCGTAGTGCTCGGCGACGGCGTCCCGGCCGAAGGGCAGGGTGGGGTTGGTGGAGGAGCCGATGACGTTCGGCACGCCCGCCATCTTCAGGACGTTCGGCACGTGGCCGCCGCCGCACCCCTCGATGTGGAAGGCGTGGATGGTGCGCCCTTCGAGGACCTTCAGGGTGTCCTCCACCGACAGGCACTCGTTCAGGCCGTCGCTGTGCAGGGCGACCTGCACGTCGTGCTCCTCGGCGACGCGCAGCGCGGTGTCCAGGGCGCGGGTGTGCGCGCCCATGTCCTCGTGCACCTTGAAGCCGGACGCGCCGCCCTCGGCGAGCGCCTCGATCAGCGGGGCGTCGTGCGAGGACGAGCCGCGCCCGAGGAAGCCGATGTTGACGGGCCAGGCGTCGAAGGCGTTGAAGGCGTGGCGCAGCGCCCAGGGCGAGTTGACGCCGACGCCCCAGACGGGCCCGAACTCCTGACCGATGATCGTGGTGACGCCGGAGGCGAGGGAGGCCTCCATGATGCGCGGCGAGAGCAGGTGCACGTGGGTGTCCACAGACCCGGCGGTGGCGATGAGCCCCTCCCCCGACACGATGGACGTGCCGGTGCCGACCACGACGTCGACGCCGTCGAGGGTGTCGGGGTTGCCCGCGCGCCCGATGGCGTGGATGCGGCCTTCCCTGATGCCGATGGACACCTTGCGGATGCCCTGCACGGCGTCGATGACGACCACGTTGCTGATGACGACGTCGCAGGTCTCGCGGACGGCGGCGGCCTTCAGGTGGATCCCGTCGCGGGCCGTCTTGCCGAATCCGGCGAGGAACTCGTCGCCGTACTTCTGGGCGTCGGACTCCACGCGGATCGTCAGGCCGGAGTCGCCGAGCCGGACGTGGTCGCCGGCGCGGGGGCCGTGCGTGGCGGCGTACTCGTACGGGGTGAGGCGGCGCGGTTCGGCGGGGTGGCTCTCGGGGCGGCTCATCGCTTCGCCTCCTGCTCTGTCGTTTCCGGTACGCCGAGGTAGCCGCAGGCGGCGGCGCGGCGCAGCGCCTCCTCGCGGACGCCCGGCGCGTCCAGCGGGCCGTCCACCAGGCCCGCGAAGCCGATGGCGATCCGCTCGCCGCCGAGGGGCAGCAGCCCGACGGCGACGCTCTCGCCGGGTCCGAAGCGGACGGAGGACCCGGCGGGCACGGCGAGCCGCATGCCGTACGCGGCGGCGCGGTCGAAGTCGAGCCGGGGGTTGGCCTCGAAGAAGTGGAAGTGCGAGGTCACGGAGACGGGCACGGTGGCGGTGTTGCGCACGGTCAGCTCCACGGCCGGGGCGGGGTCCTCGTGCAGCGGCCCGGGAAGGAGCGCGCCCGGCGCCTCGGCGCCGAGCCCCTCGCCGATCGGGTCGGAGACGACCGCGAGCCGGGACCCGTCGTCGAAGACGGCCTCCACGTGCACCTCGGTCACCACGTCCGCGACGCCGGGCAGCACGTCGTCCGGGCCGAGCACCGAGCGGGCCCGCTCGACGGCCTCGGCGAGCCGGGCGCCGTCGCGGGCGGCCTCGCAGACCGTGTCGGCGATCAGCGCGGTCGCCTCCGGGACGTTGAGTCTGAGGCCGCGCGCCTTGCGGGACCTGGCGAGCTCGGCGGCCCCGAAGAGCAGCAGCCGGTCGCGTTCGGTGGGCGTGAGTCGCACGCGCCGTACCTCCCTGTTCCACGTTTAGAGTGCCACTCTAACTACGAAATCCGCACACGGGAAGCGGTGCCCAGGGCATTGACGCGGGGGCGTCGGACAGGTCACATTGAGCGCTGCTCAAAAATGGGGCAACCATTGCGGACCAGCGAGCGTCAGGGGCACCCTCATGCCGATAGAACAGCGCGGAGTCGACACCATCCCGGACGGGGAGCGCACCAGCGGCCCCCGCGATCTCGTGTCGATCCTCATCGGCTCCAACCTCTGCCTGGGGGTGGTCGTCTTCGGCTGGCTGCCGGTCTCGTTCGGCCTCGGCTGGTGGCAGTCGGTCAGCGCGGTGGTGGCGGGCACGGTGATCGGGACGGCTCTGACCGCGCCGCTCGCCCTCGTCTCGCTGCGCACCGGCACGAACCTCTCCACGTCGTCCGGTGCCCAGTTCGGGGTGCGCGGCCGCCTCGTCGGCTCGGTCGTCGGCCTCCTGCTCTCCCTCGGCTACACCGCGCTGACCATCTGGATCGGCGGCGACGTGATGGTGGGCACCCTGCACCGCCTGCTCGGCCTGCCGGCCGGCGGCTTCTCGTACGCCGTCGTCTACGCCCTGCTCGCCGCCGCCACCGTCATCGGCGCCGTCTTCGGCTACCGCGTGCTGCTGCGGCTCTCCCGCGTCCTCGCCTTCGGCATGACGGCGCTGCTGATCCTCGGCGTCGTCGCGTACGCCCCCGACTTCACGACGTCGGCGCTGCCGGGCGCGGGCGGCTACCTCCTCGGCTCGTTCTGGCCGACGTGGCTGCTCGCCCTGGTCGCCGCCGGCCTCTCCGGCCCGATCGCCTTCATCACGCTCCTCGGCGACTACACCCGCTATGTCTCCCCGGCCCGGCACAGCTCCCGCGCGGTCCTCGGCGCGGCCTGGCTCGGCCTGCTCGCCGGGCTCCTGATCCCGCAGCTCTTCGGCACGTTCACGGCGTACGCGGCGCGCGCCGCCCTCGACTACGCGGGTGGGCTCGTCGACGCGTCACCCACCTGGTACCTGGTGCCGCTGCTGCTCGCCGCCTCCGCGGGCTCGGTCGGCAACGCGGGCCTGATGCTCTACTCGATGGGCCTCGACCTGGACGCGATCCTGCCCCGTGCCTCGCGCGCCCGTGCCACGTACACGGTCGCCGTCGTCGCCACGGCCTGCGTCTTCGTCGGCCACTTCGCGTGGGAGGCTCAGGACGCGATGACGTCCTTCGTGCTCCTCCTGACGGCCATCGGCACCCCGTGGGCGGTGATCACCCTGATCGGCTTCGCGCGCTGCCGCGGGGAGTACGACGCGGAGGCCCTCCAGGTCTTCAACCGCCGCTCCAGGGGCGGCGTCTACTGGTACCGGGCCGGCTGGAACGTGCAGGCCACGATGGCCTGGGCACTGGGCGCGACGGTCGGCGTGCTCGCCGTCTCACTGCCGTCGTACGAGGGCCCGCTGCTCTCCCTGACGGGCGGGGTCGACTTCAGCTTCCTGCTGTCGGGCGTGGTGGGCGGGGCGGCGTATCTGACGCTGTCGGCACGGGCGGGCCGGGCGGCCGCGCCCGCCGCCCCCGAGGCCACCCCGGCCGCCGCTTCCGCCGATCACGTAGCCTGACGGCCATGGAAGAACTGATAGGACTCGGCGTCCGCGCGGCCAAGGGCGCCGGAGCGGCGGTCTTGGGCGTCGTCGACGCCCTCACCGCCGGCCCGCTCACCCCGGTGGGCTCGAACACGCCGAAGCCGGACGCCGAGAACGCCGAGAACGCCGAGACCGCCGAGAACAAGGACGAGCCCGAGCAGGCCTCCTGAGCTCCTGGCGGGCAGCACGCCGGGGTCCCCAGGGGCGCGGGGAACTGCGCGCCCAGCCGACAACGGCCCGCAGCCGGGAGCAGACACAAGCCCCCGGAGCGGGCCGCCGGCACAACGCTCAAGCCCTCAGCCGAGCCCGTGCATCCAGCCGTGCTGGTCAGCAACGGTCCCGCGCTGCACATCCAGCAGCGCCTCACGCAGCTTCATCGTGACCTCGCCCGGCTCGCCGCCGCTCTGCTGCCACTCGCCCGAGTTGCACTTCACCGTGCCGACGGGCGTGATGACGGCCGCCGTGCCGCAGGCGAAGACCTCGGTGAGCGTGCCGTTCTCCGTGTCGGTCTTCCACTGGTCGATGGAGACGCGGCCCTCCTCCGAGGTGTAGCCGAGGTCGCGGGCGACCGAGAGGAGCGAGTCGCGGGTGATGCCGGCGAGGAGGGACCCCGTCAGGGCGGGGGTGACGATCTTGTCGCCGTACACGAAGTACAGGTTCATGCCGCCCAGTTCCTCGACCCACTTGTGCTCGACGGCGTCGAGGTAGGCCACCTGGTCGCAGCCCTTGGCCGCGGCCTCGGCCTGCGCGAGCAGCGACGCGGCGTAGTTGCCGCCGGTCTTGGCGTCGCCCATGCCGCCGGGGACGGCGCGCACGCGGTCCTCGGAGAGCCAGATCGAGACGGGCTGCACGCCGCCGGGGAAGTAGGCGCCGGCGGGCGAGGCGATGACGACGAAGAGGTATTCGTTGGCGGGCTTCACGCCCAGGCCGACCTCGGTGGCGATCATGAAGGGGCGCAGGTAGAGGGACTCCTCGCCGCCGTGCGCCGGAACCCACGCCTTGTCCTGGCGCACCAGCACGTCGCACGCCTCGATGAACGTCTCGACCGGCAGCTCCGGCATCGCGAGGCGGCGCGCGGAGGCCTGGAAGCGGCGGGCGTTGGCGTCGGGGCGGAACGTGGCCACCGACCCGTCGGGCTGCCGGTAGGCCTTCAGGCCCTCGAAGATCTCCTGGGCGTAGTGCAGGACGTTCGTCGCCGGGTCGAGGGCGAGCGGGCCGTACGGCACGAGCTGACCGTCGTGCCAGCCGCGCCCTTCCGTCCACTTGATCGTCACCATGTGGTCGGTGAAGTGGCGGCCGAACCCGGGGTTGGCCAGGATCGCCTCGCGCTCCGCGGAGGCCAGCGGCGTCGAGGAGGGCTTGAGCTCGATGGTCGGCGTCGTCGTCATGACTGCTTCGTCCTTCACGTGTGATGGTGACGGACCGCGCTCACATCCGGACGCCCAGTACTAGGACGTCCGAGTTTCCCTGCTGCTTCCACGGCCCCACGTTCGATTATCGCTCGCGGGGTCCCGAGACAGAAACGGCATGATTGCGGCCCGGGGGTCGATGGTGACACCCGGGGGCCGCATACGAGAAGCCGCCGGGTGCCTTGAGGACCCGGCGGCTACTGCGTGATCTTGCGTGCGATCTACGAGCTGCCGGGTCAGCCCGCTACTCGTACGGCGAGCGCGTCGCCGATCTGCTCGGTGGTGCGGACGGTGTCCCCGCGCTCCGCGAGGTCGGCGGAGACGGCGGCCTCGATGCGGGCGGCCTCGGCCTCGTACCCGAGGTGGCGCAGGAGCAGCGCGACGGAGAGGACCGTGGCCGTCGGGTCGGCCTTGCCCTGGCCCGCGATGTCCGGCGCCGAGCCGTGCACCGGCTCGAACATGGACGGGAACTCGCGGCTCGGGTTGATGTTGCCGGAGGCGGCGACGCCGATGCCGCCGGAGACCGCCGCGGCGAGGTCGGTGATGATGTCGCCGAAGAGGTTGTCGGTGACGATCACGTCGAAGCGGCCGGGGTCGGTGACGAGGTAGATCGTCGCGGCGTCGACGTGGATGTAGTCGGTGGTGACCTCGGGGAACTCCTTGGCCACCTGGTTGAAGACGTTGGTCCAGAGGTGCCCGGCGTACGCGAGGACGTTGTTCTTGTGGACCAGCGTCAGCTTCTTGCGCGGGCGGGCCTGCGCGCGGGCGAAGGCGTCGCGGACCACGCGCTCGACACCGAAGGCCGTGTTGACGGAGACCTCGGTGGCGACCTCGTGCGGGGTGCCGGTGCGGATCGAGCCGCCGTTGCCCGTGTAGGGGCCCTCGGTGCCCTCGCGGACGACGATGAAGTCGATCTCGGGCTGGCCGGCGAGCGGGGTGGCGACGCCGGGCAGCAGCTTCGAGGGCCGCAGGTTGACGTGGTGGTCGAAGAGGAACCGGAGCTTCAGCAGGAAGCCGCGCTCCAGGACGCCGGACGGGACCGAGGGGTCGCCGATCGCGCCGAGGAGGATCGCGTCGTGCTGCTTGAGGGCTTCCACGTCGGCGTCGGTGAGGGTCTCACCGGTGGCGTGGTACCGCCTCGCGCCGAAGTCGAATTCCACCGTCTCGAGCTTCACATCCTGCGGAAGCACGGCGTTGAGGACCTTGAGCCCCTGGGCCACGACCTCTTGGCCGATGCCGTCTCCGGGGATGACTGCGAGATTGATGCTGCGAGAACTGGCCGACATACGAGCACCGTACTCTTCGTCCCAGGGGATGACATGGGGTGTCCGGCATGCGGACAGCCGCTTCACGGACCGCTGCTGTTCACCCCCATGTAGGGCTGGAGTTGGGGCCCGCTGGGAAATTCCCTGCCATGGACACTCCCGATGTCGGCATCCCGGAGCGGCTCGCGGCCCGGATGAGCATGCCCGAACAGCACGAGTACCTGCGCGCGAAGTTCTCCCGCCGCAGGGTGCTCGCCGGTTCGTTCGCGGCGGCCGGGGCGGCGGGCGGGGCGGGCCTGCTCGCGGGCAGCTCGGGCTCGGCCGACGGATCGGGTACGGCCAACGGCTCGGGTACGTCGCCGGCGCACCCCGTGAGCGCGCGGCCCGCCCCGGTGCGGGTCGACGGCAGCCTGGTGGCGCCCTTCGGCAGGCACCTCGCCTTCGGCGCCGACCCGAAGACGCAGATGCGGATCTCCTGGCAGGTGCCGTTCGCGGTCAAGTCCCCCTATCTGCGCATGGGTCCGACCCCCTGGGAGCTGGGCCGGAAGATCGAGGCGGAGGTGCGCGACCTGCACACCCCCGCACTGTCGAAGAAGCTGCCCGCGGTCGAGCAGTACTACCTGCACGCGGCGCTCGACGGCCTCACCCCCGGCACGACGTACTACTACGGCGTCGGCCACGACGGCTTCGACCCGGCATCGCCCGAACGGATGGCGACCGTCGGCTCCTTCACCACCGCGCCCGCCGAGCCGGCGAAGTTCGTCTTCACGGCCTTCGGCGACCAGGGCGTCAGCTACCACGCCCTCGCCAACGACCAGGTGATCCTGGGCCAGAACCCCTCGTTCCACCTGCACGCGGGCGACATCTGCTACGCGGACACCACCGGGCACGGCAAGGAGTCCGACACCTACGACGCACGCGTGTGGGACACCTTCCTCGCCCAGACCGAGTCCGTCGCGAAGTCCGTGCCGTGGATGGTGACCACCGGCAACCACGACATGGAGGCGTGGTACTCGCCGAACGGCTACGGCGGCCAGTGGGCCCGCTGGTCGCTCCCCGAGAACGGCTTCGACCCGAGGAACGCGCCGGGCGTCTACTCCTTCACGTACGGAAACGTCGGCGTCGTCGCACTGGACGCCAACGACGTCTCGTACGAGATCCCCGCCAACAAGGGCTACAGCGACGGCCGGCAGACCGCCTGGCTCGACAGGCGCCTGCGCGAACTGCGCGCGGACGAGGCCGTCGACTTCGTGGTCGTCTTCTTCCACCACTGCATGTACTCGACGTCGACGCACGCCTCCGACGGCGGGGTGCGCGACGCGTGGCTGGAGCTGTTCACCAGGCACCAGGTGGACCTGGTCGTCAACGGCCACAACCACGTCTACGAACGCACGGACGCCATCAAGGGTGGCGAGGTCGGCAGGCCCGTGCCGGTCGGCGCGTCGACCGATCCGACGCGCGACGGCATCGTGTACGTCACCGCGGGCGGCGCGGGCAAGGACCTCTACGGCTTCGGCCCCGGGGTCGAGGACAGTTACGAGGGCAACGTCCACGACCACGAGCGCATCGAGAGCTTCCACTGGACGAAGTCGCGCGAGGCCGACCGGGACACCGTGGAGTGGTCCCGGGTGCGCTACACCGGCTTCTCGTTCCTCGCGGTGGAGGTGACGGCAGGGGCGCGCCCGAAGCTGGCGGTCTCCGCGCTCGCCGAGAGCGGCGAGCGCGTCGACCACTTCGAGGTGGTGCGGGGGACGCGGTGATCCGCCGGGCTCAGTGACCCGTCTCGCCGCCGTTGTCCCTGCGGTCGAGGGCCCGCTGGAGGGCCGCTGCGGCGTTCTTGCGCTCGGAGTCGTTCGAGCGGGAGGTGTGACGGACTCGGCGGGCGGTCGTCTCGGCCATGGGAGATCCACTCCTTGAGGGAAGGGTGCATGCATTACGAGACGCCGGGGCGGGGAGCGCTGGAGCGGCAGGGTTCGCCTGCGTGCGGCTCCGGCTCGCTACCGCATTCGCTTGATCGAGCGAGACGTTCGGCTCCTACAAAGCTAAGCGAGGACGGAGCGTCTGTCTCCACAACTACTCGGACTTCCTACTATTTGAGACGGGTTCACCCGCGCACCGCCCTCAGCTCGCGGATCAGCGCCCGCACGGTGAGGGAAGAGGCCAGCTCAGGGGTGGTGACGTAGCCGACCGAGCGCGTCGGGCGCTCCGTTCCGAGATCGGTGATCCGCACCGTGTCCGGTGCTCCGGTCAGGGAGAGGGCCGGCATGATCGCCATGCCGTGACCATTGCTCACCATTGAGAGCACCGCTCCGTCGTCCTCGGTCAGGACGGTCGCCGCGGGAATCCAGTCCTGCCGCCCCCACCACTCCCTCGTGTACGAGCCGCAGTTCTCGTGCCAGTCCACCAGCGGCAGCGAGCGCGGGTCGGGGTGCCCCGCCGGATGCACGAACGCGTAGGGCTCTTCGAGAAGTACGTCGCCGACGAGCCCGGCGGGTATCGGCGACGTACCCCCCAGCGTCGCGATCCCCACGTCCGCACGCCCCTCGGCGACCTCGCCCGCCGTGCCCGCGCCCAGCTCCCGCACCACCCGGACCTCCGGCCTGATCCCGGGGTGCGCGGCGGCGAGCCGCTCCAGGGCCGCCGAAAGGAGATGCAGGGCCGCGCTACGGAACGCGGCGATCCGCAGCGTCCCCTCCACCGCTCCGTCCGCTCCCCGCGCGGCACCCCGCGCCTCCGCGACGAGCGTGTCCAACAGCCGCAGCACCCGCCGGGCGTGCGCGGCCGCGGCGGCTCCCGCGGGCGTCGGCGTGGCCCCCTTCCTGCCTCGCTCGAAGAGCACGACCCCGACCTTCCGTTCCGTCCCACGTATGGAGTGCGACACCGCGGACTGGGTGAGCCCCAGCTCCTGCGCCGCCGCCGAGAACCCGCGCGTCCTGTCGACGGCGACGAGAATGCGGAGCTCGTGCGGGGCGAGGTCGGCGGGCAGGGCGGCGGAGGCGCGGGCATTCGCGGGGGGCCGGATGGCGGGCGCTGTCAGGGGGCTCACCTGCTTCTATGAGGGCCCCTCATGGTCCGGGCCGTTCCATGAGCGCAACCCACTGCCCCGGCCCCGCATTCCTTCCTACGGTCATCCACATGACCGACACCGCGCTCACCGTGCACCAGACCGCCCGCCCCCACGGCTTCCCCACCGCCGCCCACTTCGCCTTCGTGGAGTCCGCGCTCCCCCGGCCCGCCCCCGGCACCGCCCTGGTCGAGAACCTCTACTGGTCCGTCGACCCGTACCACCGCGAGATGATGGACGGCGACTTCGCGCTCCACGCCCCGCTGGAGGGCCGCACCATCGGCCGCGTCGTCGAGTCCCGCGACCCCGCCCTCGCCGAGGGCGAGATCGTCCTGCACCGGCAGGGCTGGCGCACGCACGCCGTGGTGACCCCGGACGAAATACGCCGACTGCCCGCCTTCGAGGGCGTGCCGCTCTCCGCGCACCTCGGCATCCTCGGCGGCACGGGCCTGACCGCGTACGTCGGGCTGACCCGCATCGCCGAACTCCGCGAAGGGCAGGACCTGTTCGTCTCCGCGGCGGCGGGCGGCGTGGGCACGGCGGCCGGGCGCCTCGCCCGGCTCATGGGCGCCGGACGGATCGTCGGCAGCGCGGGCACCGCGGCGAAGGCGGCGTACCTGACCGAACACGTCGGCTACGACGAGGTCTTCGACCACCACGCGGGGCCGATCGCCGACCTCCTCGCGAAGGCGGCGCCCGACGGCGTCGACCTGTACCTCGACAACGTGGGCGGCGAACACCTGGAGGCGGCGATCTCCTCGCTGCGCCCGTACGGCCGGATCGTACGGATCGGCACGATCGCGCAGTACAACGCGACGGGCGCGCCGTACACGCTGCGCAACCTCCCCGACATCGTCGAGAAGAGCCTGCGCATGGAGGGCTTCCTCGTCCGCGACTACCCGCATCTCCAGGAGGAGTTGTACGACCGCGTGGTGCCGCACCTTCAGAGCGGGCGGGTGGGGCTCGACGAGACGGTGGTGGAGGGGTTCGACCGGATCGTGGACGCGTTCCTCGGGATGCTGCGGGGCGAGAACCGGGGAAAGATGATCGTCCGCGCGAGCTGATCGCGATTGGTCTGCACCATGGCGCGGAGGGTGCCCCGCGACGCAGAATCGGAACCATGCCTGAGACCGAGCAGAAGCAAGCGTGGACCCCGATCCACGGCGAGCCCTACCGCTCCGTGCCCTATCGGCCCGAGCGCATGCCCGCGTCGCGATCCCTGGCGCAGGCCGCCGAGTTGAGGGAGCGGATGCGGGAGCGGCGGACCGTGCGGCAGTTCGCTCCGGACCCCGTGCCGACGCAGGTCGTGCGGGACGCCATCGCGTGCGCGGCGACGGCGCCGTCCGGCGCGCACCAGCAGCCGTGGACGTTCGTCCTCGTCCAGGACCCGGAGGTCCGCCGCCGCATCCGCGAGGCCGCCGAGCACGAGGAGCAGGTCTCCTACGACGGCCGACTCGGCGAGGAGTGGCTCGCGGCCCTGCGCCCCCTCGGCACCGACGAGGTGAAGCCGCACCTGACGGACGCGCCCGCCCTGATCGTCGTCTTCCAGCAGCGGTACTGGCTGGGCGAGGACGGCACCAAGCACAAGCACTACTACGTCGACGAATCGGTCGGCATCGCGGTCGGGATGCTGCTGTCCGCGCTCCACCTGTCGGGCCTCGCCGCGCTGGTCCACACGCCGAGCCCGATGCGGTTCCTGCGGGAGGTGCTCGGCCGCCCGGAGAACGAGAAGGCGTTCGCGGTGATCCCCGTGGGCTATCCGGCGCCGGACTGCCGGGTCCCCGATCTCGTGCGCAAGTCGCTGGATCAGGTGCTCGTGGAGGTCTGAGCGGACAGCGGCCGGTCCGCCAGGGCGGGGTAGTCGGTGTAGCCCTCGGCGCCCGGCCCGTAGAGGGTGGCCTTGTCGATCTCCTGGAGGGGCGCGCCGGTCGCGAACCGCTCCGGCAGGTCGGGGTTGGAGATGAACCCGCGGCCGTACGACACGAGGTCGGCGAGGCCCGAGGCGAGGAGGGCCTCGCCCGCCTCGCGCGTGGTCGGGTCGCCGTTCTCGCCGACGTTGGCGATCAGCGTGCCGTGCCAGCGGGGGCGCAGGTCCGCGAGGGCCGGGTAGCGGTCGTTGTCGGTGAGGTGGAGGTAGGCGAGGCCCAGGCCGTCGAGCTCGTCGAGCAGCGCGCGGTAGACGGGCCCGGGGTCGGCCTCCGCCATGCCGAACTGCGGGTTGCCCGGCGAGAGCCGCAGGCCGAGGCGTTCGGCGCCGATGGCGTCGGCGACGGCGCGCACCACCTCGACGGCGAAGCGGATGCGGTCCGCGATCGAGCCCCTGCCGTACGCGTCGTCACGGAGGTTGGTGTTGTCCGCGAGGAACTGGTGGATCAGGTAGCTGTTGGCGCCGTGCAGTTCGACGCCGTCGAAGCCCGCCTCGATGGCGTTGCGGGCGGCGTCCGCGAAGTCGCGGACGGCGGTGCGGATGTCGTCCAGGGTCATCTCTCGCGGGGTGACGGGGTCGGCCTTGCCGCCGGGCACGTGCACGCGGTCCGGGTCCACCAGCACGGCGGACGGCGCGGCGGGCGCGTCCCCGTCGACGCGGGACAGGGGGTGGCCGTGGCGGCCGCCGTGCATCAACTGGGCGTAGATGCGGCCGCCTTCGGCGTGCACGGCGTCGGTGACGCGCCGCCACGCCGCGATGTGCGCGGCCGTCTCCAGACCCGGGTAGCGCCAACCGCTCTGGCCCCGGCTGCTGGGCCAGATGCCCTCGGTGACGATCAGGCCGGCGCTCGCGCGCTGGGCGTAGTAGTCGGCGACGACGGGCAGCGGGGTGCCGTCGGCCGTGGCGCGAAGGCGTGTCATGGGGGCCATGACCATGCGGTTGGGGAGGAGGCCGAGGGTGCCGGCGGAGTGGGGCGCGAGGAGTTCGGTGTTCGTCATGCCGGAACGGTAGGAGTTGACACCGGTGTGAGGTTCAAGTGCGGAGGCCCGCCGGACGGGGCGGCGGGCCGGTCCGCGGTTGCTGGCCCGGTGCCGCACCGGCCCGGTACCTTCTGGATCATGAACGTGACTCCGTCCCGCAGAACCGTCCTCGGCGCCGCCGCCGCGGCCCCCGTCTTCCTCTCCGTCCCCGGCACCGCGCACGCGGCGCCCTCCGCCGGCGCCCGACGGCAGCTGCGCGAGCTCGAGAAGGGCTACCCGGGCCGCATAGGCCTGCACGCCCTGAACACCGGAACCGGCGCCACCCTCGGCTACCGCGCCGACGAGCGCTTCGCGATCGCCTCGACGTTCAAGGTGCTGGCCGCCGCGGCGATCCTGCGCAAGGCGCGCGAGGTGCAGCCCGGCCTGCTCGACGAAGTGGTCCGGTACGACCGTGAGGACCTGGTCACCTACTCGCCGCGGTGCGAGATGCACCTCGCGACGGGCATGACGGTCCGGGAGCTGTGCGACGCGACCGTCACGTACAGCGACAACGGAGCGGGCAACTTCCTGCTTCAGCGGCTGGGCGGCCCGTCCGGCCTCACCCGCTTCTGCCGCTCCCTCGGCGACTCCCGCACCCGCCTCGACCGCTGGGAGCCCGACCTCAACACCAACATCCCGGGCGACCCGCGCGACACGACGACCCCGGCGGCCATGACCGCGAACCTGCGCAAGCTCGTCCTCGGCGACGTCCTCGACCCGCTCGACCGCGACCAGCTCGTCCGGTGGCTCGTGGAGAACACCACCGGCGACAAGCGGATCCGCGCCGGGCTCCCCGAGGGCTGGCGGGTCGGCGACAAGACCGGCTCCCCCGCGTACGGCGGAGTCAACGACGTCGCCGTGGCCTGGCCCCCGAAGGGCGGCGCCCCGCTGATCATCTCCGTCTACACGACGCGCCTGGACCCGGACACCCCCGGCGAGGACCGCATCGCCGCCGACATGACCCGGATCGCCGTCGACGCCCTCACCTGACGGAGCCGGGAAAACACACCGCCTCCGACCGGGGTGGGGCCCAGGTCGGAGGCGGGGTTCAGGGGCGGGCCGCAGGGGCCCGCGGCGGGCGTCAGCCCATGTGCGGGTAGCCGTACTCGGTCGGCGGGACCAGCGTCTCCTTGATGGCGCGGGTCAGCGTCCACCGCTGGAGGTTCTGCGGGGCGCCGGCCTTGTCGTTGGTGCCGGAGGCGCGGCCGCCGCCGAAGGGCTGCTGGCCGACGACGGCGCCGGTCGACTTGTCGTTGATGTAGAAGTTGCCCGCGGCGTAGCGGAGCTTCTCCATCGTGTGCGCGGCCGCCGCGCGGTCGCCCGCGATGACCGAGCCGGTGAGCGCGTAGTCCGAGACCGACTCCATCTGGGCCAGCATCTCGTCGTACTTCTCGTCCTCGTAGACGTGGACGGCGAGGAACGGGCCGAAGTACTCGGTCGTGAAGACCTCGTTGGCCGGGTCCGTGCACTCGACGACGGTCGGGCGCACGAAGTAGCCGACGGAGTCGTCGTAGGTGCCGCCCGCGACGATCGTGCAGGTGGCGTCCGCCTTGGCGCGGTCGATGGCCGCCTTGTTCTTGGCGAACGCGCGCTCGTCGATGACGGCGCCGATGAAGTTCGACAGGTCGGTGACGTCACCCATCTTGATGCCGTCGACCTCGGCCGCGAACTCCTCCTTGAACCCGTCGTTCCAGATGGAGGCCGGGATGTAGGCGCGCGAGGTGGCGGAGCACTTCTGGCCCTGGTACTCGAAGGCACCGCGGGTCAGCGCCGTCTTGAGGATCGCGCGGTCGGCGCTCGGGTGCGCGACGACGAAGTCCTTGCCGCCGGTCTCGCCGACCAGACGCGGGTACGTGCGGTACTTCGCGATGTTCTCGCCGACCGTCTTCCACAGGTACTGGAAGGTCGGGGTCGAGCCGGTGAAGTGGATGCCGGCCAGGTCGCGGTGGTTCAGGGCGACCTCGGAGACCGCGATGCCGTCACCGGTGACGAGGTTGATGACGCCCTTGGGCAGGCCCGCCTCCTCCAGGAGCTGCATGAGCAGCACGGCGGCGTGCGTCTGCGTCGGGGACGGCTTCCACACGACCACGTTGCCCATCAGGGCCGGGGCGGTCGGCAGGTTGCCCGCGATGGCCGTGAAGTTGAACGGCGTGATCGCGTAGACGAAGCCCTCCAGCGGGCGGTGGTCCAGGCGGTTCCAGACGCCGGGGGCGTTGGCCGGGGGCTGCTCGGCGAGCAGGTCACGGGCGTACTTCACGTTGAAGCGCCAGAAGTCGACGAGCTCGCACGGGGTGTCGATCTCGGCCTGCTGGGCGGTCTTCGACTGGCCGAGCATCGTGGAGGCGGCCAGGGTCTCGCGCCACGGACCGGACAGCAGCTCGGCGGCGCGCAGGATGATCGCGGCACGGTCGTCGAAGGACATCGCGCGCCACGCCGGGGCGGCGGCCAGGGCGGCGTCGATCGCGTCCTGGGCGTCCTGCTGGGTGGCGCCGCGGCCGGTGCCGATGACGGACTTGTGGTTGTGCGGCTGCACGACCTGGAAGGGCTCGCCGCCGCCGAGGCGCTTCACGCCGCCGATGGTCATCGGCAGCTCGATCGGGTTGTCGGCCAGCTCCTTGAGCTTGGCCTCCAGACGGGCGCGCTCCGGGGAGCCGGGCGCGTAGCCGTGTACCGGCTCGTTGACCGGGGCGGGGACCTGGGTCACAGCGTCCATGAGTTCCTTAGCTCCTTTGTGCGAGGGCTCTGCGAGGGCTCTGTACTGGGGGCGGCTCAGCCCTTGGTGAGGATGGAGCGGCCGAAGAAGAGGAGGTTCGCCGGCTTCTCCGCGAGACGGCGCATGAAGTAGCCGTACCAGTCGGTGCCGTATGCGGTGTACACACGCATCCGGTGGCCTTCGGCGGCGAGCCGCAGGTGCTCGTCGCTGCGGATTCCGTACAGCATCTGGAATTCGTACTCATCCAGTTTGCGCCCGGCGCGCCGCGCGAGCTCCTGCGCGATCGAGATCAGGCGCGGGTCGTGGGACCCGATCATCGGGTACCCCTCGCCCTCCATCAGGGTACGCAGGATGCGGACGTAGGCCTTGTCGGTCTCCGCCTTGTCCTGGTACGCGACCTCGGCGGGCTCCTTGTAGGCGCCCTTCACGATGCGGACGCGGCTGCCGTTCTCGGCGAGGCGGCGGGCGTCGGCCTCGGTGCGGAACAGGTAGGCCTGGATGACGCAGCCGGTCTGCGGGAAGTCCTTGCGCAGCTCGTCGTGGATGGCGAACATCGAGTCGAGGGTGGTGTGGTCCTCGGCGTCCAGGGTGACCGTGGTGCCGATCGCGGCGGCGGCCTCGACGACGGGGCGCACATTGGCGAGGGCCAGCTCGTGGCCGCCCTCAAGCGCCTGGCCGAACATCGACAGCTTCACGGACATCTCGGCCTTGGTGCCGAGGCCCAGGTCCTTCAGGCGGCCGATCAGCTCCAGGTAGGCGTCGCGCGCGGCGTGGGACTGCTCGACGGTGGTGATGTCCTCGCCCACCACGTCGAGGGTGACCTCGAGGCCCTTGTCGGCGGCGTCGGCGACGATCGGCACGACCTGGTCGACGGTCTCACCGGCGATGAACCGGGAGACGACCTGCTTGGTGCCGGGGGCCGCCGATACGAAACGGCGCATCTTGTCGCTGCGCGACGCGGCGAGGATCACGGGACCCAGCACGGGGCACCTCCACGGGTGTACGAAATCGAGGGCCATACCGACAAACCCCTCCATGGAGGGAATGCGGCGGTACGGCACGGAGAACCACCGTGAAATTTAGGGATACACCGGATCGTGAACCATCGACAGCTGTCACGCATCCGTGCCCTGGATCTCAGACAGATGTCTGAAGAACGCGGCGGTCTGCGCGAGAATGGACCGTGTGAAGGGCGACTACCAAGAACTGGTCGACGAGATCTCGACGCTGCTCGGCGCTCCCGCGACCCTGGAGAACCGCGATTTCGAGCTGATCGCCTTCGGCGCGCACGACGGCGGCGGCGACAGCGGCTTCGACGCGTCCGTCCTCGACCCGGTCAGGACCCGGTCGATCCTGACCCGCCGCTCCACGGCCGAGGTCCGCTCCTGGTTCGAGGGGTTCGGCATCACCCGCGCCACGGCCCCGGTCCGCATCCCGCCCACCCCGGCGGCCGGCGTCCACCGGGGCCGCATCTGCCTGCCCGTACGACACCGGGGCTTCGCTCTGGGATACGTGTGGCTGCTCGACGACGAGCCGGGCCCGAGCGAGCAGCAGCTGGCCGCCGCGATGGAGGTGGCCGCCAGGATCGGTGCGCTGCTCGCCGACGAGGCGCAGGCGGGCGCCGACCTCACCCGGGAGTTCCGGGCGGTCCTGACGGCCGAGCGGGGCTGGCAGCGCGACATGGCGGTGGCGTCGCTGCGGACGGCGCTCGGCTCGCGCGGCGACGGCCTGCACGCGGTGGTGTGCGTCGCCCCGTGGCGCTCCGCGGACCCGGACGACGCCCCCGCCGCCCGTACGGTGCCGGGCGCGGCGGCGGTGTGCACGGTGCCGTGGGGCACGACCGCGCAGTCCCTGGCGGCGCTGGTGCGGCTGCGCTCGGCCGACGCGCTGTCGCCCGCGCACACGGCGGCGTCGCGTCTCCTTGACGCGGCGCCGGGTGCGGCGGCCGGCATCGCGGGGGCCCGGCACGGTCTGGAAGATCTGGGTGCCGCCTGGTGGGAGGCGTCGGGGGCGGCGCGCGCGGCGCTGGCCGAGCGGCGCTTCGGCCCGGTCTCGCAGTGGTCGGACGTGGGCCCCTACCGCCTGCTGACCGCCCTGCCCCCGGAGGCGGCGCACGACCCGGTGGGCCGCCGGCTCCTCTCCCCCACCCACCGCGAACTGGCCCGTACCGCCGAGGTGTTCCTCGACTGCGCGGGCCAAGCGGGGCGCGCGGCGGCCGAGTTGGGCATCCACCGCCAGACGCTCTACTACCGTCTGTCGCGCGTGGAGCAGCTCACCGGCCTCGACCTGGACGACGGCGAGGACCGCCTGCTGCTGCACATGGTCCTGAAGTCGTCACGGCTGTAAGCGGCAGGTAACGAACGCCCGATTCCGTGATCTTGGAGGGGTACGGTTTCCCCGTCCGAAAATCACCCTCCACACGGGAGAACGAACACCTCATGAAGCTCAGGCTGTTGGCCTCCGCCGTCGCCGTCTCCGCCATCGCGCTCTCCGGCACCGTCCTCACCACGGGTACCGCCGCGGCCGCCACGAAGCCGGACTGCTCCCGCGGCCTCACCAACGTCCCCGCCAAGGAGACGGTGAAGGTCCGCACCACGCCGAAGGTGAACGGCCACGCGGTGGGTCAGCTGAACAAGGGCCGCAAGGCGTTCCTCTGCAACGACGGCCAGTCCTTCACCGGCCAGTCGTACCGCCTCTGCGGCAAGAGCAGCAACAAGTGGCTGTACGTCATGCCGAACGACTACAACATCAAGGGTTACGTTCCGGCCACCTGCATCGACTGGTAACCCCGGCACCGAGTGAACGCCGGACGGGCTGGAGCCCTGTCTCTCCAGCCCGTCCGGCGTTTCGCGTTCCAGTCCGCCGCGATGCCTAGTCCGTGAGGTTCACCGCGCGGGCGGACTCTGCGCCGATTTCCTCCGCCAGCTCGTTCAGCACCGGCTGCGGCACCGTGTCGTCGACGGTGAGGACGGCGAGGGCCTCGCCACCGACGGCGGCGCGGGCGACCTGCATGCCCGCGATGTTGATGCCCGCCTCACCGAGGACGCGGCCGACGGTGCCGACGACACCGGGGCGGTCGGCGTACCGCAGGACGACCATGTGGTCGGCGAGCGCCAGGTCCACGTCGTACTCACCGATGGCGACGATCTTCTGGAGGTGCTTGGGACCGGCGAGCGTGCCGGAGACCGCGATCTCCTCGCCGCCGGAGAGCGTGCCGCGCACCGTGACCACGTTGCGGTGGTCGGGAGACTCGGAGCTGGTGGTGAGGCGGACCTCGACGCCGCGCTCCTGGGCGAACAGCGGCGCGTTCACATAGCTCACCGTCTCGTCGACGACGTCCTCGAACACGCCCTTGAGCGCGGAGAGTTCGAGCACCTTGACGTCGTGCTGGGTGATCTCGCCGTACACCTCGACGTCGAGGCGGGCCGCGACCTCGCCCGCGAGGGCGGTGAAGATCCGGCCGAGCTTCTCGGCGAGCGGCAGGCCGGGGCGCACGTCCTCGGCGATGACGCCGCCCTGCACGTTCACCGCGTCGGGCACGAGCTCACCGGCGAGGGCGAGGCGCACCGACTTGGCGACGGCGATGCCGGCCTTCTCCTGCGCCTCGTCCGTGGAGGCACCGAGGTGCGGGGTGCAGACGACCTGGTCGAACTGGAAGAGCGGGGAGTCCGTGCAGGGCTCCTTCGCGTACACATCGAGGCCGGCGCCGGCGACGCGGCCCTCCTTGAGGGCGGAGTGCAGCGCCTCCTCGTCGACGATGCCGCCGCGCGCGGCGTTGACGATGCGGACGGTCGGCTTGACCTTGTGCAGCGCCTCGTCACCGATGAGACCGAGGGTCTCGGGCGTCTTGGGCAGGTGCACGGTGATGAAGTCGGAGACTTCGAGAAGCTCGTCCAGGGAGAGCACCTTGACGCCCATCTGGGCGGCGCGCGCGGGCTGCACATACGGGTCGTAGGCCACGACCTTCATGCCGAAGGCGCTCATGCGCTGGGCGACGAGGGCGCCGATGCGGCCGAGGCCGACGACGCCGAGGGTCTTCTCGGCGAGCTCGACGCCCGTGTACTTGGAGCGCTTCCACTCGCCGTTCTTGAGGGCGGCGTTGGCCTGGGGGATGTTGCGCGCGGTGGCGAGGAGCAGGCCGCAGGCGAGCTCGGCGGCGGTGACGATGTTGGACGTCGGGGCGTTGACGACCATCACGCCGGCCTTGGTGGCGGCGGACACGTCCACGTTGTCCAGGCCGACGCCGGCGCGGGCGACGACCTTCAGCTTCTTGGCCGCGGCGATGGCCTCGGCGTCGACCTTGGTCGCGGAGCGGACCAGGATCGCGTCGACGTCGGCGATGGCGGGCAGCAGCTCGGCGCGGTCCGCGCCGTTGCACTGGCGGATCTCGAAGTCCGGGCCCAGCGCGTCGACGGTGGCGGGCGACAGCTCTTCAGCGATGAGTACGACGGGTTTGCCGGTGGCAGCAGTGCTCACGTGAGTCCTCACAGGTCCATTGCGGACGGCCGTCCCGACGGCCGCAGGCGGTGGAGGGTGCTTGCCGCGTGGAAGACGCACGACGCTGTGGGCCCGACGCGAATGTTGAACAGAAGCATAGTGGCGCCGGACGGATCAGCATGCGCCTCTACGGAAGGATCACCCGTCCGTGGCTGGACGAGGTGGACAACGACGGAGGCCGGAGGGAAAAAGCCCCTCCGGCGATTGAGGAGCGGGGTCCGGGGCAGAGCCCCGAGGCGGAGCCCCGGACCCGAGCACCCCCTACTCCTCGTCGTTGACCCAAGACATCAGCTTGCGCAGCTCCTTGCCCGTGGTCTCCAGGAGGTGGTTCTCGTCCTGGGTCTTGTACTCGTTGTACTTCTTCAGACCGCCGTGGTATTCGTCCATCCAGTTCTTGGCGAACGTGCCGTCCTGGATCTCGGCGAGGACCTTCTTCATCTCGGCCTTGGTGGCGTCCGTGATGATCCGCGGGCCGGTGATGTAGTCGCCCCACTCGGCGGTCTCGGAGACGGACCAGCGCATCTTCTCCAGGCCGCCCTCGTACATGAGGTCCACGATCAGCTTCAGCTCGTGGAGGCACTCGAAGTACGCGATCTCCGGCTGGTAGCCCGCCTCGGTCAGGGTCTCGAAGCCCGCCTTGACCAGCGCGGCGGTGCCGCCGCAGAGCACGGCCTGCTCGCCGAACAGGTCGGTCTCGGTCTCCTCGGTGAAGGTCGTCTTGATGACGCCCGCACGCGTGCCGCCGATGCCCTTGGCGTACGACAGCGCCAGCTCGAAGCCCTTGCCGGTGGCGTCCTGCTCGACGGCCGCGATGCACGGGACGCCGCGGCCCTCCTCGTACTGGCGACGGACCAGGTGGCCCGGGCCCTTGGGGGCGACCATGCAGACGTCGACGCCCTCGGGGGCCTTGATGAAGCCGTAGCGGATGTTCAGGCCGTGGCCGAAGAACAGGGCGTCGCCGTCCTTGAGGTTGTCCTTGATGGACTCCTCGTAGACCTTGGCCTGGATCGGGTCCGGCACCAGGATCATGATGACGTCGGCCTCGGCCGCCGCCTCGGCGGGGGTGACGACGCGCAGGCCCTGCTCCTCGGCCTTCGTCTTCGACTTGGAGCCCTCGTGCAGACCGACGCGGACGTCGACACCCGAGTCACGGAGCGACAGCGCGTGGGCGTGGCCCTGGCTGCCGTAACCGATGACCGCGACCTTGCGGCCCTGGATGATGGACAGGTCGGCGTCGGCGTCGTAGAACAGCTCGGCCACTGGGAATCTCCTATGTGTGCTGGTGTTGCGTCCCACCGTACGGCGGGTTCGGGAAGGGAAGTTCACGGGTCTCGGTATCCGAGAGGGGCACCGAGGGGCCCGGGTCAGGCGCTGCGGTCGAGCGCCCGCAGGCTGCGGTCGGTGATGGAGCGGGAGCCGCGGCCGATCGCGATGGTGCCGGACTGGACGAGCTCCTTGATGCCGAAGGGCTCCAGCATCTTGAGCATGGCCTCCAGCTTGTCGCTGCTGCCGGTGGCCTCGATGGTGACGGCCTCCGGGGAGACGTCCACGGTCTTGGCGCGGAAGAGCTGGACGATCTCGACGATCTGGGAGCGGGTCTCGTTGTCGGCGCGGACCTTCGCCAGGACGAGCTCGCGGGCCACCGCGGCGCCCGGCTCCAGCTCGACGATCTTCAGGACGTTGACCAGCTTGTTGAGCTGCTTGGTCACCTGTTCGAGCGGCAGGTCCTCGACGTTCACCACGATGGTGATGCGGGAGATGTCGGGGTGCTCGGTGACGCCCACGGCGAGCGAGTCGATGTTGAAGCCGCGGCGCGAGAACAGGGCGGTGATCCGGGCGAGGACGCCGGGCTTGTTCTCGACCAGGACGGAGAGCGTGTGCTTGGTGGACATGGCGCGTGGTCTCTCTTTCGCTCTCGGTCTCAGTCGTCTTCGTTGTCGCCGAAGTCGGGGCGGACCCCGCGGGCGGCCATGACCTCATCGTTCGAGGTGCCGGCGGCGACCATCGGCCAGACCTGGGCGTCCTCGTGGACGATGAAGTCGACGACGACGGGCCGGTCGTTGATGGCGTTGGCCTCGGCGATGACCTTGTCCAGGTCCTCGGGACGCTCGCAGCGCAGCGCCACGCAGCCCATGGCCTCCGACAGCTTCACGAAGTCGGGGACGCGGGTGCCCTTGTTGGGGCCGATGTCCTCGGGGCCGCTGTGCAGGACGGTGTTGGAGTAGCGCTGGTTGTAGAACAGGGTCTGCCACTGGCGGACCATCCCGAGGGCGCCGTTGTTGATGATGGCGACCTTGATCGGGATGTTGTTCAGGGCGCAGGTGGTGAGCTCCTGATTGGTCATCTGGAAGCAGCCGTCGCCGTCGATCGCCCAGACCGTGCGGTCGGGCCGGCCGGCCTTCGCGCCCATCGCGGCCGGGACCGCGTACCCCATCGTCCCCGCGCCGCCGGAGTTCAGCCAGGTGGCGGGCTTCTCGTACTGGATGAAGTGGGCGGCCCACATCTGGTGCTGGCCGACGCCCGCCGCGAAGATCGTGCCCTCGGGGGCCAGTTGCCCGACGCGCTCGATGACGTGCTGCGGGGAGAGCGAGCCGTCCTCGGGCTGGGTGTAGCCGAGGGGGTAGGTGTCCCGCCAGCGGTTCAGGTCGCTCCACCAGGCGGTGTAGTCACCCGGGTGGCCCTCGGTGTGCTCGGTCTGGACGGCCTGGACGAGGTCGGCGATGACCTCGCGGGCGTCGCCGACGATCGGCACGTCGGCGGCGCGGTTCTTGCCGATCTCGGCCGGGTCGATGTCGGCGTGGACGATCTTCGCGAACGGGGCGAAGCTGTCCAGCTTGCCGGTGACGCGGTCGTCGAAGCGGGCTCCGAGGGCGACGATCAGGTCGGCCTTCTGGAGCGCGGTGACGGCGGTGACCGCACCGTGCATGCCCGGCATCCCCACGTGCAGCGGGTGGCTGTCGGGGAACGCGCCGAGCGCCATCAGTGTGGTGGTGACGGGCGCTCCGGTGAGCTCTGCCAGGACCTTCAGCTCCGCGGTGGCCCGCGCCTTGATGACGCCGCCGCCGACGTAGAGGACGGGTCGCTTGGCGCTGGTGATCAGCTTGGCGGCCTCGCGGATCTGCTTGGCGTGCGGCTTGGTCACCGGGCGGTAGCCGGGCAGGTCCTGCTGCGGCGGCCAGGAGAACGTCGTCTGCGCCTGGAGCGCGTCCTTCGCGATGTCCACGAGGACGGGGCCCGGCCGCCCGGTGGAGGCGATGTGGAAGGCCTCGGCGATGGTGCGCGGGATGTCCTCGGCCTTGGTGACCAGGAAGTTGTGCTTGGTGATCGGCATCGTGATGCCGACGATGTCCGCCTCCTGGAAGGCGTCCGTGCCAATCGCCTTGGAGGCCACCTGGCCGGTGATCGCGACCATCGGGACGGAGTCCATGTGGGCGTCGGCGATCGGGGTGACCAGGTTGGTGGCGCCGGGGCCGCTCGTCGCCATGCAGACGCCGACCTTGCCGGTGGCCTGCGCGTATCCGGTGGCCGCGTGGCCCGCGCCCTGCTCGTGCCGCACCAGGACGTGGCGCACCCGGGTGGAGTCCATCATCGGGTCGTAGGCCGGGAGGATGGCTCCGCCGGGGATGCCGAACACCGTGTCGGCCCCGACTTCCTCAAGAGAACGAATCAGGGACTGCGCACCCGTGACGTGTTCGACGGGGGCGGACTGCTGTCCTGAGGATCGGGGCCGCGGCTGCGGATGGTGGGCCCCGGTGGCCTGCTCGGTCATCGGCATTCTCTTCTCGAAGCTGAGGGTTTTTGCGGGGTGTTTGCGGGGGTTTGGCAGGTGCCAGTGCAACAAAAAACCCCTCGTGCCGTGAGGCAAGCGAGGGGAGCGCGCCGGGTGCGGTCGCTGGATTCCGGTGTTCGGACCGGTCAGTCCCAGCTTCAGCCGACGCGCTTTCCAAGTACGAGAATTCGGGTGCGCATGGCATTGACCCTCCCCCCGGCACGCCCGGTGTGTCAAGTAGGTGGGACGGGGGTCTCATCATGTGAACGGGCATAGGGCGAGGGACCGCTCGCGTACGCCCCCGGGGAGCCGCCCGCGAACGTCCCCGCCGGGCCGCCCGCATACGTCCCCGTGGGCCCGCCCGCGAACGGCCCGGAGGAACCGCCCGCATACGCTCCCGCGGGTCCGCCCGCGTAGCTCGCCGAGGGCACGGCGCCGAACGTCGCCGGACGGCCGCCCGCGAGCACCGGCTCGGCCGGGCCGTGCGGCACCGGATACTCGCCGATGGCCAGCGCCCGGCGCAGCCGGTACTCGTCGAGGGGCCCGGAGAACGCCATCCCCTGCCCGTGCGTGCACCCCATCGCGCGCAGCGCCACCACCTGCTCGGGCAGGTCGACGCCGTCGGCCACGGAGGCGAGCCCCAGGTCGTTGGCGATGCGCAGCAGGCCGGAGGTGATCTTGTACAGCCGCGCGGACTCGACGACGCCCTCGATCAGGCCGCGGTCCAGCTTCAGTACGTCGATGGGGAGCCGGCGCAGCGCGGTGATCGCCGCGTAGCCGCTGCCGAAGCCGTCGAGCGCGATGCGTACGCCGAGCCTGCGCAGGGCCGCGAGGCGGCGCTCCAGGTCGTCGAGCGAGACCCGCGGGTCGCTCTCGGCGAGCTCGATGACGAGGGCGCCCGAGGGCAGGCCGTGCCGGGTCAGGAGCGCCTCGATGGAGCCCATGGGCATGGACCGGTCCAGCAGGCGGCGCGCGCTCATCCGGACGGCGACGGGCACGGCGTGGCCGCTCCGGCCGCGCTCGGCGGCCTGCTCGACGGCCTCTTCGAGCAGCCAGCGGCCCAGCTCGGCCGCCCGGCCGCCGTCCTCGCCCTTCTTCTCGGAGACGCGGAGGAATTCGGCGGGCGTGAAGAGGATGCCCTGCGCCGAGCGCCACCGGGCCTGGGCGGCGACCGATGTGATCCGGCCGTCGTCGAGCCGGACCACGGGCTGGTGCAGCAGCGCGAACTCGCCCTCGTGCAGCGCGGCGCGCAGGCGTGTGGCGAGCTGTGCCTTGCGCACGACGTCGGCCTGCATCTGGGGCGCGTACAGCTCGACGCGGTTCTTGCCGCCGGCCTTGGCGCGGTACATCGCGAGGTCGGCGTTGCGCAGGAGCTCTCCCGCGCCGATGCCCGGTTCGGCGAAGGCCACGCCGATGGAGGCCGCCACGCGCACGTCGTTTCCGTCGATGGCGTAGGGCTGGGACAGGGTGATTCTCAGCCGGTCGGCGAGCTCGTAGATGTGCCGTTCTCTGGCGGCCTGGTCTCTGGTCCCGTCGCCGACGATGAGGGCCGCGAACTCATCGCCGCCGAGCCGGGAGGCGGTGTCGCCCGAACGCACCGCCTCCTGAAGTCTGCGCGCGGCCTGGATGAGGAGCTCGTCCCCGGCCTGGTGTCCGATGGTGTCGTTGACGGCCTTGAAGCCGTCGAGGTCGATGAAGAGCACGGCCGTGCCGCGGTCGGTCACTCTGCGGCCGGCCAGTGCCTGGCCCACGCGGCGGGTGAACAGGGCGCGGTTGGGCAGGTCGGTGAGCGGGTCGTGTTCGGCGTTGTGCTGCAACTGGGCCTGGAGTCTGACCCGTTCGGTGACGTCTCTGCTGTTGAAGATGAGGCCGCCCTGGTGGCGGTTGACGGTGGACTCCACGTTCAGCCAGTCGCCGTCGCCGGACTTGAAGCGGCACTCGATGCGGGTGGTGGGCTCCTCGACGGGGTTGGCGGCGAGGAATCTGCGGACCTCGTGGACCACCCGGCCCAGGTCCTCGGGGTGCATGAGCGAGGCCAGCTCGGAACCGACGAGCTCTTCGGCGTGGCGGCCGTAGACCCCGGCGGCGGCCGGGCTCACGTACCGCAGGATGCCGTTCGGCGCGGCGATCATGATGACGTCGCTGGAGCCCTGGACCAGGGACCTGAAGTGGTTCTCCTTCTGGGCCAGTTCCTGGGTGAGCGTGATGTTGTCGAGGAGCATGATGCCCTGGCGGACCACGAGCGCGAGCACCACGGTGCCGGCGGTGAGGAGCACGACGCGGTCGACACTGCGGCCGTTCAGGACGTTGTACAGGATTCCCAACGTGCAGACGGCGGCGGCCAGATAGGGCGTGAGGGCGGCCAGCGATCCGGCGATCGGACGGGTGGCGGCGGCCCTCGGCTCCTCGGGTGCGCTGTCGTAGGGCACGCGCGCGTGGCCCGTCCCCGCGTGGCCCGTCCCGCGGGCGCCGCGCACGTGCCACGGGGCGGCCCACGGGGCGTAGGCGAGGAGCAGCGAGCCCGCGAACCATCCGGCGTCCAGCATCTGGCCGGAGCGGTAACTGGCGTGCAGCAGCGGCGAGGTGAAGAGCGCGTCGCACATCACGGTCAGGGCGAGCGCGCCGATCGCGGTGTTCACCGCTGTGCGGTTGGCCGACGACCGTCTGAAGTGCAGGGCCAGCACCATGCTGACCAGCGCGATGTCGAGGAGTGGGTAGGCGAGGGAGAGCGCGGCGTACGCGACGCTGCGGCCCTCGAACTGCGCGGTGTGCGCGAGGGCCAGGCTCCAGGACAGGGTGAGGAGCGAGCCCCCGATCAGCCAGGAGTCGAGGGCCAGGCAGCCCCAACCCGCCTTGGTCACCGGGCGCTTGGCGAGCACGAGCAGTCCGATGATGGCGGGCGGGGCGAAGCAGAGGAAGAACAGGTCGGCGAGGCCCGGACTGGGCACGGGCCGCTCCAGTACGACCTCGTACCAGCCCCAGACGCCGTTGCCGAGGGCTGCCATCGCGGAGGAGAGCGCGAAGAGCAGCCATGCGGGTCGAAAGCGGCTGCGACGCGTGCGGGAGTAGCGGAAGCAGGAGATCGCGGCCGCCGCCGCCGCGATGCTCAGCCCGAAGTCGCCCATGATCAGGGCGAGTCGCTCCGATCCCCAGCCGAGCGCCGAGCCCGCGGCGTACGCCCCGCAGAGCAGCAGGAGCACCAGCTGGGAGAAGAGCCCGCGGCCCCCGGGAAGCGGGCGCCTGACCAGCGGCACCCTGTGCGGCAGCGCCGCCACGCCCCCGTCGAGGACGGGGGTCGGGGTCGGGCGGGCACTCACCGGGCCGCCCTGGTCCGCGCCGCCCCCGTGCCCGCCCGGCGCGCGCGTCGGCCGGGCCGACAGGGGCGCTGGTGCGTGCGGCGACGGCCGCTCGTGCGGCTCCCGGCTCGCCTGCGTCTGCGGGCCGGTGTGCGGCAGAGTCGCCGGCTGCGGTCCCGCCGCGTCGGATCGTTCGCCCATAGGCCGTGCATCGCCCGTCGCCCCCCTCGCAGTCTGATGTCTCGTCCCCGGCGCCGAACGGTCCACGGCGCATCCCCTGTCGGGACGATACACCAGACTCGTCACTCAGGGACATAGCTCCTCTACGCTCCGTGACTGTCGGCGGAGGAGTGGACACGGGGCGCACGCGGACGGGCGCGGAGCGTGCACGAAGCGCTCCCCGGCGATCAACTGCCCGTTGTCAGGACCACGTTGTCGAGCGGCTGTCCGGCGACGTACTTGGTCAGTTGCGCGGCGAGGAGCCGCCGGGCGCGGGGCCCGAACGCCGACGTGGAGCCGCCCACGTGCGGACTGATGAGTGCTCCTGGAGCGTGCCACAGGGGGTGACCTGCGGGCAGGGGTTCCGGATCGGTCACGTCGAGGGCGGCGGTGATGCGGCCGGACTCCAGCTCCGCGAGGAGCGCCTTGGTGTCGACCACAGGTCCGCGGGCGACGTTCACGAGCAGCGCGCCGTCCTTCATGCGGGCCAGGAAGTCGGCTCCGACCAGCCCTCGCGTGGTTTCGGAGAGCGGCGTCGAGAGGATGACGACGTCCGCGTCGGGCAGCAGGGAGGGCAGGTCGGCGAGCGGGTGCACGGGGCCGCGCTCCGTGGCACGGGCAGAGCGCGCGACGCGCGCCACCCGCGCGCATTCGAAGGGGACGAGCCTGTCCTCGATGGCGGAACCGATCGCTCCGTAGCCCACGATGAGCACGGACCTGTCGGCGAGCGCCGGATAGAACCCGGACCACCACTCCTCCTGCCGCTGCCCCGCCACGAAGCGCGGGATGCCCCGCAGCGAGGCGAGCGTCAGGGCGAGGGCGAGCTCGGCGGTGCTGGCCTCGTGCACACCGCGGGCGTTGCACAGGCGCACGCCGGGCGCGAGGGACGGGATGCCCGGCTCCACGTGGTCGATGCCCGCGGTAAGTGTCTGTACGACGCGCAGGGACGTCATCGCGGACAGGGGGCGTACGGCGGTCTCGGTGCCCTTCATGTAGGGCACCACGTAGAAGGCGCAGTCGGCCGGGTCCGCGGGGAACTCCGGGCCGCCGTCCCAGAACCGGTAGGCGAGCCCCGCCTCGGAGGCCTCGGGCAGCCCTTGTATCTCGTGCGGTGCAAACGGAAGCCATACGTCTGTCGTCATGGCCAGAGGCTAGTGCGCGCCGGTGGGCGCCGCCCTCGGGAGGGCAGCGGTCGGGGCCGCGGCGGCAGCGGTTAGTTTTGATGATCTCCGAACGAGGAGTGGGAGGGTACGTCCAGGTGGAGCGCAGGACGATCGGCGCGGGGGCGCTCGAAGTGGGCGCCGTCGGACTCGGCTGCATGCCGATGAGCTGGGCGTACACCGGCTCGCGGCAGCGCGGCGACGCGTCGTTGCGCACTGTGCACGCGGCGTTGGACGCGGTCGGCGCGGCCGGTGGCGGGGGGCTGCTGCTGGACACGGCGGACATGTACGGGCCGTTCACCAATGAGCTGCTGCTCGGCAGGGTGCTGAGGGAGCGGCGCGCGGAGGCATTCGTGTCGACGAAGTGCGGGCTGCTCGTGGGCGAGCAGCACATCGTCGCCAACGGCCGCCCCGGCTATGTGAAACGGGCCTGCGACGCGTCGCTGCGGCGGCTCCAGACGGAGACCATCGACCTCTATCAGCTGCATCGCGCCGACCCCGAGGTGCCCATCGAGGAGACGTGGGGCGCGATGGCCGAGCTGGTGGCCGCGGGGAAGGTGCGGGCGCTGGGTCTGTGCGCGGTGGGGGCGCGCGCTCAGCGGCGCGTGGCGCCGGGGCGTCCGGGGCAGGGGCTGCACGACGCGACGATCCGGCAGCTGGAGCGGGTACAGCAGGTCTTTCCGGTGAGCGCGGTGCAGGCCGAGCTCTCGGTGTGGTCGCCGGAGGCGCTGGACGCGCTGCTGCCGTGGTGTGTGGACCGCGGGATAGGGCTGCTCGCCGCGATGCCGCTGGGGAACGGTTTCCTCACGGGCACGCTCAAGCCCGGCCAGGGCTTCGAACCGGACGACCTGCGGGCCCGGCACCCGCGCTTCACCGCCGAGATGATGGCGGCCAACCAGCCACTGGTGGTGGGGTTGCGCCGGGTGGCGGAGCGGCACGGGGCGACGCCCGCGCAGGTCGCGCTGGCGTGGGTGCTCGCGCAGGGCCGGCATGTGGTCCCGATTCCGGGGGCCAAGCGGGAGCGCTGGGCGGTGGAGAACGCGGGGGCGGCCTCGGTGCGGCTGACGGAGCAGGACCTGGCGGAGATCGCGGCGCTGCCGGCCGCGCTGGGGTCGTGGGACTGAGTTCGGGGATCTGAGGGGCGCGAGCGGTGTATGAACAGGGGAAGCGCTGCGTCGAAGGGATCTGATCGTGCGACGACCTGCTGTCACGGCCATGCTGGCCGCTGCCTCCCTCGTGTTCGCGGTGGGGTGCTCGTCCGGCGACGACGAACCGGACCGCCGCGAGAGCCCGCCGCAGCGGGACTCGTCGAGCCGGTCCCCCACCGGGAAGGCGGGCGGCGAGGCCCCGCCGGAGAAGGGCTCCGCGAAGGTCGTCCGGACCGTCGCCACGGGCCTCAAGTCCCCCTGGGGCCTCGCGCCGCTGCCCGGCGGTGACCTGCTGGTGTCCTCGCGCGACGAGGGGACCATCACCCGGGTCGACGGGAAGACGGGCGAGAAGACGGAGCTCGGCGCCGTCCCGGGCGTCTCCCCCGGCGGCGAGGGCGGCCTGATGGGCCTCGCGCTCTCCCCGTCGTACGCGTCGGACCACTTGGTGTACGCGTACTTCACGACGGAGTCCGACAACCGCATCGCCCGCATGCTGTACGACGAGAAGAAGCCCTCGGGCAAGCAGCTCGGCGCACCCGACACGGTCTTCAAGGGCATCCCGAAAGGCATGATCCACAACGGCGGCCGGATCGCCTTCGGCCCGGACAAGATGCTGTACGCGGGCGCGGGGGAAACGGGTGAGACGGATCTGGCGCAGGACAAGAAGTCCCTGGGCGGCAAGATCCTCCGCCTCACCCCGGAGGGCGAGCCGGCCCCCGGCAATCCCTTCGGCGACTCGGCCGTCTACTCGTACGGGCACCGGAACGTGCAGGGCTTGGCCTGGGACGAGCAGAAGCGGCTGTGGGCCTCGGAGTTCGGCCAGGACACCTGGGACGAGCTGAACGGCATCGAGGCCGGCGGGAACTACGGCTGGCCCGAGGCCGAGGGCAAGGAGGGCAAGGAGGGGTTCCGGGACCCGGTCGCCCAGTGGAAGACGTCGGAGGCCTCGCCGAGCGGTGTCGCCTACGCCGAGGGTTCGGTGTGGATGGCGGGGCTGCGGGGCGAGCGGCTGTGGCGCGTCCCGGTGCGGGGCATGACGGGCGAGCCCGAGCCGCAGGCGTTCCTGAAGGGCGAGCACGGCCGTCTGCGCACGGTGGTCGCGGCGGGCGGCGACAAGCTGTGGCTGGTGACGAACGAGACGGACTCGCGGGGCACCCCCGAGAAGGGGGACGACAAGATCCTGGAAGTGCGGGTGGAGTAGGTCAGCTGTCCGGTTGGTCGGGCGGGGGTATCTCCTCGCCGCTCGGCGTCCCGTCGGGGCGTGGCGCCGGGACGGGTGGGCGTACGACCACCTTGCCCGAGGTCAGGTCGATCGGCCCGCGCCCCGGGTCGCCGTCGGCGAGGTCGACGCGGGTCATCTCCAGACGCTTCTGCTCGTCGTCGGTGTGCTTGCGCCCCGGCGCGAACAGCGCCTCGATCGCGTTGAACACTGCGCCTCCCAGGAGCCGAGATCCTGCCGTCAAGCGTAAGCGAGGCGCCCGGAAACCGGCTCGGGACGGGAAAGCGCAGGTCAGCGGTGGGCGGGCTGTTCCTCAGCGGTGGGGAAGAGCCGGAGCCGGTGGGCGAGCGCGGCGGCCTCGCCGCGGCCGGTGACGGAGAGCTTGGCGAGGATGTTGGAGACGTGGACGCTCGCCGTCTTCGGGGAGATGAAGAGCTCCTCGGCGATCTGCCGGTTGCTGCGGCCCGCCGCGACCAGCCGCAGGACGTCCCGTTCCCGGCTGGTCAGGCCCAGCGCCTCGGCGGGGTGGGCCGGGGCGGCGGGGGCGCGGGGGGCCTCGGTGGGGTGCAGGGAGAGGCGGGCGCGCCGGGCGAGTCCGGTGATCGCCTCGGAGAGCGGCCGGGCACCGAGCCGGTCGGCCACCTCGCCGGCCTGGCGCAGCAGCCGGGCGGCGCGGTCGCGGTCGGTGGTGTCCGGGGCGAGGAGGGACTCGGCCAGGCGCAGGCGGGCCTGGGCGAGGTCGTAGGGGCGGTCGAGGGGTTCGAGGGCGGTGACGACGGCGGCCCAGTCGGCGGGGCGGTCGCGGCCCTCGGCGCGCAGGAGTTCGGTGCGGGTCCAGTCGTCGTAGGCCAGGGAGAGCGGGGTGGGGGTGGCGAGGGACTTGGTGACGCCGCGGATCCGTTCGAGGACGGCGGGGCGGCCCGGTTCGGCGGCGGGCAGGCCGCGGGCGTCCGCCTCCATCGTGGCGGCGGCGAGGAGCAGGGGCCACCCGTATTTGTAGGTGCCGACGGGGAGGCCGGTGGCGAGGCCGCGTTCGAGTTCGGCGCGGCCGTCGAGGACGCGGCCCTCGGCGGCGGCGAGGCCGAGGGCGATGCGGATGAGGACGAGGACGTACTGGGGCTGCGGGTCGTGGGTGCCGAGGTGCTGGTGGGCGGTGTGCATGTGGCGGGCGGCCGCGGCGTACTCACCGCGGTAGAGCGCCATGCGCGCGGACCGTTCGGAGGCCGAGACGCGGGGCTTCGAACTCTGCACGCAGCGCTGGGTCTCCGCGACGGCGTGGGCCGCCTCGTCCCAGCGGCCGAGGGAGATGAGCGATTCGGCGACGTTGGCCCAGACCCAGCCCTCGGTGTCCACCAGGCCGTACTTCCGGCAGAACTCGATGCCCTCCATCGCGACCTCGACGGCTTCGGCGGAGCGGCCGACGCCTTCGAGTGAGGAGGGAAGGTTGATGTGGACCCGGCTGAGGTTGGTGACCAGGGCGTCCCGGACGACGCGGTCCCTGACCTCGTACATCTCGGCGAGGCCCGCCTCGGGGTCGCCGGCCTCGACGAGGAGGGCGCCGCGGGTGAGACGGGCGTTCAGCTCGATGGTGTCGGCCTTGACCATGCGGGCGTACTCGACGGCGCGTTCGGCGGCGGCCAGGGTCTCGGGGCCCGGGTCGTGCAGCATGCCCCAGGAGGCGCGGTGGACGAGGACGTCGGCGTGCACCTCGGAGGGCGGCAGGCCGCGCATCAGCTCCTCGGCCCTGGCGATCTCCGCCCAGCCGTTGCCGCGGCCGAGGGTGGAGACGAGGCGGGAGCGGGCGACCCAGAACCAGGCGGCGCGGTGGGGGTCGTTCTCGCCGTCGAGGAGGCGCAGGGCGCGCTTGGTGATCTTGAGGGCGCGGTCGCGTTCGCCGCAGAGCCGGCCGGCGACCGTGGCCTCGGCCATCAGGTCCAGATAGCGCAGGGCGGCGGTGGCGGGGTCGCAGCCGCAGGCGGGGTAGCCCTCCACGTAGTCGGCGGGGCGGAGGTCCGCGCGGACGGATTCCGGGGCGTCGTCCCACAGCTCCATGGCCCGTTCGAGCAGGCGGAGTTGTTCGGCGTAGGCGTATCGGCGGCGGGCCTCGACGGAGGCGACGAGGACGGCGGGCAGGGCCTTGGCCGCGTCGTGCGCGTGGTACCAGTAGGTGGCGAGGCGGGCGGCGCGCTGGTCGGCGGCGACGAGTGTGGGGTCGGCCTCCAGGGCCTGGGCGAAGCGGCGGTTGATGCGGGAGCGCTCGCCGGGGAGCAGGTCGTCGCTGACGGCCTCGCGGACCAGGGAGTGGCGGAAGCGGTAGCCGTCGCCGTCCGGCGAGGCGAGCAGGATGTTGGCGCCGACGGCCGCTCGCAGCGCTTCGATGAGGTCGTCCTCGTCGAGCCCGGCGACTTCGGCGAGCAGTTCGTACTCGACGGTGGAGCCGCCCTCGGCGACGATCCGCGCCACCCGCTGGGTGTCCTCCGGCAACTCCTCGACGCGGACGAGGAGCAGGTCGCGCAGGGAGTCCGTGAGGCTCGCGCAGCTGCGGCCGTGGGAGGCGACGGCGAGTTCCTCGACGAAGAAGGCGTTGCCGTCGGAGCGGTCGAATATGTCGTCGACCAGGGCCTGTTCGGGTTCGGTGGCGAGTATCCCGGCCATCTGGCGGGCGACTTCGTCCTTGCTGAAGCGGCCCAGCTCGACGCGGCGCACGGTGCGCAGCCGGTCCAGTTCGGCGAGGAGGGGGCGCAGCGGGTGGCGGCGGTGGACGTCGTCGGCGCGGTAGGTGGCGAGGAGGACGAGGCGGCCGCCGCGCAGGGTGCGGAAGAGGTAGGCGAGGAGGTGGCGGGTGGAGGCGTCGGCCCAGTGCAGGTCCTCCAGGGCGACGACGACGGTGCGGTCGCGGGAGAGGCGCTCCAGGAGGCGTGCGGTGAGTTCGAAGAGGCGGGCCGTCGCCTCGTCGGATCTGCCTCCGGGGGTGCGTCCTTGCCAGGCGGGCCCGTGCGCGGTGGGTCCGTGTGTGGTGGGCCCGTGCGCGGTGGGCCGGTGCGCGATGGTTCCGTGCGCGGGCGCGGCCAGTTCGGGCAGCAGCCTGGCGAGTTCCTCCTCCTGGCCCTCGGCGGCGGCGGCCAGTTCGTCGGGGAGCTGTCGGCGCAGCGAGCGCAGCGCGGTGGAGAAGGGGGCGAACGGCAGGCCGTCGGCGCCGATCTCCACGCAGCCGCCGAGCGCGACGACGGCGCCCTGTCTCTCGGCCGCCGCGGCGAACTCCTCGACGAGGCGGGTCTTGCCGACCCCCGCCTCACCGCCGAGCAGCAACGCCTGCGGCTC
The DNA here is from genome assembly GCF_055572995.1 of Streptomyces sp. NPDC030245. Lineage (NCBI taxonomy): Bacteria > Bacillati > Actinomycetota > Actinomycetes > Kitasatosporales > Streptomycetaceae > Streptomyces > Streptomyces sp. NPDC030245. The sequence continues at coordinate 89,320 of NZ_JBVICF010000019.1, read as the reverse complement.
GCCCGGCCCGGGGCCCCCGGCTCCTTCGAGCGGGGTCCCCGTGGCGCGGGCGAGCGCTTCGTTCAGTACGCCGAGTTCATCGGTTCGGCCGACGAACACCGGGCTCACGGACCTGGTCTCCACAGCCGCGAGCATCGCACAGAGGGCGGCCGGCGCGGCACCCGATGTCCGCGGAGCGGTCACCGGCACGGGCCGCGTCATCTCAGGCGGCCCGCGTGAAGCGTGCCTTGCCGCGCGTGAGGCGGCTCCTCCAGAGCGTCGTACTCACCCGCCCCTCGGCTTCCTTACGGGCCGAACCGCGGGCGGCGGCACGGGCCTTGCGGACTTCGCCGAGCAGCCGCCGGCGGTCGGCCTCGCGGCTCAGCTCGGCGGCGCGCATCTGGTGCATCTCGTACTCGAACATGTCGTGTCCCCTCGGGTTGTCAGTGGTATCGCCGGTGTCGTTCTCCGCGATGTCTTCACTCTGGTCTCCCAGGGGGGTCGCCCACATCGGGCGGGTGCCGCATCTCGTGGGGGCGTGGGGCCTTAGGTACGACGAAGGGCGGGGCGGGGGCCTTAGCCCCTGCCCCGCCCCTGCCTTACGCGCGCGGTACCGCCGGCTCAGGAAGGTGCGGACGGCAGCCCGAGCAGCAGGTCGGAGTACTTGGCGACGGCGAGGATCAGCCCGATCACGCCGAGCGCGACACCCGCCCACGCCACGGACTTGATCCACGGCGCCTGCTCCTTGCCGGGGGCGCCGAACGCGGGCCTGACAAGGACCAGGAAGCCGACGACCAGCGCGGCGGCCGCGAAGAGGCCGGCGACGAGCGCGGTGGCCTGCCAGGAGTCGCCGTACATGGCCTGGAGCTGGTCGGAGACGCTGGCGGACTGCTTGGTCTCCAGCTGCCCCATGATGTTCGAGCGCGCCCCGGCGATCGTGCCGAGCCAGCCTCCGGAGAGGCCGATCACGCCGAGCGCCGCGGACACGACGGCCGCGGCGCCCTGGCCGACACCGGCGGACCCGGCGGACCGGTCGGCCACGTCGACATCCGCGTCGGCGTCCGCGTCGAGGTCCTCGTCGTGCTCGGCGTCCGCCTCCGCGTCGTCCGCCTCGGAGGTGGCGCCCTCGGGCCCGGCGGCGTCGGCCGCGTCGGACTTCGTGACGTCGACCGTCTCCGGCTTCCCGGCCCCGGTCACTTCGTCGGCCTCGGCCTCGGTCCCGGCCGCACCCTTGGCACCGGCCGCGTCATCTGTCTTAGTACCCATGCCCCGCACCGTACGGACGGAGTCTGAGAGCTCCCTTAACGCGCGGCCCGCGCCGCCCGCCACTCCGGGGCGAGGACGGACCAGACCTCCATGTCGTGCCGCACGCCCTGCCAGGGGAAGCTCTCCCGCAGGACGCCGTCCCTGGTGAAGCCGAGCCGCTCGGCGGTCGCCTTGCTGCGGTCGTTGCGCGAGGAGACGAGCCACTCCACGCGGTGCATCCCGCGCTGGTCCACGGCCCAGTCGATGAGCACCCGCGAGGCCTTGTTGACCAGGCCGCGCCCGGTGGCCGACGGCTCCAGCCACACACCGATCTCACAGCTGTCGGAGCCGGTGTCGAAGATCCGGAAGAGCACCCCGCCGACGAGGGTGCCGTCCAGCCAGATGCCGTAGAAGCGTCCGGTGTCGGAGGCCTGCTTGTCGGCGTACGTCTGGAGGTGCTTGCGCGCGGTCTCCAGATCCTGCACGGTCGCGGTGAAGGGCACCCACGGCGCCGCGTACTCCCGCGCCCGCTCGACGTGGTCGAGGAACTCCTGTGCCTGCCAGGGCTCCAGCGGCCGCAGCTCAGCGTCCTCGGCCAGCGATATCGCGAACATCCTGCTCCTTCAGCGCACTCACGTCGTCGGCGACGTCCCGGTTTCCGGGGATCTTCGCACGTACGTCGCGCGGGTTCGAGCGAGATTCGGGGGGCTCGATGCTGATGCGCGGCAGAAGGCGGTCCAGACGGCTCGGCAGCCACCAGTTGGCGCCGCCGAGCATGTGCATCAGGGCGGGCACGAGCAGCGTGCGCAGCACGAAGGCGTCGAGGGCGACGGCCGCCGCGAGCGCGATGCCGAACATCGCGACGACCCGGTCGCCGCTGAGGACGAAGGCGAGGAAGACCGCGATCATGATCACGGCCGCGGAGTTGATCACGCGGCTGGTCTCGGCGAGGCCCACGCGCACGGCCCGCCGGTTGTCGCCGGTCTCCAGCCACTCCTCGTACATCCGGCTGACCAGGAAGACCTGGTAGTCCATGGAGAGCCCGAAGAGGACGGACACCATGATCACCGGCAGGAAGGGCTCGATCGGCCCGGCCCTGCCGAGCCCGAGCAGCTCGCTCCCCCAGCCCCACTGGAAGATCGCGACGACGACGCCGAACGCGGAGGCGACCGCGGCCACGTTCATCGCGGCGGCCTTGAGCGGGATCCCGATGGACCGGAAGGCCAGCAGGAGCAGCACGCAGCCGAGCCCGATGACGACGCCCACGAAGAGCGGCAGCTTGCCGACGATGACCTCCGCGAAGTCGTCGTAGCTCGCGGTGACGCCGCCGACGGACACCTCCAGGGAGCTCTCCGCCTGCGACTCGGGGAGGACGTCGTCGCGCAGCCGGTCGACGAGTGCGCTGGTCCTCTCGGACTGGGGTGCGGAGTCGGGGACGACGGTGAGGAAGGCGGCGCGGCCGTTGTCCCCGTACGTCGCCGGGGACACGGAGGCGACGCCCTCGGTCGACCTCAGCGCCGTGGCGAGGTCGTCGAAGGCCACCCGGTCGCCTGCTCCGTAGACCTCGCTCACGAGGGTCAGGGGGCCGTTCACGCCGGGCCCGAAACCGTCGGCGAGGAGGTCGTACGCCTGCCGGGTGGTGGCCTTCGCCGGGTTGTTGCCCTGGTCGGACGTGCCCAGGTGCAGGCCGAGGGCGGGCAGCGCGAGCACGGCCATGACGAGGACCGCGACGGCGCCGAGCAGCCGGGGGTGGCGCTCCACGAAGGCGGCCCAGCGGGCGGCGAGCCCGGTCGGCAGCTCCGGTTCGGGGCCGTGCTCGGCCATCCGGCGGCGCTCGCGGCGGCTGAGGGCGCGCGGGCCGATCCAGGTGAGGAGCGCGGGCAGCAGGGTCACCGAGGCGGCGACGGTGAGGACGACGGTCAGCGACGCGGCGATGGCGACGCCGTTGAGGAAGCCGAGCCGCAGGATGAGCATGCCGAGCAGGGCGATGCAGACGGTGGCGCCCGCGAAGACGACGGCGCGTCCGGTGGTGGCGACCGCGCGTTCGGCGGCGACGGCCACGGGAAGGCCGCGCTTGAGGCCCTTGCGGTGTCTGGTGACGATGAAGAGGGCGTAGTCGATGCCGACGCCGAGCCCGATCAGGGTGCCGAGCATCGGCGCGAAGTCCGCGACGGTCATCACGTGGCCGAGCAGCACGATGCCCGCGTACGCGGTGCCGACGGAGACCAGTGCGGTGGCTATGGGCAGGGCGGCCGCGGCGAGCGAGCCGAAGGCGACGAAGAGCACGACGGCGGCGACGGCCACCCCGACGACCTCGGCGACCTGGGCGCTCTTGGACTCGGTGAGGCCGATGGCGGTGCCGCCGAGCTCCACTTGGAGGCGGTCGGACGCGGCGGCCTTCGCGGTGTCGACGACGGCCTGCGCGTCGGCCTTGTCCATGTCGTCGGCCTGCTCGCGGAAGGTGACGGTGGCGTACGCGGTGCGGCCGTCCGCGCTGACCCGGCCCGCGCTCGCGCCCTGCCCGTCTCCCCCGCCCTCGTAGGGGCCCGTCACGGAGGCCACGGCGGGCAGTTCGGCGATCTTGTCGAGGGCGTCGGACATCGTCTGCTCGACATCGGCGGCGCGCACGGAGGTGCCGGGTCCGGTGTGCCAGACGACGGTGTCGCTGTCGCCGCCGAGGCCGTGGAAGTTCTCGTTCAGGAGCTGGGTCGCCCGGCCGGACTCGGTGCCCGGCACCTCGTAGTCGTTCGAATACGCGGATCCCGCGACCGCGGCGGCCGAGGCGGCGCCGCCGAGAGCGAGAAGCCACAACAGGACGACGACGAGTCGGTGCCTGACGCACCACCGGGCGAGTGCTGCCACGGACTGGCTCCCTGGATGGTTCGTGGATCTTCATCGGGAGCAACAGTCAAGCAACTGGACGGCCCGCGACCCGCAAAGAACGCATGAGTGGCGACATGAGCGCCACAGTCACTTTGACAGCCCTTGGTGATCGTTGGTCCGTTTCGTGGCCTTACTCACAAGAGCACACGGTGTGCGCGGAGGTACCGCGGGTATCTCCGCGCACCCGGTGTGCCGGGGGTCAGCCCGAGACGCTCACGCGCCCGTTCTCGATGTGGCCCATGAGACGGCGGCGGAAGGCGGGGTCGCGGTCGGTGGTCACCTCGACGTCGTACCAGCCGTGCTCGCCGGCGGTGTGCCAGGCGACGGTGCGGCTGCTGCGCGCCTTGACCCGGACGGTCCGTGTGCGGCGCCTGATGTCGTCCTCGTCCACATAGCCGAGGGGCTTGACCGTGAAGACCAGGTCGTGGCGGCCGCGGTTGGCCAGGGTGAGGTGTATCTCGCGGCGGGTGATCGCCGAGGCGAGCCGCGCGCCGCCGTCCTTGTCCCCCTTGGCCCCCGCGAACTCGCGGCGGAAGCCGTTCGGCCCGGTGACGGTGAAGGCGTACGCGTCCCTGGGCACCGGCACGGTCCAGGAGCCCTTGCGCACGACGTCCTGATGGAGCGGGACCGTGGCCTCACCGGCGTACGGGTAGAGCGCGAAGTGCGCGCTGGAGCTGCCGCCGTTGCGCAGCCGCACCGTGAGCGTGCCGTCCTCGCCGGGCGTCACGTCGGCGTCGGGCTGGTAGGGCAGCGGGCGGGCGCGGCGGGTGCCGGGCTCCTGGACCGGCATCGACTGCTGCTGGGGCGGCTGCGGGGTCCAGCGGCCGCTGAACGGCGGGATGGCGCCGGGCCGGTCGATCTCGGGCCTGCGGTGGCCGCGCCGGAAGTCGAAGGCGCCGGTGAGGTCGCCGGTGACCTTGCGGCGCCAGGCGCTGATGTTGGGCTCGCGCACCCCGGTCCACTTCTCCAGGAAGCGCACGACGGAGGTGTGGTCGAAGACCTCGGAGCAGACGTAGCCGCCGACGGTCCACGGTGAGATGACCAGCATCGGCACGCGCGCGCCGAGACCGGTCGGCTTGCCGTCCCAGCGCTCTTCCTTCTCCTCGGCGGAGTCGCCGCCGGGCACGGGCGGCGGGACGTGGTCGAAGAAGCCGTCGTTCTCGTCGTAGTTGATGAAGACGGCGGTGCGGCGCCAGACATCCGGGTGGGAGGCGAGGGCGTCGAGCACCTTGTAGACGATGGTCGCGCTGTGGATCGGCGAGGAGACGCTGGGGTGCTCGGAGTCGACCGCGGAAGGCACCAGATAGGTGACTTTCGCGAGCCTGCCGCCCGCGACGTCCTTCGCGAACTCCTCGGCGAGCTTGCCGGTCGGCACCCGCCGCAGACCGCGCTCGAACAGCGACCGCTCGCTCCTGGTGAGGGTCGCGACCCCCTTGTCCAGGGCGGCGAGCAGCTTCGCGCGCTCCGTCTCGTCCTTGGTGTCGCGCACCTTGGCGTAGAAGGCCTCCAAGTAGGTCAGGCCGGTGCCCGCCGCGGTCAGGGCCTTGCGGGCGATGGCCTTGAAGGTGGTGAAGAACTCGATCTGGTTGTCGGTGAAGTTCTCCCACTCGGTGTATGTCCGCCAGCTCACGCCGGCCTTCTCCAGGCGCTCGGCGTACGTCCCCCAGCCGTAGCCGGGGTGTGTCCCCTCGGCGTAGGCGTCGTTGCCGACGGCCCGCTTGCCGTTCGCCTCGTAGCCCGTCTTGCCGCTCCACAGGTGGTTGCGGTTGGGGCTGGTGGAGGTGTGGATGGACGAGTGGTAGGCGTCGCAGATGGTGAAGGTGTCGGCGAGTTCGTAGTGCAGCGGGATGTCCTCGCGCGTGTAGTACGCCATCGTGGCCGCCGTCTTGGCGGTGATCCAGCCGTCCATCCAGCCGTCGTGCCAGGCCTTGGCGCCGCCGCTCCAGGAGTGGTCCAGGTCGCCGATGTACTGGAGGTCCTTCTTCTGCGCCTCGGCGGCCTCGCGGACGGGGAAGGGCAGGATCGTGCGCAGGGCGCCGGGCTGCTCGAACACCGTCTTGCCGCTGGGCAGCCGGATGGCGTTGCGGTCGCCGAAGCCGCGGACGCCGCGCAGGGACCCGAAGTAGTGGTCGAAGGACCGGTTCTCCTGCATGAGGATCACCACGTGCTCGATCTTGTCGAGACCGCCGTCCCTCGGCGGCTCCTGCGCGAGCGCCTCCTGCAACGAAGGCGGCAGGAAGGAGCCGACGGTGGCGGCGCCGAGCGCGCCGCCGCCGATCGCCATCAGGCGTCTGCGCGAAATCTCCGGAGTCACGTGCGACCTCCCAGTTGTCCTGGCCAACATCCAATGGTTCTCTGCTGATCCATTGACCTGTTCGGCGGGGACGCTAGTGACGTCCGGTTTCCTTGTGAAGGCTGCGGGACGAAGTCGGAGTGAACGTCCGAGAGTTCACCACGCGTACGCCAGAGGGCGGCGCTCCCTTTCGGGTGCGCCGCCCTCTTCGTGGCGGGAAAGAGACCGTCAGCCCTCGCTGACGCCCAGCTTCTCCAGGATGAGCTCCTTGACGCGGGCCGCGTCGGCCTGGCCGCGGGTGGCCTTCATGACCGCGCCGACCAGCGCGCCGGCGGCCGCGACCTTGCCGCCACGGATCTTGTCCGCGACGCCGGGGTTGCCTGCGATGGCCTCGTCGACGGCGGCCGTCAGCGCGCCCTCGTCCGAGACGACCTTCAGGCCGCGCTTCTCCACGACCTCGTCCGGGGTGCCCTCGCCCTTCAGGACGCCCTCGATGACCTGACGGGCCAGCTTGTCGTTCAGGTCACCGGAGGCGACGAGCTCGGTCACCCGGGCGACGTCCGCCGGGGTGATGGGGAGCTCCTCAAGGGCGACACCCGACTCGTTGGCGTTGCGGGCCAGTTCGCCCATCCACCACTTGCGGGCCGACGCCGCGTCGGCGCCCGCCTCGACGGTGGCGACGATCGGCTCGACCGCGCCCGCGTTGAGGATCGACTGCATGTCGTGCTCGGTGATGCCCCACTCCTCGCGGAGGCGGTTGCGGCGCACGCGCGGCATCTCGGGCAGGCCCGCCCGCAGCTTCTCGACCCACTCGCGGGACGGGGCGACGGGGACGAGGTCGGGCTCCGGGAAGTACCGGTAGTCCTCGGCGTTGTCCTTGATGCGCCCGGAGGTGGTGGAGCCGTCGTCCTCGTGGAAGTGCCGGGTCTCCTGCACGATGGTGCCGCCGGAGCTCAGGACCGCCGCGTGGCGCTGGATCTCGAAGCGTGCCGCGCGCTCCACGGACCGCAGCGAGTTGACGTTCTTCGTCTCGCTGCGGGTGCCGAACTCCTGCTGCCCCTTGGGGCGCAGCGAGAGGTTCACGTCGCAGCGCATCTGCCCCTTGTCCATCCGGGCCTCGGAGACGCCGAGCGCCTTGATGAGCTCGCGCAGCTCGGCGACGTACGCCTTGGCGACCTCGGGGGCACGCTCGCCCGCGCCCTCGATCGGCTTGGTGACGATCTCGATGAGCGGGATGCCGGCGCGGTTGTAGTCCAGGAGGGAGTGCGAGGCGCCGTGGATACGGCCCGTCGCGCCACCGACGTGCGTGGACTTGCCGGTGTCCTCCTCCATGTGGGCGCGCTCGATCTCCACGCGGAAGATCTCGCCGTCCTCCAGCTGGACGTCCAGATAGCCGTTGAAGGCGATCGGCTCGTCGTACTGCGAGGTCTGGAAGTTCTTCGGCATGTCCGGATAGAAGTAGTTCTTCCGGGCGAAGCGGCACCACTCGGCGATCTCGCAGTTCAGCGCGAGGCCGATCTTGATCGCGGACTCGACGCCGACCTCGTTGACGACCGGCAGGGCGCCGGGCAGGCCGAGGCAGGTGGGGCAGGTCTGGCTGTTCGCGTCCTGCTTGAGCGCGGTCGAGCAGCCGCAGAACATCTTGGTCCTGGTGCCGAGCTCGACATGGACCTCAAGGCCCATGACGGGGTCGTACGTCGCGAGGGCTTCCTCGTACGACACCAGGTCAGTCGTGACAGTCACGGTGAAACTTTCCCTCTCAGCCCAGCAGGACGTCGTCGTCGCCGAGGCGCTTCAGCTCGCGCACGAGCAGGGCGACGCCGGTGGCGATGGCGGCAGCGGAGACGACGGCGTCCACGAGGCGGAGCGTGTCGTGGTCGAGGCGGGCCTTCTTGGCCTGCTTGATCACGCTCACCGCGCCGAAGGCGGTGGTGCCGATCGACAGGTACGTGCCGGTCTTGGACTTCTTGAAGCCCTTGGCCTTGTTCAGTGCACTCACAGCGACGGTGCCTCCTCAAGCAGCGGGTGCCCCCACTTTTCCACGAAGGCGGCCTCGACGGCAGCACCGACCTTGTACAGCCGGTCGTCCTTCATGGCGGGGGCGATGATCTGCAGTCCGACGGGCAGGTCGTCCTCCGGCGCGAGACCGCAGGGCAGTGACATGGCGGCGTTGCCCGCCAGGTTGGTCGGGATGGTGCACAGGTCCGCGAGGTACATCGCCATCGGGTCGTCGGCGCGCTCGCCGATCGGGAACGCGGTGGTCGGCGTCGTCGGCGAGACGATCACGTCGACCTGCTCGAAGGCCGCCTCGAACTCGCGGGTGATGAGCGTGCGGACCTTCTGGGCGCTGCCGTAGTACGCGTCGTAGTAGCCGGAGCTGAGCGCGTACGTACCGAGGATGATGCGGCGCTTGACCTCGTCGCCGAAGCCGGCCTCACGGGTCAGCGCGGTGACGTCCTCGGCGGACTTCGTGCCGTCGTCGCCGACGCGCAGGCCGTAGCGCATGGCGTCGAAGCGGGCGAGGTTCGAGGAGCACTCCGAGGGCGCGATCAGGTAGTACGCGGAGAGCGCCAGGTCGAACGTCGGGCAGTCCAGCTCGACGATCTCGGCGCCGAGCTCCTTGAGGAGCTCCACGGACTCGTCGAAGCGCTGGACGACACCGGCCTGGTAGCCCTCGCCGCGGAACTGCTTGACGACGCCGACCCGCATGCCCTGGACGGAGCCGTTGCGCGCGGCCTCGACGACCGGCGGGACCGGGGCGTCGATGGACGTCGAGTCGAGCTCGTCGTGACCGGCGATGACCTCGTGCAGCAGCGCGGCGTCGAGGACGGTGCGGGCACAGGGGCCGCCCTGGTCGAGGCTGGAGCTGAAGGCGACCATGCCGTAGCGCGAGACGCCGCCGTACGTCGGCTTGACGCCGACCGTGCCGGTGACGGCCGCGGGCTGGCGGATCGAGCCGCCGGTGTCGGTGCCCATGGCGAGGGGGCTCTCGTACGCGGCGAGGGCCGCGGAGGAGCCGCCGCCGGAGCCGCCCGGGATGCGGGTGAGGTCCCAGGGGTTGCCGGTGGGGCCGTACGCGCTGTTCTCGGTGGAGGACCCCATGGCGAACTCGTCCATGTTGGTCTTGCCGAGGATGACGACGTCGGCGGCCTTGAGGCGCTTGGTGACGGTCGCGTCGTACGGCGGGATCCAGCCTTCGAGGATCTTCGAGCCCACCGTGGTCGGCACGCCCTCGGTGGTGAAGATGTCCTTCAGCGCGATCGGGACGCCGGCCAGGGGGCCGAGCTTCTCCCCCCGCGCGCGCTTCTCGTCGACGGCGCGGGCCTGCGCGAGGGCGCCCTCGCGGTCGACGTGCAGGAAGGCGTTGACCTTCTCGTCGACGGCCTCGATGCGGGCCAGGTGGGCCTCGGTGACCTCGACCGCGGTGAGCTCGCCGGAGGCGATCCTCGACGCGATCTCGGCGGCGGTGAGCTTGATGATGTCCGTCATGGTCTTCAGTCCTCCCCCAGGATCTGCGGCACCTTGAAACGCTGCTGCTCCTGGGCCGGGGCGCCGGAGAGCGCCTGCTCGGTGGTGAGCGACGGACGGACCTCGTCCGCGCGCATGACGTTCGTCAGCGGCAGCGGGTGCGAGGTCGGCGGTACGTCTTGGTCGGCGACCTCCGAGACGCGGGCGACCGCGCCGATGATGTCGTCGAGCTGTCCGGCGAAGTGGTCGAGCTCCTCGGCCTTCAGCTCCAGACGTGCAAGGCGGGCGAGGTGGGCGACCTCCTCGCGCGTGATGCCAGGCATGCGGCGATCCTCAGGGGTGAGTGTGCGGGTTGTGGCCCCAATCCTATGGGTCGCTCCGGGGTGCCCGTTAAACGGTTTACTCCCCGCCGCCCGGCGGCGGCTACTGGACCACCCGGCCCGAGGACTGTTCCGCCGCGGAGGCGGCCTCCGCGGCGACGTCCGCCGGGCGGCGCCAGCCGCGGGAGCCGCGCGCGCGGAGCCACGCCGTCGCCTCCTCGGCGGGCATCGCCGCGGCGACGAGCCAGCCCTGCACCGCGTCGCACCCGAGGTCCCGCAGCCGCTCCCACGTCTCGTCGTCCTCGACGCCCTCCGCGACGACGAGCAGGCCGAGCGAGTGGGCGAGGTCGACCGTGCAGCGGACGATCGAGGCGTCCTCGTCGTCGATGGCGAGGCGGGCCACGAAGGAGCGGTCGATCTTCAGTTCGCTGACCGGGAGGCGGCGCAGGTGGACCAGGGAGGAGTACCCCGTGCCGAAGTCGTCGAGGGACATCTTGACCCCGTGGCCGGTGAGCCCGGCCAGCGTGTCCGCGGCGCGCTGCGGGTCCTCCAGGAGGACGTGCTCGGTTATCTCCAGCTGGAGCGCCCCCGGCGGGACCCCGTGCCGGGCGAGGCGCGCCGCGACCGCGCCCGCGAAGCCGGGGGTGTGGACGTCGCGCGGTGACACGTTCACCGCGACGGGGACCTTGAGTCCCATCGCCTGCCACTGCGCGACCTGGCCGAGCGCCGTCTCCAGGACGTACTCCGTCAGGTGCGGCATGAGGCCGGACGACTCGGCGATGGCGATGAACTCGTCGGGCGGCACCCGGCCGCGCTCGGGGTGCACCCAGCGGACCAGCGCCTCCAGGCCCGCGACCTTGCCGTCGAAGCGGACCTTGGGCTGGTAGTGCAGTTCGACGTCGCCGGCGTCGAGCGCGCGGCGCAGGTCGCCCAACAGGCCGAGCCGGTCGGGGGTGTTGGAGTCGCGCTTGGACTCGTACACCTCGACGCCGGTGCGGTCGCGCTTCGCCTGGTACATCGCGACGTCGGCCCGGCGCAGGAGGCCCTCCGCGTCGAGCGCGTGGTCGGGGAAGACGGCGAGGCCCGCGCTGGCCTCCAGGACGAGGGTCAGGCCGTCCAGGTCGAGCGGTGAGCCGAGCGCGGCGACCAGCTGGCGCGCCACGCGCGTGGCCGAGGTCGTGGAGTCGGCGACCGGCAGCAGGACGGCGAACTCGTCGCCGCCGAGCCGTGCGGCCTCCGCGCCGCGCGGCAGCGCGAGCCGCAGCCGGTCCGCTATCTGAAGCAGCAGCCGGTCGCCGGCGAGGTGGCCGAGGGTGTCGTTGACCGACCGGAAGCGGTCCATGTCGATGAGCATTAACGCGGATCGGGCGCCGAGCCGCTCGGCGTCGTCGAGGGCCGTCCAGGTCCGTTCGAGCAGCCACTGCCGGTTGGGCAGTCCGGTGAGCGGGTCGCGCAGCTGCTCCTCCGCGCGGGCGCGGGCGATCCAGAGGGTGGAGTCGAGCGCGACCAGCGGGATGGCGAAGAGCGGCAGCAGGATGGGCAGGGAGACCGCCACCACGCAGATCAGCGGGGCGATGCCGAGGAGCGCGACGCTGAGGAGGCCCTGCCTGACGAGGGCGGTGCGGGTGACGGTGGGCAGGGCGCCGGTGCGGGGCGCGTGGACGTACCAGAGCAGGACGCGGGTGACGACGAGGTACGCGACGGCGACCAGGGCCACCTGGGGGGCGGTGTACAGGTCCCAGGTGTCGGGCAGCCAGGGGGCTTCGGCGCTCGGCGCCGTGCCGAAGGCGGCCAGGGCGAGCGCGCCCGCGCCGATGCCGAGGGTGTCGACCGCGCCGTGCAGCAGGCCCTGCCGCCAGCGGTGTCTGCGGGCGACGCCGACCAGGACGACGACGGTGAGGCTGACCATGCCGGCGGGCACCCAGCCGTAGAGCAGGAGGACGGCGACGGTGAGCGCGCCGCCGGAGCCGGTGCCGCCCCACCAGCGGTCGCGGCCGAGGGCGACGAGGTGGGCGACGATGAGGCCGGTGAGGACGGCGAGGGACCAGCCGGCCGCGCCGGTGGGGAACAGCGCGTGCCTGCCGGTGACGGCCTGGAAGAAGCCGGCCCCGAGGAACACGGCGGCCGCGGCGACGACCAGGACGGGCAGCAGGGGCCAGGGCCCGCGGGAGTCCTGCGCGGCCGGGTCGGCCGTGCAGGTGACGGAGGTGTCGGTGCGGTCCGGTGCGGCGGTCCAGGCCCGTTCGCGTGGTTCCACCGCGGTGCTCAGCGCCGCGGATCCGGAGCGGGCGGCCGCACCGACCGCGGCTCCCTGGTCGGTGGCCGGCACGGCCCGGCGGCCCCGCAGCCAGGCTCCCGGCGCGCGCCACAGGCGCGCGCGCAGCCGTGAGTCCGGGGCGGCGCTCTCGGTCGGTTCCATTCCCGTCCCTCTCACAGCCGGCGGTGCCCACGCCACGCGGACTCGGCCCAGGAGTCGACCGCGTCCGTAAAACCGTCCCCATGCTCCGCAGGAGCAGGGAGACGCAGGTCTCCCGAACCCTTGCCGCGCAGGGGATGCCCCCTTCCAGGCTCTTGATGAGCAGGTGATACCCCGTTCGCAGCGGGGCACGGCAGGCGCACACCTCAACAGTAGGCCGCAGAAGGCTTCCACGGGCAGCGGTCGGCTACGGTTGCCCGAATGCGACCCGGCCACCCGTATGCCTCTGGTATGCGCCGAACGGGTGGCCTTCAACCGCTACTCCTCGGTCGGAAGCGCGACTTCCCGCGCCGCGTCCGGTCCTTGTTCGAGCAGCACAGCGAAGCCTTCCTCGTTGAGAACCGGAACCTTCACCTGCATGGCCTTGTCGTACTTCGAGCCGGGGTTGTCGCCGACGACGACGAAGGAGGTCTTCTTCGAAACGGAACCGGTCACCTTGGCGCCCCGGCTCTGCAACGCCTCTTTCGCGCCATCCCGGGTGTGGTGTTCGAGGGTGCCGGTGACGACCACGGTGAGGCCCGCGAGCGGGCGCGGCCCCTCGTCCTCGCCGCCCGACTCCTCCTCCATGCGCACGCCGGCGGCCCGCCACTTGCGCAGGATCTCCCGGTGCCACTCCTCGGCGAACCACTGCTTGAGGGAGGCGGCGATGATCGGACCGACGCCCTCCGTCGTGGCGAGCTCCTCCTCGGTGGCCTGTTCGATGCGGTCGATGGAGCGGAACTCGCGGGCCAGCGCCTCCGCGGCCACCGGGCCGACGTGCCGGATCGAGAGGCCGGTGAGGACGCGGGCGAGCGGGCGCTCCTTGGCCGCCGCGATGTTCTCCAGCATGGCGAGGGTGTTCTTCTTCGCCTCGCCCTTCTGGTTGGCGAAGAAGGTGACGACCTTCTCCTCGCCGGTCTTGGGGTCGCGCTTGGGCAGGCCGGAGTCCTGGTCGAGAACGTACGACTTGATGGGAAGGAGCTCCTCGACCTTCAGGTCGAAGATGTCGCCCTCGTCGAGGATCGGGGGCTCGGCGGGCTCCAGGGGCCTGGTGAGGGCGGCCGCCGCGACGTACCCGAAGTTCTCGATGTCGAGGCTCTTGCGGCCCGCCAGGTAGAACAGGCGCTCCCGCAACTGGGCGGGGCACGACTGGGCGTTGGGACAGCGGAGGTCGATGTCGCCCTCCTTCATGGGCCGCAGCGCCGTGCCGCACTCGGGGCACTCGGCGGGCATCACGAACTCCCGCTCGCTGCCGTCCCGCAGGTCCACGACGGGGCCGAGGATCTCCGGGATGACATCGCCCGCCTTGCGGATCACGACGGTGTCGCCGATGAGGACGCCCTTCTTCTTCACCACTTCCTGGTTGTGCAGGGTCGCGAACTCGACCTCGGAGCCCGCGACGGTGACGGGCTCCACCTGGGCGTACGGCGTGACGCGGCCGGTGCGGCCGACGCCGACGCGGATGTTGATCAGCTTGGTGTTGACCTCCTCCGGCGCGTACTTCCAGGCGATGGCCCAGCGGGGGGCGCGCGAGGTGGAGCCGAGGCGGCCCTGGAGCGGGATCTCGTCGAGCTTGACGACGACGCCGTCGATCTCGTGCTCCACGGAGTGCCGGTGCTCTCCGAAGTACGCGATGAAGTCGCGGACGCCGTCGAGGCCGTCCACGACCTTGTTGTGCTTGGCGGTCGGCAGGCCCCACTCCTTGAGCAGGTCATAGGCGTGGCTGAGGCAGTCGATGTCGAAGCCCTCACGCGCGCCGATGCCGTGCACCACCATGTGCAGCGGGCGGGTGGCGGTGACGCGCGGGTCCTTCTGGCGCAGCGAACCCGCCGCGGCGTTGCGCGGGTTGGCGAAGGGCTTGTCGCCGGCCTCCACCAGACGGGCGTTGAGCTCCTCGAACTTCTCCATGGGGAAGAAGACCTCGCCGCGGATCTCCACCAGGGCGGGGACGCGGTCACCCTTGAGGCGCTGGGGGATGTCGGCGATCGTGCGGACGTTCGGCGTGATGTCCTCGCCGGTGCGGCCGTCGCCCCGGGTGGCGGCGCGGGTCAGCCTGCCGTCCTCGTACGTGAGGTTGACCGCGAGGCCGTCGACCTTCAGCTCGCACAGGAAGTGGTGGTCCGGGGAGCCGACCTCCTTGGCGACGCGGTCGGCCCAGGCGGCCAGCTCCTCGTCGTCGAAGGCGTTGTCCAGGGAGAGCATGCGCTCGCGGTGCTCTACGGCGGTGAACTCCGTCTCGTACGAACCGGAGACCTTCTGGGTGGGCGAGTCCGGCGTGCGCAGCTCGGGATGCTCCTCCTCCAGTGCTTCGAGGGAGCGCAGGAGCTTGTCGAACTCGGCATCGCTGATGACCGGTTGGTCCTTCACGTAATACCGGAAGCGGTGCTCCTCGATCTGCTCGGCCAGCTGGGCATGCTGATCCCGTGCCTCGGCGGGCACAGAGCCTTGCTGTTCGACAGCCACCGTTTCGTCCTCCCGTTACGTCATACCCAATTACTCAGGGTTGTCCGCGAGCGATCGCGCCGCTCTGGCGCAGTGGGCGAGCACCTCGCGTGCGTACGCGGGAGACGCACCCGCGAGTCCGCACGACGGAGTGACCACGACCGACTCCGCGAGCGATCCCGGATTCAGCCCCAGCCTGCGCCAGAACGTCCTGACACCCATGACGCTACCGGCAGGGTCCGACAATCGGCCGTCCACGCCCGGCACGACACCGGCGAAGAGCTTCGTGCCGCCCTCGACCGCCTCGCCGATCGCCTCGTCGTCACGCTCGGTGAGCAAGGAGAAATCGAACGAGATCGCGTCGGCCCCGGCGCGGCGGAGCAGCGCGAAGGGCACGTCGGGCGCGCAGGAGTGGACGACCGCGGCGCCTTCGCCCCGGACGGCGAGGACGTCCCGCAGCGTGCTCTCGACGACCTGCCGGTCCACGGCGCGGTGCGTGCGGTACTCGCTGGCGGTCTTGACCTGCCCGCGCAGCACGGCGATGAGCGAGGGCTCGTCGAGCTGGAGGACGACCTGTGCGCCGGGCACCCTGCGGCGCACGTCCGCGAGGTGCCCGCGCAGGCCTTCGGCGAGGGATCCGGCGAGGTCGCGGCAGGCGCCGGGGTCGGAGAGCGCGGCCTCGCCGTTCCTGAGCTCCAGGGCGGCGGCGAGCGTCCACGGGCCGACGGCCTGGACCTTCAGCGGGCCCTGGTACCCCTGGGTGAACTCCTCCAGGGCGTCGAGGTCCTCGCCGAGCCAGGCCCTGGCGCGGCGGGTGTCCCGGCCGGGGCGGTCGCCGACGCGCCAGCCGCTGGGCTCCACGCGCGCGTACAGGTCGACGAGGAGCCCGGCGGTGCGGCCGATCATGTCGGCGCCGGGGCCGCGCGCGGGCAGCTCGGGAAGGTACGGGATGCCCTGTTCGGGGCCCTCGAAGCTGCCGGTGACGGTCTTCGCCGCCTCGCGGGCGTCCCCGCCGGGCATTGATCCGATGCCGGTGGCGGGGCCCCAGGTGAAGGTGTCGCTCATCGTCCCGGCCGCACCGTCAGGTCGTTGACCTCCGCGTCGCGCGGCAGGTCCAGGGCCATGAGGATCGTCGTGGCGACCGACTCGGGGTCGATGAAGCGCGACGGGTCGTACTCCTTGCCCTCCTGCTGGTGGACCTTGACCTGCATGGCGCTCGCCGTGCGGCCGGGGTAGACGGAGGTGACCCGGACGCCGTTGCCGTGCTCCTCCTGGCGCAGGGAGTCCGCGAGGGCCTTCAGGCCGTGCTTGGACGCCGCGTACGCGGACCAGTCGGCGTGGGCGTTGAGCCCGGCGCCCGAGTTGACGAAGACCACGTGTCCCTGGGCGAGCCGGAGCTGGGGCAGGAAGTGGCGGGTCAATTCGGCGGGGGCGATGAGGTTGACGTTGAGCTGGTGGCGCCACGTCTTGGGAGTGAGCTCGCCGACCGGGCCGAGGTCGACGACGCCCGCGATGTGCAGCAGGGAGTCGACACGGGAGGGCAGCGACTGGTGGCCGAAGGCCCAGGACAGCTTGTCGGGGTCGGAGAGGTCTCCGACGAGCGTGCTCGCGCCGGGAAACTCGGCGGCGAGCTCCTTGGCGCGGCCCGCGTCGCGTGCGTGCAGGACGAGGTCGTCGCCGCGTGCGTGGAGGCGGCGGGCGACGGCCGCGCCGATGCCGGAGCCCGCCCCGGTGATCACATGTGTAGCCATACCCGCCATGCTCGCATCACTGGGTGCCGAAGGATTCCTCCAGGTAGGCCAGGGCACCGACGGGCTCCTCCGCGAAGAAGACGAGGTCGGTCAGCGGGAGGGGCAGGAAGCCCTCGTCCTCCATGCGGCGGAACTGCTCCTTGAGGCCGTCGTAGAACCCGGCGGAGTTCAGCAGCACCACCGGCTTGGTGTGCTTGCCGTGCTTCTTCAGCTCCAGGATCTCGGTGGCCTCGTCGAGCGTGCCGGTGCCGCCCACCATGATCACGATCGCGTCGGCCTTCTCCAGGAGGAGCGCCTTGCGCTCGGCGAGGTCGCGCGCGATGACCATCTCGTGGGGCTCGACGACCTGCCGGGCCTTGGCCGCGAGGAAGTCGACGGAGACGCCGACGAGCCGCCCGCCCGCCTCGTGCACGCCGTCCGCCACGACCTTCATCAGGCCGCTCTCGGAGCCGCCCCACACCAGCGTGTGGCCGCCCTTGCCGAGCAGTTCGGCGAAGGCGCGGGCCGGGCGGGTGTAGCGGTCGTCGAGGTCGGCGGCGGAGAGGAAGACGCAGATGTTCATGCGCCCACGGTACGTTCCGTCCCTGAAGGCATCCGCAGAGCATCCCTCGAGGAGGCACGTCGTGACCAACGGACACCGGATCACCGTCGAGCAGGGCACGGACCACGTGCGCGTGGTGCGTGACGGGCAGGTCGTGGCGGAGAGCAGCCGCCCCCTGCTGCTGCGCGAGACGGGCTGCCCCGTGCGCCACTACCTCCCTCCGGAGGACGTGCGCACGGACCTGCTGACCCCGTCGGAGACCACCACGTACTGCCCGTTCAAGGGCACGGCCGCCTACTGGTCGCTGCCGGGCGCGCCGGACACGGTGTGGGCGTACCGAGAGCCGAAGGAGGCCGTGGCGCAGATCAAAGACCACTTCTGCTTCTACGAGGCGGAGGTCACGAAGCAGCCGTGAACGTCCGCCGGTAGGCGGCCGGCGAGACACCGAGCACGGAACGCATGTGCTGGCGCAGGGAGTTGCCGGTGCCGAACCCGGACCGGTGGGCCACCACGTCCACGGGCAGGTCGCTGGACTCCAGGAGCTGCCGGGCGAGTTCGATGCGCTGGGCGGTCAGCCAGCGGCCGGGGGGCATGCCGGTCTCCTCCTGGAAGCGGCGCGTGAAGGTCCGCAGGCTCATGCGCGCGTGGGCGGCGAGTTCACCCAGGGGCAGCGGCTCCTGGAGCCGTTCGAGGGCCCACGCACGCGTGGCGGCCGTCGTGGCGAGCGTGGGCTCCGGGACGGGCCGCTCGATGTACTGCGCCTGCCCGCCGTCGCGCCAGGGCGGTACGACGCAGACGCGGGCGACATGGTTGGCGACGGCGGCGCCGTGGTCGCGGCGCACGAGGTGGAGGCAGAGGTCGATGCCGGCCGCGACGCCCGCCGCGGTGAGCACGTCGCCGTCGTCCACGAAGAGCACGTCCGCGTCGACCTTGATCCTCGGGAAGGAGCGCTGGAAGTCGCGGGCGACGTGCCAGTGCGTCGTCGCGGGCCGCCCGTCGAGGAGGCCGACGGCGGCGAGGACGTACGAGGCGTTGCAGAAGGACACGATGCGGGTGCCCGGCCTGATCCGCCGCAGGGCGGCGGCCACCGGCTCCGGCAGGGCCTCGCCGTCCATCCCGTGGTCGAAGCGGCGGGTCGGCGTGATCACCACGGTGTCGGCCCGCTCCAGGGCCTCGGGGCCGTGCTCGGCCGCCACCGTGAACCCGGAGTCGGTGCGCACCGGGGCGCCGTCCACCGTGCAGACCACGACGTCGTAGAGCGGTGTGCGCCCGGGGCCCTCGGCGACGCCGAAGACCCGGGACGGAATGCCCAGCTCGAAGGCGTACACGCCGTCCAGGGCGAGGACGGCCACGCGATGTGCACCCCTTGTGCCGTTTAGCTCCATGGCCGAATCCTGTCACATGATGACCAAACTGCCAGCACTGTCCGCGGCCGCACCGCCGCACGCTGGGTCCCGCAAGCCCTTCTTGAAGAAGGAAGAAAGCGGAAGACCATGAAGATGCGTGCTGTCAGCCCCCGCGCCTGGGGCGCCCCCGAGAACCTCGTCCCCGTGGAGGTCGACCGCCCCGAGCCGGGACTGACCGAGATCCTGGTCCGGGTGCACGCGGCGGGCGTCAACCCGATCGACTGGAAGACCCGCGCCGAGGGCGCCTTCGGCACCTGGGGCGACACCCCGATCCTCGGCTACGACGTGTCGGGCGTCGTGGAGGAAGTGGGCCCCGGAGTGACCCTCTACCAGCCCGGCGACGCCGTCTTCGGCATGCCCCGCTTCCCCGAACAGACGGGCGGTTACGCCGAGTTCGTCGCGGCGCCCGCCCGGCGCTTCGCGCCCAAGCCCGCGGGCATCGGCCACGTGGAGGCGGCCGCGCTGCCCCTCGCCGCGCTCACCGCCTGGCAGGGCCTGATCGAGACGGCCGGGCTGCGCGCCGGACAGCGGGTTCTGATCCACGCGGCCGCCGGCGGCGTGGGGCACCTCGCCGTACAGATCGCCAAGGCGCACGGCGCGTACGTGATCGGCACCGCGCGCGAGGAGAAGCACGCCTTCCTGCGCGGCCTCGGCGCGGACGAAGTCGTCGACTACGCGCGCGCGGACTTCACCGAGGCGGTGCGCGACGTGGACGTCGTCCTCGACGGCGTGGGCGGCGCGTACGGGGCGCGGTCCCTGGAGATCATCCGCCCCGGCGGCCACCTGGTCACGCTGCCCGACCCGGGCGGCCTCCCGGACCCGGCGCGGGCGGCGGAGCTCGGCGTGCACACGGGCTGGACGATCGTCGAGCCGGACCGCCACGGCCTGCTGGAGATCGCTCGCCTGGTCGACGAGGGGAAGCTCCGCGTGGAAATCGACACGGTCGTCCCCCTGGAGGACGCGGCGAAGGCCCACGCGCGCGGCGAACAGGGCCGCACCCAGGGCAAGATCGTCCTCCAGGTCGCGTAAGGGACCCACAGGCCCCAGGGCCTAGGCGGCCGCCGTCACCCGCTCCGTCGTCGCGATCGTCGCCGAGCCCACCACGCGCGTGCCGTCGTACAGCACGATCGCCTGGCCGGGCGCGACGCCGCGTACGGGCTCGTCGAAGGAGACGCGCAGCTCCCCTTCGACCAGCTCGGCGGTGACGGGGGTCTCGTCGCCGTGGGCCCGCAGCTGTGCCGTGTAGGTGCCGGGGCCGGTGGGGGCCGCTCCGCACCAGCGGGGCTTGATGGCCGTCAGGGCCGTGACGTCCAGGGCGGCGGCCGGGCCGACCGTCACGGTGTTGTTCACCGGGGAGATGTCCAGGACGTAGCGCGGCTTGCCGTCGGGGGCTGGGGTGCCGATGCGCAGGCCCTTGCGCTGGCCGATGGTGTAGCCGTACGCCCCCTCGTGGGTGCCGAGGACCTGGCCGGCCTGGTCCACGATGTCGCCCTCGGCCTTGCCGAGGCGGGAGGCGAGGAAGCCCTGGGTGTCGCCGTCGGCGATGAAGCAGATGTCGTGGCTGTCGGGCTTCTTGGCGACGGCCAGGCCGCGCTCCTCGGCCTCCGCGCGGATCTCTTCCTTGGTGGTGACCGTGTCACCCAGGGGGAACATCGCGTGGGCGAGCTGCTTGTCGTCCAGGACCCCGAGGACGTAGCTCTGGTCCTTGGCCATGTCCGAGGCCCGGTGCAGCTCGCGCGTGCCGTCCTCGCGGACGATCACCTTGGCGTAGTGCCCGGTGACGACCGCGTCGAAGCCGAGGGCGAGCGCCTTGTCGAGGAGCGCGGCGAACTTGATCTTCTCGTTGCAGCGCAGGCACGGGTTCGGGGTGCGGCCCGCCTCGTACTCGGCGATGAAGTCCTCGACCACGTCCTCGCGGAACCGCTCGGCGAGGTCCCACACGTAGAACGGGATGCCGATGACGTCCGCGGCGCGGCGGGCGTCGCGCGAGTCCTCGATGGTGCAGCAGCCCCGCGCGCCCGTGCGGAACGACTGCGGATTCGCCGAGAGCGCGAGGTGCACTCCGGTCACGTCGTGCCCCGCTTCGGCGGCGCGGGCGGCGGCGACGGCGGAGTCCACACCGCCGGACATGGCGGCCAGGACACGGAGGGGGCGCTGGGCACGCTGCGGGGTCTGCGGGGTCTCGGTCAAAGTCATAGCCCTAACAGAGTACGGGGCGACGGGAACCGGACGCCCCCGAGTAAGCGTTGACGATCACATGGGGGAAGCGGAGCAGAAGAAGCCGGGGCGCCGGGGAATCGACCGGCGCACCCTGCTGATCGGCGGCGCCGCGGCGGCCGCCGGCACCGCCGTGCTCGCCGGGGACGAGCTCGGTCGGCTGTGGTGGCGGCTGCCCGGCGTGGTCAAGAAGCGCAAGGAGGGCGAGGTCGACACCCCGGGCGCGCAGTGGATAGCCGCATCGGACTACAACTGGCGCCGCGCGGACCGCCCCGACGACTACGAGATCGACCGCGTCGTCATCCACGTCGTCCAGGGCGGGTACCAGACGGCGCTGCGGGTCTTCAAGGACCCGGGCCACGGCGCCGCCGCGCACTATGTGGTGCGCAAGGACGGGCACATCGCGCAGATGATCCGCGAGCTGGACGTGGCGTTCCACGCGGGCAACAGGAGCTACAACGAACGCAGCATCGGCATCGAGCACGAAGGCTTCGTCGACAAGAAGTCGTCGTTCACCGCGCCGATGTACGCGGCGTCGGCGCGGCTCACCGCCGGGATCTGCCGGCGGTACGACATCCCGGTGGACCGCGAGCACATCATGGGCCACGTGGAGGTGCCGGGCACGGACCACACGGACCCGGGGCCGCACTGGGACTGGGACCGGTATCTGCGCCTGGTGCGGACCGAGCGGGACAGGCCGGAGAGACCGAAGGCGGAGAAGAAGGCCTAGCCCGGCCGAGGGCAGGGCCTAGCTCAGGCCCGCCGTCCGCGCCCGCTCCACCGCCGGGCCGATCGCCGCCGCCACCGCGTCGACGTCCGCCTTCGTGGAGGTGTGGCCGAGCGAGAAGCGCAGGGTCCCGCGGGCCAGGTCGGGGTCGGTGCCGGTGGCGAGCAGGACATGGCTGGGCTGCGCGATGCCCGCCGTGCACGCGGAGCCGGTGGAGCACTCGATGCCCTGTGCGTCCAGGAGCAGCAGGAGGGAGTCGCCCTCGCAGCCGGGGAAGGTGAAGTGCGCGTTGGCGGGGAGCCGGCCGCCGGGGGCCGGGTCGCCGCCGAGGATCACCTCGGGGACCTGCGCGCGGACGGCGGCCACCAGGTCGTCGCGGAGCGCGCCGATCTCGGCGGCGAACCGCTCGCGGCCCGCCGCGGCGTGCTCGCCCGCGACGGCGAACGCGGCGATGGCGGGCACGTCCAGCGTCCCGGAGCGCACATGCCGCTCCTGGCCGCCGCCGTGCAGGACGGGCACGGGGCTGTACTCGCGGCCGAGCAGCAGCGCGCCGATGCCGTAGGGGCCGCCGATCTTGTGGCTGGACACGGTCATCGCGGCGAGGCCGGACGCGGCGAAGTCGACGGGGAGCTGGCCGTAGGCCTGGACGGCGTCGGCGTGCAGCGGGATGCCGAACTCGTGGGCGACGTCGGCCAGTTCGCGGATCGGCTGGACGGTGCCGATCTCGTTGTTGGCCCACATGACGGTGGCCAGGGCGACGTCGTCGGGGTCGCGCTCGATGGCCTCGCGCAGCGCGTCGGGGTGCACGCGGCCGTGCCGGTCGACGGGCAGGTACTCGACGGTGGCGCCCTCGTGCTCGCCGAGCCAGTGCACGGCGTCGAGGACGGCGTGGTGCTCGACAGGGCTGGACAGAATGCGGGTGCGGGCCGGTTCCGCGTCGCGGCGGGCCCAGTACAGGCCCTTCACGGCGAGGTTGTCGGCCTCGGTGCCGCCGGAGGTGAAGACGGTCTCGCTGGGCCGGGCGCCGAGTGACTCGGCGAGCGTCTCGCGGGCCTCCTCGACGGTGCGTCGCGCTCGGCGCCCCGCCGCGTGCAGCGAGGAGGCGTTGCCGGTGACGGCGATCTGCGCGGTCATCGCCGCGATCGCCTCCGGGAGCATCGGAGTGGTCGCTGCGTGGTCGAGGTAGGCCATGGTGGGCACGATTCTACGAGCCGCGCGCCGTCCTCCGCCCCGGCGGTATCAGCCTGCGAGACCCCGGGACGACTGTCAGCCCGCGAGACCCCAGGACACGGTGTCGTCCGCGGCGACGAGCGCGGCGAGCACGACGAGGTCGGCCACGCCGAGGCCGAGTCCGAGCAGCGCGCGGCCCCTGCGGGCGGTGCCGCGCCACAGGGCGATGCTCGCGAGGACGATCGCGATGGGCCCGAGGAAGAGGTTCAGGACGAGCAGTCCGAGCAGGCCGAGGACGAAGGAGGCGACGGCCATGCCGTCGGTGTCCCGGCGTCCGACGGGACGGGGCTCCTCGGTGGGGGCCGGGGCCGTGCTCTCGGAACGGGCGCGGGTGGCGGTGCTTCCCATGGTGCGACTCCTGACAGGTGGAGGTGTCGTACGGAGAGGTGGGCTCAGCGGTGCCGCGCGTGGCGCTCGCGCAGGGCGAAGACCGCGAGCCACACGCCGATGACGGCGGCGGCGACGAGGGTGACCGGGAGCGGGGCGTGCGCCACGGAACCCATGGCGACACCCAGCAGCATCAGGGCGGCGACGATGAAGAGCACGGAGATCCCTCTCTCGTTCGGTGAACGCTTGTGGTTACAGTTGTTCACTGACTTGGAGAGTACTCCGTCTCCGGCTTTCAAAACTCGGAGAACAGTTGTTAACTGCATGGCATGAGTCACACCCCCGGCCACACCACCCTCGGCGTCCGGCAGGCCCAGAAGCAGAAGACCCGGCAGGCACTCCTGGACGCGGCGCTCCAGCTGCTGGACGAGCAGAGCCTCAGCAGCCTGGGCCTGCGCGAGGTCACCCGCGCCGTGGGCGTAGCCCCCACCGCCTTCTACCGGCACTTCCGCGACACCGCCGACCTGGGCGTGGCCCTGGTCGAAGAGGCACTCGGCAGCCTGCACACCACGCTGACCGCGATGCTGGCGGCGACCGGCGACGGTGAGGAGCGCATCGCGGGCACGGTCGAGTTGATAGCGGCGTATGTCCGCACGCACCCCGCGCACGTCCGCTTCATCGCCCGCGAGCGGCACGGCGGCGTGCGGGCGGTGCGGGACGCGATCGGCGCCCAACTGGCCCTGTTCGCCAGGGAGGTGGCGGAGCAGTTCGCCCAGGAGGAGCCGACGGCGGGGTGGACCGAGGACGATCTGCTGATGCTGGCCGGAATGTACGTCGACCACATGGTGATGACCGCGTCGGCGTTCCTGGACGCGGGGCCCGGCACGGCGGCGGAGACCGAGGTGGCGGACGTCGCCCGCAGACAGCTGCGGCTGGTGGGTCTCGGCCGCCGGCACTGGCACGACTCGTAAGGAGCAACTAGCCTTACGCTCATGACAGTTGCGCGGGACCACGACCTCTGGACGCTCGACCGGACCTTCGACAGCTCCAGCGGCGCCGTCCGCTGGGCGACCCTCGGCCCCGCCGACGCGCCGCCCGTCGTCCTCGTCCACGGCACGCCGTTCTCGTCGTACGTGTGGCGCGACGTCGCCCGCGCGCTGGCCGGCGGCCACCGTGTGTACGTGTGGGACCTGCCCGGGTACGGCGCGTCGGAGATGCGGGCCGGGCAGGACGTGTCGCTCGCCGCGCAGGGCCGGGTCCTCACCGAACTCCTCGGCCACTGGGGCCTGGACCGGCCCGCCGTCGTGGCGCACGACTTCGGCGGGTGCGTCGCCCTGCGGGCGCACCTGCTGCACGGCGCCCGCTACGAACGGCTCGCCCTCGTCGACCCGGTGGCGCTCGCCCCCTGGGGCTCCCCCACCTACCGGCTCCTCGGCGCGCACGCCGACGTGTTCGCCCAGCTGCCGCTCGGGCTGCACCGGGCGCTCGTCCGCGAGTACGTCGGCTCGGCCAGCGGGCGCGGGCTGCGTCCCGCCGTGCTCGACCGGCTCGTGGAGCCCTGGTGCACGGACGAGGGGCAGGCCGCCTTCTACCGGCAGATGGAGCAGAACGACCAGCGCTACACCGACGAGATCCAGGGCCGGTACGGCGAGCTGCGGCTGCCCGTGCTGATCTGCTGGGGCGCCCGGGACACCTGGATCCCCGCCGCCAAGGGCGAGGAGCTCGCGCGGCTCGTCCCCGGCGCCGAGCTGCGTCTGATCGAGGGCGCGGGGCACCTCGTCCAGGAGGACGCGCCCGCCGAGCTCACCGGCGAGCTGACGCGGTTCCTGTCCGGAGGCTAGCCGAGCCGCGCCCGCGCGAGCTGGCGCGACTGTGCCACCAGGCGGTCCTCGCTGTCCCAGACCTCGGCGTCCTCCTCCAGGAAGCCGCCCGCGAGGTTCCGCGTGGTGATCGAGACGCGCAGCGGGCCCGGGGCCGGGCGGTGGCGGACGTGGACCGTCAGCTCGACGGTCGGGACCCAGCCGGTGAGGCCCATCTCGAAGGCGGTCGGCGGCAGCGCGTCGACGGCGAGCAGCAGCGAGAGCGGGTCCGCGTCGCGGCCGTCCGCGAGCCCGAACCAGGCCCGCATCTCCCCCTTGCCGGACGGCTGCCCGAGCGCCCAGCCGAGCGTGGCGGGGTCGAGCTTGAGGAAGAGGCGGTCGGCGATGGCCGAGCTGCCGGGCACCGGGCGGTGGTCGGGCGCGTCCTGCGCGCCGAAGCACTGGTCGAGCGGCGGGATGGCGGGCGGCTCGGCCGTCGTGCGGACGTCGTCGGGGAGCGCGTCCAGGTCGCCGTACGAGGCGAGGACACGGATCCGCTCGACCTCGCGCCCCTCCTCGTCGTACTGGAAGAGCGAGGCCTGGCCGGTGGAGAGCGACCGGCCGGCGCGCACCACGTCCGTGCGGATCACGGCGGGGCCGGGGCTGGAGGCGGTGAGGTAGTGCGCCGAGACGGTGAACGGGTCGGCGTGCGGCAGGGCGTCCGCGAGCGCGCGGCCGACGACGGCGAGGAGATAGCCGCCGTTGACGGCGCTGATGATCGTCCAGCCCGCGGAGAGCTCCGTGTCGTAGACGCCGGGCTCCCGGCGGGTGACCGCCGTGTCGCGGTCGAACTCGCTGTCGCCGATGCGCGCGGGCACCGATGCGGGAAGTGATGCTGCCGTTGCCATGGCAGCAACGTACAACATCTAATTACTGAGCGGTAGCTTTTCTGGTGAGCCACTACCGGTCCGGTGGGCCACTACCGGTGGCCCGCTACGGCGTCTCCTGGACCTCCGCCTCGACCGCGGTGGAGCGGCGGTTCCAGGCGCGTGGCGCCCGCCAGTGGTACCGGATCGCCAGCAGCCGCAGGGTGAACGCCGTCACGGCGGCGAGGCCGCTGGTGAACGCCGTCAGCTGCTCGAAGTGGATGCACAGGGCCACCATCGTGGCGCCCACGATGGCGGGCACCGCGTACAGGTCGCGGTCCCAGCGGACCAGCGAGGGCACTTCGTTGGCGACGATGTCGCGCAGCACGCCGCCGCCCACCGCGGTCATCAGGCCGAGGGTCGCCGACGCGGTGAGCCCGAGGCCGTAGTCGTACGCCTTGGTCGTGCCCGCCACACAGAACAGGCCGAGGCCCGCCGCGTCGAAGACGTTCACCGCGAGCTGGGTGCGCTCGACCTCCGGATGCAGGAAGAAGACGAGCGCGGCCGCGAAGAGCGGGGTGATGAAGTAGCCGAGGTCGGTGAAGGCGGCCGGCGGGACCGCCCCGATGACCAGATCGCGGAAGAGGCCGCCGCCCAGCGCGGTGACCTCGGCGAGCACGGCGATACCGAAGACGTCGAAGTTCTTGCGCACGGCGAGCAGCGCGCCGGAGATCGCGAAGACGAAGATCCCCACGATGTCGAGCGCGTGCTGGACGGAGGGCGTGAACAGATCCTGGAGCACGCGCCATTCTTACCCGTGCCCGGCCGGGGCTCCGCGCCGCCTGTGCGATTGCTCCACGCACGAGGGGAGGGCACGCGCCACCGCGCATGCCCTCCCTTGCTCACGGCTACTTGTCGGCCGAGGCGTCCGAGTCGCTTGAGGAACCCGAGGCGCCCGCGTCGCCCGAGGTGCCCGCGTCGCCCGCGTCGGTCTTCTCCGCCGCCGCCGTCTCGTCCGCCTTGGTCGCCACCGAGACCACCTCGATCGCCTCCTTGGCCGCCGAGAGGAGCACGGTGTCCTGCGGCGCCTGGTCCTCCGCGTTCTCCGGGTGGTGGCACGCCACCTGGTGCCCGGTGGCGAGCGCGGTCAGCGGCGGCTCCTTCGTCTTGCAGATCTCCGTCGCCTTCCAGCACCGCGTGTGGAAGCGGCAGCCGCTCGGCGGGTCGATCGGCGAGGGGACGTCGCCGCGGAGCAGGATCCGCTCGCTCTTGACGCCGCGCCGCTTGGGGTCGGGCACCGGCACCGCGGAGAGCAGCGCCTTCGTGTACGGGTGCATCGGCGTGGAGTAGAGGTCGCCCCGGTCGGCCAGCTCCACGATCTTGCCGAGGTACATCACCGCGATGCGGTCCGAGACGTGCCGGATGACCGACAGGTCGTGCGCGATGATCACGTACGTGAGGCCGAGCTCCTCCTGGAGGTCGTCCAGGAGGTTGACCACCTGGGCCTGGATGGAGACGTCCAGGGCCGAGACCGGCTCGTCCGCCACGACCAGCTTCGGCCGCAGGGCGAGGGCCCGCGCGATGCCGATGCGCTGGCGCTGACCGCCGGAGAACTCGTGCGGGTAGCGGTTGTAGTGCTCGGGGTTGAGCCCCACGCGCTCCAGCATCTCCTGCACGGTCTTCTTCACCCCGCCCTCGGGCTTGACGCCCTGGAGCTTGAAGGGCGCGCCGACGATCGTGCCGATGGTGTGCCGCGGGTTCAGCGACGAGTACGGATCCTGGAAGATCATCTGCACGTCGCGGCGGAGCGGACGCATCCGGCCGGTGCCCAGGTGCGTGATGTCCGTGCCCTCGAACTCGACGCGGCCGCCGGTCGGTTCGAGCAGCCGCGTGATCAGCCGGCCCATCGTCGACTTGCCGCAGCCGGACTCGCCGACCACGCCGAGCGTTTCACCGGGGCGTACGTCGAAGGTCAGCCCGTCGACCGCCTGCACCGCCGCCACCTGGCGCTGGAGCAGCCCCTTCTTGATCGGGAAGTGCTTCACCAGGCCGTCGACCTTGAGCAGCGGCTCGGCCGAGGACGAACCCTCCGGCTGCGTCGAAGTCGTCATCTCCTGGCCCTTCACGTCGTCTTTCACAGCTTCGGCGCAATCTCTTCGGTCCAGATCCTGGTGCGCTCGTCCTGCGACATGTGGCAGGCGGAGTAGTGCCCGGCGGCCACCTCGCGCAGTTCGGGGCGCTCGCGGCGGGTGATCTGGTCCTTGGGGACGTCCGCGTAGGGGCAGCGCGGGTTGAAGGCGCAGCCGCTCGGCAGGTTGATCAGGCTGGGCGGGGAGCCCTTGACCGGGATGAGCCGGTCGGTCTGCTCGCGGTCGATGCGGGGCATCGAGCCCAGCAGGCCCCAGGTGTAGGGGTGCTGGGGTTCGTAGAAGACCTTCTCCGCGGTGCCGCGCTCGACGCACCGGCCGCCGTACATGACCAGGAGCTCGTCCGCCATCTCGGCGACCACGCCCAGGTCGTGCGTGATCATGATGACGGCGGAGCCGAACTCCTTCTGGAGGTCCCGGATGAGGTCGAGGATCTGCGCCTGGACGGTCACGTCGAGGGCGGTCGTCGGCTCGTCGGCGATGAGCAGCTCGGGGTTGTTGACCAGCGCCATCGCGATCATCGCGCGCTGGCGCATGCCGCCCGAGAACTCGTGCGGGTAGGAGTCGACGCGCTTGTCCGGCTGCGGGATGCCGACCCGGTCGAGCATCTCGATCGCCCGCTTGCGGGCGGTCTTCTTGTCGACGTCGTTGTGGACCCGGTACGCCTCGGTGATCTGCTTGCCGATGGAGTAGTACGGGTGCAGCGCGGAGAGCGGGTCCTGGAAGATCATCGCCATCTCGCGGCCGCGCAGCTTGCGCACCTCGTCCGGGTCGGCGCCGAGCAACTCCTTGCCGTCCAGCCAGATCTCGCCGGAGATCTGCGCCCGGCGGGCACCGTACTGGCCGGCGGTGTGCAGGCCGAGGATGCCCAGCGAGGTGACCGACTTGCCGGAGCCGGACTCGCCCACGATGCCGAGGGTCTTGCCCTTCTCCAGCTGGAAGCTGAGCCCGTCGACGGACCTGACCAGGCCGTCGTCGGTCGGGAAGTGCACCTTGAGGTCGCGCACCTCGAGGAAGGCGGAGGGAGCGGGCGAGCCGGTGACGGGTTCGCCCACCGCGGCTCCGCTCTTGGACAGTTCGGTCATCCCAGCCTCACTCGCGGGTCGATGACGGCGTACAGAAGGTCGACGACGAGGTTGGCCACGGCGATCGCGAGCGCCGCGCACAGGGTGACGCCCAGGATGACGGGCAGGTCCTTGCTGCTGATGGCCTTGACCGCTTCGAGGCCGAGCCCCGGCAGGTTGAACGTGGACTCGGTGAGCACCGCGCCGCCCATCAGGACGCCGAGGTCGAGTCCGAAGACGGTGAGGATCGGGGTCATCGCGGAGCGCAGCGCGTGCTTGCGGATGACGGTGGGTTCACCGAGGCCCTTGGCGCGGGCGGTGCGGATGTAGTCCTCGCCGAGCACTTCGAGCATGGTGGCGCGGGTGAGGCGGGCGTACATCGCGGCGTTGAGGAAGGCCAGCACGATCCACGGCAGGATCATCGTCTGGAGCCAGACGTCGATCGAGTCGTCGGTGCTGAGGCTGTCCGCGATCTTCACCCAGCCCAGTTCGTGGACGAAGATGCCCATCGCGATCATGCCGGTGAAGAAGACGGGGAGCGAGACACCGCCGAGGGCGGTGGTCATGGCGGCGCGGTCCCAGATGCTGCCCCGGCGCAGCGCGGAGATGACGCCGGTGATGACGCCGCCGGCCAGCCAGAGCACGCAGGCGCCCGCGGCGAGCGCGCCGGTGACGGGCAGCGCGTCCTTGAGGGTCTCCCACACCGGCGCCTCGGTGCGGAAGGAGTAGCCGAAGCAGGGGGCCGGGCAGTGCGTGACATCACTGCCGTTGACGTAGTCGCGGCCCATCGGGATGCCCTTGATGAAGTCCCAGAACTGGACCAGCAGGGGATCGTCGAGGCCCAGTTTGACGCGGATGCCTTCGAGCTGCTCGGCACCCGACGCCTTGCCGGCGAAGAGGACGGCGATGTCCTGTCCCGCCCACTTGGGCAGCATGAAGAAGATGGTGAAGGTCGCGAGCAGTACGACCAGCACCATGATGATGACGGCGATCAGGCGCCGGATGAGATAAGCAAGCACTGTGCGCGGCCCGGCGGTGGCCGGGACCCCCTTGTGAGGGGTCCCGGCCGCCGCCCGGGGCCATCACCTGCCCTTCGGACTGGCGGGATTCGGCGGCGGTGGGACGGTCAACTGCGGTTCGTGCGGCGCCTGTTACTTGACGACGCCGAGCGAGACGTAGTCGTACCGGCCGTTGTAGGCGTCGGACATGTAGGCGTTGGTCAGCCGCGATCCGCGCCAGGTGATGTTCTTCTCGTAGAGGAAGGGCATCCAGTCGGCCTGGTCGAGGATCCGCTTGTCGAGCTGCTTGTAGATCTCACCGGCCTTGGCCGGGTCGGTCTCCGCGATCGCCTTGTCGAAGAGCGCGTCGATCTTCTTGTCCTTGATCTGCGACTCGTTGTAGTTGCCGTTCTCGATCAGGAAGCGGCTGTCGAACAGCGGCTGCGCGTAGCCCTGGCCGGACGGGAAGTCCGGGCCCCAGCCGCTCATCTGCATGCTGTAGCCGCGCTTCTTCACGACGGAGGGCGAGCCGGTGATGCTGGCGGAGTCGGCGCCGTCCAGGGACTCGACGCTGACGTCGATGCCGACCTTCTTCAGCTGGGCCTGGAGCGCCTCGGCGGCGTCGACCTCACCCGGGTTGTTGTTGCGGGCGGTGAGCTTGGCCTTGAAGCCGTTCGGCTTGCCGCACTTCTTCAGCTCTTCCTTGGCCTTGGCCGCGTCCGGCTTGCCCTTGCGCGCCAGGACGCCGTACGGGTCGTAGTCGCTGTGGCCGGGGATCGCCTTGGGGAAGGTGCTGTTGGCGATGTCACCGGCCGCGACCTTGCCGCCGCGGGTCTGCTGGAGGCTGGCGAAGTCCGTGCCGTAGAAGACGGCCTTGCGGCAGTGGACGTTGTCGAAGGGCTTCGCCGTGTGGATCAGCGCGACGTAGCGCACGAAGGACGTGTGCATGTTGTCGACGTTGTCGCGGTGGTCCGAGACGGCGGTGACGCGGCCGGACTGGGTCATGCCCGTGCCGTTGAGGTCGACGTCGTAGTCGCCCGCCATCAGCTTCTTGTCGTTCTCCTCCAGGTTGGCGGAGATCGTCACGTCGATCTTGTCGGGCAGCGCGGCGCGGATCGGGTCCGAGGACTTCTTCCAGGCCGTGTTGCGCACCAGCACGATCTTCTTGCCGGACTTGTACGACTCGAACTTGTACGGGCCCGAGGAGAACGGACGCGCCGTGTACTTCGCCTTGGTGTCCTTGGACTCCTTCACCGGCGAACCGCTCGGCATGGCGAGGAACTGCTCGAAGTCACCGTTGCGCTTGGGCAGTTTGAAGATGATGGTCTGGTCGTCGGGCGTCTCGATCGCCTTCAGGCCGCCCTTGTCCTTGTAGGGGCCCTTGTACTTCTTGTCGGGGTCGAGCGCCTGCCGGATGTATCCCGGGCCACCGGTGATGGTGTCCGTCGCCCAGGAGCGCTCGATGCCGTACTTGACGTCCTTGGAGGTCAGCTTGGAGCCGTCCTCCCACGTGACGCCGTCACGCAGCTTGTACGTGTAGGTCTTGCCGTCGTCCGAGATCTTCGCGGTGGAGGTGGCGAGGTCCGGGACCAGCTTCGTGCCCGCCTTGCCCGGCTTGGTGTCGTAGGACACCAGCTGCCGGGTGTAGAAGCGCATGAAGTCCCACGACATGCCGTAGTAGGCGCGCTGGGGGTCGGCCGAGTCGAGGTCCTGCTTGCCGACCATCTTCAGCGTCCCCCCCTTCTTCTTGGACGGGTTGGCGACCTTGTCGAGCGCGGCGTTGTAGCCGGCCCCCTTCGAGTCGCCGTCGCCACCGTCACCGCCGCCGCACGCCGTGGTGGTCACCAGCGCCGCGACGACGAGGGCCGCACCGCTGGTGAGCCGTCGTTTCGAGGAAACTGTGGGCATTTTCTCGTAACCTCCGAGATTCGCGGTCCTTGGCCATGAGCTGCCGGAGAACCATGGTTAGAGCCACCTGACATGCGGCAGGGGCAAGCCGGTTGGGCGCTTCTAGCGCGTCCCCTTCGGGTCGAGCGCGTCCCGCAGCCCGTCGCCGAAGAGGTTGAAGGCCAGCACGGTGATGAAGATCGTGACGCCCGGGAAGACCATGAACATCGGGTCGTGCTCGTACGTCTCGAGCGCGTCCCGCAGCATGCCGCCCCAGGAGGCCGTCGGCGGCTTCACACCGGCGCCGAGGAAGCTCAGGGCCGCCTCCGTGAGGATGTTGGTCGGGATCATCAGCGTCGCGTAGACGGTGATGGGGGCGACCAGGTTGGGCAGCAGCTCGCGGAAGAGGATGTGGCGCTTGCCGCCGCCGAGGCTGCGGGCCGCCTCCACGTACTCGCGCTCCCGGAGCGAGAGCGTCTGGCCGCGCACGATCCGGCCGACGTAGGGCCAGCCGAAGAAGCCGATGACCAGCACGAGGATGCCGACCCGCACCCCGCTGCCGGTGAGCCCGAGCAGGTCGTCCGGCAGGACGGAGACCAGCGAGATGATGAAGAGCAGCTGCGGGAACGAGAGCAGTACGTCCATCACACGGCTGATCAGCGCGTCGACCCAGCCGCCGAAGTAGCCGGCGATGATGCCGAAGAGCGTGCCGAGGGCGACGGCGACCACGGCCGCCAGGAAGGCCACGAGCAGCGAGATGCGTGCCCCGTAGACGATCCGGCTGAAGACGTCGCGGCCCTTGTTGGGCTCGACGCCGAAGAGGAAGTCGCCGCTGACCCCGCCGAACGCGCCCTTGGGGAGGTTGGTCAGCTCGTCGAGCTCCTCCTGGTGGAAGTCGTTGGGCGGATGACCGAGGAGGCTCACGATCAGGGGCGCGAAGATGGCGACCAGCACCAGGAACAGCACCGTGATGCCGCCGGCCAGGGCGACCTTGTCGCGCTTCAGGCGGTTCCAGGCGATCTGCTTGAGGGACCGGCCCTCGACCTTTTTCACCCCTGCATCAACTGCGGGGGCGACGTCCTCGGTCGGGTCCGCGTCCGCAGGTGTGTCATGCAATGGTGCCGTCATCGTGGCAGGGACCCCTCTCAACCGGTGGTGACCGGCCCGCACTTGCCGCTGTAGCGACGTGATCAGTCCGTCGTACACAGGGGGCGAAGGCCCCTGGAGCGGGAGTCTTCATCCACGTCGCGATCTGTTACCAGACTTGACGGGGAAAGGATGCGCAACCGTGATGCTGATCGGGGTGTTCCGTTATCCGGACGCGGGTGAACGAGGGCCGAACACGGGGCAGTTGGGGTGCAAGGTGTCACCGGAGCCCATAGGGCTCCACCGGCACCAGAACGGACATCGCGTCCGTCGTGGCTGCTCGGTGGCCGGTTCGCGCCGCTCAGTACTGCGCGGGGTAGCCGTAACCGCCGGCCTGGGCGGGCGCCGCCTGCGCCTCGCGGTCGTAGAACGGACGGGCGTTGGCGCGCAGCCACATCGCGACCGGGTCGTAGTCGTCGGACATCGCGACGGTCGAGACGGGCAGGCCCTCGGGGACGGCGGGGATGGACTGCTGCATCATCGCCCGGACCGCGTCGACCGACGGCGGCGACGTGTCGTACACATCCAGGCCGATGGCCAGATAGGGCGCCCCGAGCGCGGGCTGCACCCAGGCGCGGCGCAGCGAGCGCACCGCGGGGGTGCGGTGCGCGTTCTGCGTCAACAGGGCGTAGAACTGGGGGATTTCGATGCTCGGCTCGGTGAGCCGGAGCGGGCCCGCGGGCAGCAGGTCGAGGCCGGTGGCGATGCGGCGCAGGTCGAGCCAGGGGACGCCGACGCCGCCGCCGGGCGCGTGCGGGTTGAGCCAGATGCCGTAGTGGTCGGGGTAGAGGGTGCGGGCGATGTCGGTTCCGCGCACCACTTCATAGCTGCGGTTCCAGCCACTGGCGGAGAGCTCCTGGGCGGAGGTCACACAGGGTGCGTAGCCGACCCCCTCGACCTCCATGTTCCCGTACTGGGCGTCGGGGGAGCCGGCCTGGCCGTGCCAGAGCAGCATCCACACCCGGTCGGCGGCGAGGGCGCGCAGCAGTGCCTCGTACGCGTCGTAACGCCCCGGCGTCACCTGGCGCAGCAGCTGCTCCAACTGCCCGGCCGTGCCCGACGCACTCACCCGTAACCGCTCCTTCGTGACGAACTCGGTGGACCCGAGGGCTGGGCCCGTCGGACGGGCCCATGGAATGGAACCAGCTTAAGCGGCGATCCGGTGGTAGAACGGCCGCACCTTCGCACGCAGCCAGTCGCCCACCGGGTCCTGCGCCACGTCGAGCAGCACGAGGTTCACCGGCCACGGGACGGGGGCCTGTCCGAGGGCGCGGCCGAGTGCCTCCATGGGGAGCTCGCGGGCGTCGCCGTCCCAGGTGGAGAGTTCGACGCCGACGAAGAGGACCGGGTCGTCCGTCTCGATCTCGGCCAGGCAGCGGCGCGCGGTGAGCACCACGCCGGCCGCCTCGAACGCGCGGCCCGCGGCGGCGAGGAAGTCGACCGGGTCGTGCTGCCAGTCCGGTTCGTACAGCCGCACCCGGCCGCCGGTGGCGGGCCCGTCCAGCGGGGTGCGGCCGGCCCGGCAGAGCTCGGCGACGGCGGGCGGCGGCAGCGGGACGCCGACGGTGCCGTCCGGGTTGAGCGCGATGCCCAGCTGCGGGGGGAGGCCGCGGGCGAACTCCACGGCGGGCGCCACGGTGCCGCCCATCCGGTCGGCCGCGTCGCCGAGGGCCTGCCGGAACTGCTGTTCGGAGCTGAAGACGGGGACGTACGCCTGGCCGTCGATCTCCAGGGTCGGCAGGTCCAGGGTGCCGCTGTCGGGACCGCCGCCGTTCGGCAGCGGGATCCAGATGTGGCTGCGGCCCAGCACCTCGACGATCCGGCCGCCCGCCGACGCGTCGGCGCCGAGGGAGGCGGCGAGGACCTCCTCCAGTTCGTTGCCCGGCCATCCGCCGTACGGATGGGGATGTGCCTGCGCCGGAAAGTCCATCTGTCCAACCCCTGCTCGCGACCGCTCTGCCTGCGGCTCGAACCCTAGCGTCGGTGCGCTCACCGGTCGAAGGCGATCGTCCGCAGTGCCTGCGCCGCCGCCCGGTCGAGCAGCACCGCGGAGTGGCAGCCGCGCGGCAGGTCGCCGCGCTCGGTGGCGCCGACGAGGCGGCCGACCGTCCTGCGGTGGCGCGTGAACGCGTACCGCGAGACGCCTCTGCCGCGCTCGCGCTGGCCCTGGAGCGCCGTGTCCACCGGGACGTCGAGCAGCAGCAGGTGCAGGGCCGCGCCGCGGCGGGCGGCCTCGCGGGCGAGCCAGCGGCGCACCCACACCTGGGTGCCGCAGTCGTGCACGACGACGCCGGCGCCGGTGCGCAGGGCTCGGCGCAGGCCCGCGTAGTGCGCGAGGCGGACCAGGGGGCGGTAGACCGCGTAGGGCAGCAGGCGCGGCATGCGGCGGGCCCAGCGGTCTCGGGTGTCCTGGGAGTCGATGCGCGGGCCCGTGACGGCCTGCCGCATCAGCGTCGACTTTCCGCCACCGGGCAGTCCGGAGACGACGACGAGGTCACCCTCGCCGAAGGTGAGGCGGCGGGGGCTGTGGCCGGCCCGCTGCCGCAGGTCGCGGACGACGGCCACGGGGAGCGGGCCGCAGCTCTCCGCGGCGGGGGTGGCGGCCTGCTTGGGCAGCGCCACTCCCGTGGTAGTGGCAAAGACACTGGTCCTGGTGCGCACCGTGATCGGCCTCCCCGTAGCGGTCACGTACTGCTTTCCCCAGCAAGTGTAAAGAGAAGGTAATGCGGCACAAGAGCATTCCGGGCGATGCGCTCCGTATCCGGGCACGGCTCCCGGTGGACGGGGTCGCGTGCAATGATGTGCCCGCCAACTCCATACCGGCCGTTTGAATCCGCGCGGGAGAGTCCCCGGAAGGCACGCACGTGTGCCCGGGGCGCCGAAGGAGCAAGTCCCTCCCTTGAATCTCTCAGGCCCCGTACCGCGCGGGCGAGGCACATCTGAAAAGCGGGCCGCCCCCGGTGGCCCCACCCAAGGTGCAAGCCGGGCGTCCCGCATGTCGGGACACGCTCGGCGAACCTCTCAGGTTCCGATGACAGATGGGGAGGATCGACCTCGCCCGTCATGCCCTGGGAGTTCCCTTCATGAGCACTGCCCCCCGTCTGACAGCCCTCGATGCCGTGCATCGTGCGCTCGGCGCGACCATGACCGACTTCGCGGGCTGGGACATGCCGCTGCGGTACGGCAGCGAGCGCGACGAGCACAACGCCGTGCGCACCAAGGCCGGTCTCTTCGACCTCTCCCACATGGGCGAGATCACGGTCACCGGACCGGAGGCCGTGGACTTCCTGAACTTCTCGCTGGTCGGCAACATCGGCTCCGTCGGTGTCGGCCGTGCCCGCTACACGATGATCGTCGCCGAGGACGGCGGGATCCTGGACGACCTGATCGTCTACCGCCTCGGTGAGACCGAGTACCTGGTGGTCGCCAACGCCTCCAACGCCCAGACCGTGCTGGACGAGCTGAGCAATCGCGTCGAGGAGTTCGACGCCGAGGTCCGCGACGACCGCGAGGCGTACGCGCTCCTCGCCGTCCAGGGCCCCGAGTCCCCCGGCATCCTGAAGTCACTCACGGACGCGGACCTGGACGGCCTGAAGTACTACGCGGGCCTGCCGGGCACCGTCGCGGGTGTCTCCGCGCTGATCGCCCGCACGGGCTACACCGGCGAGGACGGCTTCGAGCTCTTCGTCTCCCCCGGTGACGCGGAGAAGCTGTGGAACGCGCTGATGGAGGCGGGCACGCCCGTCGGCATGGTGCCGGCCGGCCTCTCCTGCCGCGACACGCTGCGCCTGGAGGCGGGCATGCCGCTGTACGGGCACGAGCTGACCGCGGGGCTGACGCCGTTCGACGCGGGCCTGGGCCGGGTCGTCAAGTTCGAGAAGACGTCGCAGTCGGAGTCCTTCGTGGGCCGCGCGGCGCTTGCCGCCGCCGCCGAGCGCGCCGAGACCGCCCCGCCGCGCAAGCTCGTCGGCCTGATCGCCGAGGGCCGCCGCGTCCCGCGCGCGGGCTTCTCCGTGGTGGCCGACGGCAAGGTCATCGGCGAGGTCACCTCCGGCGCCCCGTCCCCGACGCTGGGCAGGCCGATCGCGATGGCGTACGTCGACGCCGAGCACGCCGCTCCGGGCACGCAGGGTGTCGGTGTGGACATCCGCGGTACGCACGAGCCCTACGAGGTCGTGGCCCTGCCGTTCTACAAGCGCCAGAAGTGACCCCCCGCACATCGTCCCCGTTCCGCAGCATCCACCCGCGTACAGGAGAATTCGACTCATGAGCAACCCCCAGCAGCTGCGTTACAGCAAGGAGCACGAGTGGCTGTCGGCCACCGAGGACGGCGTGGCGACGGTCGGCATCACCGAGCACGCGGCCAACGCGCTCGGTGACGTCGTCTTCGCCCAGCTCCCCGAGGTCGGTGACACGGTGACCGCGGGCGAGTCCTGCGGCGAGCTGGAGTCGACCAAGTCGGTCAGCGACCTCTACTCCCCGGTCAACGGCGAGGTCGTCGCCGCCAACCAGGACGTCGTCGACGACCCCTCGCTGGTCAACTCCGCCCCGTTCGAGGGCGGTTGGCTGTTCAAGGTGCGCATCACGGACGAGCCGGCCGATCTGCTCTCCGCCGATGAGTACACCGCCTTCACCGCCGGCTGACCCATACCGATAGGGATCGTGTGATGTCGCTTCTGAACACCCCTCTCCACGAGCTGGACCCGGACGTCGCCGCCGCCGTCGACGCCGAGCTCCACCGCCAGCAGTCCACCCTGGAAATGATCGCCTCGGAGAACTTCGCTCCGGTCGCCGTCATGGAGGCCCAGGGCACCGTCCTCACCAACAAGTACGCCGAGGGCTACCCCGGCCGCCGCTACTACGGCGGCTGTGAGCACGTGGACGTCGCCGAGCAGATCGCGATCGACCGGCTCAAGGAGCTGTTCGGCGCCGAGTACGCCAACGTCCAGCCGCACTCCGGCGCCTCCGCGAACCAGGCCGCCCTCTTCGCGATCGCCCAGCCCGGCGACACGATCCTCGGCCTCGACCTGGCGCACGGCGGCCACCTCACCCACGGCATGCGCCTGAACTTCTCCGGCAAGCAGTTCAACGTGGTCCCCTACCACGTCGACGAGGCCGGTCTGATCGACATGGCCGAGGTCGAGCGCCTGGCCAAGGAGAACAACCCGAAGGTGATCATCGCGGGCTGGTCGGCCTACCCGCGCCACCTGGACTTCGCCGAGTTCCGCCGGATCGCCGACGAGGTCGGCGCGAAGCTGTGGGTCGACATGGCGCACTTCGCCGGGCTCGTCGCCGCGGGTCTGCACCCGAACCCGGTGCCGTACGCGGACGTGGTGACCTCCACCACACACAAGACGCTCGGCGGCCCGCGCGGCGGCATCATCCTGGCCCGCAGCAAGGACTTCGCGAAAAAGCTGAACTCCGCGGTCTTTCCCGGCTTCCAGGGCGGCCCGCTGGAGCACGTGATCGCGGCCAAGGCCGTCTCCTTCAAGGTCGCCGCCTCGGAGGAGTTCAAGGAGCGCCAGCAGCGCACGCTGGACGGCGCCCGCATCCTCGCCGAGCGCCTGGTCCAGGACGACGCGAAGGGCGTCGGCGTCGACGTCCTGTCCGGTGGCACGGACGTGCACCTGGTCCTCGTCGACCTGCGCGACAGCGAGCTGGACGGCCAGCAGGCCGAGGACCGCCTCCACGAGGTCGGCATCACGGTCAACCGCAACGCCGTCCCGAACGACCCGCGCCCCCCGATGGTCACCTCGGGTCTGCGGATCGGCACCCCGGCGCTCGCCACGCGCGGCTTCCAGGAGGAGGACTTCCGCGAGGTCGCCGACATCATCGCCGAGGCCCTCAAGCCGGGCTTCGACGCGGACGCCCTCAAGGCCCGGGTGACCGCTCTGGCCGACAAGCACCCGCTGTACCCCAACCTGTAGCATTTTCGTACGCTTTCCTTCGTACGAAACGACGGGGCACCGCGCACACTGGAAGTGAACACAGTGAGTGCGGTGCCCCGGCTCATGCCCCGGCTCACGCCCCGCTCTCTGCACCACCCCGGCAGACAACGGCGTCCACCAACCACCTTTTGGAGTTCTCCGTGGCCATCTCGGTCTTCGACCTGTTCTCGATCGGCATCGGCCCGTCCAGCTCCCACACGGTCGGTCCGATGCGCGCGGCCCGCATGTTCGCGAGCCGCCTCAAGAACGAGGGCCTGATGGCCCACACCGCCGCGATACGGGCGGAGCTGTACGGCTCGCTCGGCGCCACCGGCCACGGCCACGGCACCCCCAAGGCCGTCCTGCTCGGCCTGGAGGGCGAGTCGCCCCGCACGGTGGACGTGGAGAGCGCCGACGACCGCGTGGAGAAGATCAAGAGCGGCGGCCGCCTCAACCTGCTCGGCATGCACGAGATCGACTTCGACTTCGACGAGGACCTGATCCTGCACCGCCGCAAGGCGCTGCCGTACCACGCCAATGGCATGACGGTCTTCGCGTACGACCGCGAGGGCGCCCTCGTCCTGGAGAAGACGTACTACTCGGTGGGCGGCGGCTTCGTCGTCGACGAGGACGCGGTGGCGGGCGAGAACCCGATCGTGCCGGACGACACCGTGCTCAAGTACCCCTTCCGCACCGGTGACGAGCTGCTCCGTCTCGCCGAGGAGACCGGCCTGTCCATCTCCGCGATGATGCTGGAGAACGAGAAGGCCTGGCG
Source organism: Streptomyces sp. NPDC030245 (assembly GCF_055572995.1). NCBI lineage: Bacteria > Bacillati > Actinomycetota > Actinomycetes > Kitasatosporales > Streptomycetaceae > Streptomyces > Streptomyces sp. NPDC030245. The sequence goes on along the minus strand of NZ_JBVICF010000019.1, from coordinate 49,427 downwards.
CACGGAGGAGGAGATCCGTGCGGGGCTCCTCGACATCTGGCGGGTCATGCAGTCCTGCGTCTCCCGCGGCATGTCCCGCGAGGGCATCCTGCCGGGCGGCCTCAAGGTGCGCCGCCGGGCCGCGAACTCGGCACGTCAGCTGCGCGCGGAGGGCGACCCGCAGGCCCGCGCCATGGAGTGGATCACGCTCTACGCGATGGCGGTGAACGAGGAGAACGCGGCGGGCGGCCGCGTGGTCACCGCCCCCACCAACGGCGCCGCGGGCATCATCCCGGCCGTCCTGCACTACTACATGAACTTCGTGCCCGGCGCCGACGAGGACGGCGTGGTCCGCTTCCTGCTGGCGGCCGGCGCGATCGGCATGCTCTTCAAGGAGAACGCGTCGATCTCCGGCGCCGAGGTCGGCTGCCAGGGCGAGGTCGGCTCCGCCTGCTCGATGGCGGCGGGCGCGCTCGCCGAGGTCATGGGCGGCTCCCCCTCCAAGGTCGAGAACGCCGCCGAGATCGGCATGGAGCACAACCTCGGCCTGACCTGCGACCCGGTCGGCGGCCTCGTCCAGATCCCCTGCATCGAGCGCAACGGCATGGCGGCCGTGAAGGCCGTCACGGCCGCGAAGATGGCGATGCGCGGCGACGGCTCCCACAAGGTCTCCCTCGACAAGGTCATCAAGACCATGAAGGAGACGGGCGCCGACATGAGCGTGAAGTACAAGGAGACGGCGCGGGGCGGGCTCGCGGTCAACATCATCGAGTGCTGAGGCGTCGCGCGGTCGGCCCGCTCAGCAGGTGGTGCCCGCGCGGACCGGTTCGAGGTCGATGAGGTATGCGTCGACTGCGTCAGTGACGCAGGAGTCACCGCGGCCGTACGCGGTGTGGCCGAGACCCTCGTACGTCAGGAGCATGCCGCCGGGGAACTGCCCGGCGAGGCTCTCGGCCTCCTCGTACGGGGTGGCGGGGTCGCCCGTCGTGCCGACCACCAGGACCGGCGGCACGCCGTCGGCCTCGACGCGGTGGGGGCGCTGGGTGCCCGCGGGCCAGTCCTTGCAGGTGAGTTCGTCGACGACGCTCGACGTGCCGTACACACCCGCGGCCTTCTCCGCGGCGTCGAGGGCGCTCCAGTAGGGGCCGGGCGTGTGGGGGTGGGGCACGTCCAGGCAGCTGACGGCGATGATGGCGTCGTCGTCGTTCTCCGGGCCCCGCGCGCGACGGCTCCCGCCGGCCGGCTCCTCGGCCTCGGCCAGTTCGGCGAGTCCGGTCGCGTCCCCCTCCTCCGCCGCGCTCAGCGCCTCGGACAGGTCCTCCCAGTCGTCCTCCGGGGTGTACATCGCGGCCGTGACCACGTCGAGCAGTGTCCTGGCGTCCACGTCGTACGCGTCCTCGCCGGTGACCGGCAACGGCTCGCGCGCCGCCCGTTCGTACAGCCCGTCGATCAGCTCCGCCGTCTCCTGCGGTGTCGAGCCGGGGCAGCTGTCGCCCACGATGTCGGCGCAGTACTCGGCGTAGTCGTCGACAGCGCCGCGGAACCCTTTCCCCTGGCCGATCGCGCGCTGCCGCCAGTCCAGTGCCGGGTCGACGGCGCCGTCCAGCGCGAGGGCGCGCACGCGCCCGGGGAACTGTTCGGCGTACGACGTGCCGAGGCTCGTGCCGTACGACCAGCCGAGGTAGGTCAGCTTCCGGTCGCCCAGGGCGGCCCGCAGGACGTCCAGGTCGCGGGCCGCGTCCTCGGTGCCGATGTGGGGCAGGATGGCGCGGCTGCCCCGCACGCACGCGGCGGCCTGCTCGTCGGCGCCCGCGAGGGCGCGGGCCCGGTCGGCACCGCCGCGCGGAGCGAGCGGTTCGGGGCGCTCGTCCGCCGCCTCGTCCGTCGCCGCGCACTTCACCGCGGGCTTGCTGCCCCCGACCCCCCTCGGGTCGAAGGAGACGATGTCGAAGCGGGCCCGCACCTCCGCGCTGAAGGAGTCGCTGCCGTCCGCCTCCATGTCGCTCACGCCCGAGGCGCCCGGACCGCCGGGGTTGTAGACGAGCGAGCCGATGCGCCGGTCCGGCTCGGCCGTCGCCGCCCTGGCCACCGGCAGGACGAACGTCCTGCCGTTCTCCGGGTGCGCGTAGTCCATGGGGACGGTGAGCCGCGCGCAGCTGAGCTCACCGCACGCCTTCCACTTCAGCTCCTGCCCGTAGAACCGCGCGAGCTCGGCCCGGCCGCTCCCCGGCTTGTCGCCGCCCGCACCGTCCGCCCCGCCCGTCGCCGTACACCCGGCGAGCGAGAGCGCGGCAAGGGCCGCGAGGGCGAGGCGGACGGGTCGGCGTCGGTGCTGGCAGGCGCGGTGCAACGGGATTCTCCCCAGATCGGCTCCCCCCAGCTTGCCCGGTCGGCGCGGCGGCTCACGCACGGGGTGCGCGCGGGATTCCCGCGGGAGTCGATCGGGGTTGGCTCGGGGTTCGCGCGGTGGATTGCGTAGCGGATTGCGTAGTTCTACGGATGCCGGGGCCCGGGGTGTTTTGACAGGCTCGGTCACGATGTACACGCATCCATGAAGCACCGGCCCCGAGCCGCCGCACCGCTGCCGCCACACCGCTTCCGCCCTCCCGCCGACCGCACCCTCGACCGCACCCCGACCTAGGAACACACATGGGCCCGCTGGACGCGACCAGGAACCGCTCCGTCTCCCGGGAAGCCCCGGCGCCCGCCCGGCCCCGCCGCGACATCCTGGCCGACATCCGCCGGCTCGGCACCGAGCCGTACGGCGGGGCGCGGAACGCCCGCGCCGAGGCGCTCGCCACCGAGGCGGAAGCCACCGGCGACCGGCCGCTGCTCGTGGCGGCGCTCTCCCTCCTCGTCCACTCCTACAGCTTCGGCGGCGCGTGCGACAGGACGTCCGCGCCCTTCACGCGGCTGCTGCGCATGTACGACGAGGGCCCGGCGGACTTCGGCGACGACGACGTCCGCGGGTTGCACTGGATGTTCAGGTGGGTGGTGGCCGACGCGCGGCGGCGGCCCGACGTGCCGCTCGCCGAGGTCGAGGAGTGGCTGGACCGGATGCGGCTCCGCTACCGCGCCGCCGGGTACTCCGAACGGGCCGTGCACGGCGCCGAGTTCCGGCTCGCCCGGCAGCTGGGCGACACCGGGCGCGCCTCCCGCGCGTACGCCGCGTGGACCGCGGCCGCCCGCGACGCCATGGCCGACTGCCTCGCCTGCGAGTACGCGACGGAGGGCATCCGGCAGCTGGACCGCGGCGACGACCGCGCGGCCCTGGAGGGCTGGGAGCCCGTCCTGGACGGCGCGCACGGCTGCCACCGCGAGCCGCACGAGACCCTCGCCCGTTCGCTGCTTCCCCTGGTGCGCGTCGGCCGCACGGACCAGGCACGCGCCCATCATCTGCGCGGCTATCGGATGGTGCGCTCCGACGACATGTCCGGCCCCGCCGTCGGCCTGCACCTGGAGTTCTGCGCTCTTACCGGCAACGAACCGCACGGCCTGCGCATCCTCGCCGAGCAGAGCCGGCGCTGGGCGGCGACCGGCGACCCGTCGGCCCACGTGGAGTGGCTGGTGGGCGCGGCCCTGCTGCTGGGCCGCCTGGTGGAGCTCGGCCGGGGCGACCGGCCGGTGCCGGGGCCGCCCGACGGCGCGTGGACCGCGGCGTCCCTCCTCGGCCACGCCCGGGACACGGCCCTGGACCTCGCAGGCCGCTTCGACCGGCGCAACGGCACCACGGCGGTCTCCGAGCGCGTCCGCGCCCGCCTGGCGGCCCGCCCCCTGCGCGACACCCCGCTGCCGCTGGGACCGCGGCCGAAGGACCCCGAGGGCACTCCCCCGCCCGCGGGTTCTGAGAGCGCTCTTGCCGGGCTCCCGCACGCCGGGCGCCTGGCCGCGCGCGACCGGGCCCGCCTCTGTCTCACGCTCGCGCGGAACCTGCCGCACGCCGACGACGGGGCCGGCGCAGGAGCCGGGCCCGGCGCCCGGACGGAACGGCTCCTGATCGACGCCGCGCACTACGCCGACCTGGCCGGGGAGAGCGCGCACATCGGTGCGCAGGCCCGGCTGCGGCTCGGCGGGCTCTACTGCGAGGCGGGCCGCCACGAGGAGGCGGTGGCCGTCCTGGAGGCGGTGCTGCCCGACCTCGGCGACGGGTACGCCCCGCACGACCGCACGCAGGCCCGCACCTGGCTCGCCCGCAGCTATCTCCTCACCGGCGCACACCGCCTGGCGGCCGAGCAGTTCACCCTCGCCGCCGACGCCGCACGGGACGGCTGCGACGGGCACCACGAGGCGTCCCTGGCCCAGCGGGCAGCACAGGCGTGGGGCTGGGCCGGACTGCACGCGGAGGCCGTCCTGGCCTACCTGCGGGCCGAGGAGGTGTGGCGCTCCCTCGGTGAGCACGGGGCCCTGGTGCGCGCGGTACGGGCCCGCGCCTGGGAGACGCTGGCCGCGCAGGGTCCCGCGGCCGCCGAGGACGTCATGGCCGAGGCCCTGGACGCCAACCGGCGTCGCGCGGAGGAGGCGGACCAGGACCCGGAGCGCACCGAGCTGCGCGTCGAACTGGGCCGCACGCACGCGCAGTTGGGCCGCCTGGTCCTTGAGCACGCCGACGGCCCGCCGGTCGAAGGGCGGGGCACCCCGGAGCGGTACGCCGCCGACGTACGCGTCTTCGAGACGGCCCTCGGCCACGCGGAACGGGCGGTCGAGGCGCTGCGCGCCTGCGGCGGGCCCGGCCTGGCCGATCTGCACCTCACCGAACTCCTGGCGGCGCGCCTGGAGTTCGTGCTCGGCAGGCGCGGTGCGGCGGCGGACCGGGCACGGCGCGTGGGCGCCGCCGTACGCGAACGCCCCGACCCCGACGGCACGCTGGCGTCCCTCGCCGAGGAGTGCGACCTGCTGGCCGGAGCGGGCGGCGGCCCGGGTCCCTACCCGCGCGAGAGCTGAGCCCGGCCGCCGGAGCCGCGTGCCACCAGGGAGGCCAGGGCCGCGCGCGATGCCACACCCGTCTTGCGGTAGATGCGGCCGACGTGGCTCTCGACCGTGCGCGTGCTCAGGCAGAGCCTCGCGGCGACCGCCTGGTTGGTGAGGCCCTCGGCGACCAGTGCGGAGATCTCCCGCTCACGCGGCGTCAGGGCCGCGAAGGGTCCGGCGGGGGCGGGATGCGGCGCAGGGTGGGGCGCGGGGGCCACGGGTGGCCGGGGCGCCTTCGGTGGCTGGGTGGCCTTCAGCGCCCGGTGGGTGTCCGGCACGCCGGAGGGCCGCACGCAGACGGGCCGCCGGCCGGGAGAGCCGTCCCCGTCGAGGAGCAGAAGCGCGCCGCCCTCCTCCGCGAGGCGCCGCCCGCGGCGGGCCATCGCGGCGGCCCGGGAGCCTTCGCCCGCCGCCGCCACGAAGGGCGCGCCGAGCAGCAGGCTCCGCGCCTCGGCCAGCGCCGCCCCGGCCCGCGCGCTCTCCCGCGCCGCCTCGGTGAACGCCCGCGCCGCCGCCTCCTGTTCGCCGCGCCGGGCCGCGACGAGGCCGGCGCTCCGCAGCGCGGCGCCCCGCTGGACGGGCAGGTCGAGGCGGTCCGCCTCCTGGAGCGCGCGTGCCGCCCACCGCTCCGCGTCGGCGACGTCCCCCGTGTCCAGCGCCGAGGTGACGAGGAGTTCGAGGAAGGCGGGCCGGATGGAGGGCTGTACGCGGGGCAGGTCGCGGCCGCCGCCCGCGTCGAGGAGGACGTCCCGCACGCGGTACGGGTCGCCCGCGCCGAGCGCCGCGTACGCGAGCAGGCACCGGGACACCGTCGCCGACCAGCCGTCCACCGTGCCCACCGTGGCGGCCGCCTCCTCGGCCGCGGCGAGGGCCTCCGGGTCGCCCGCCGGGCGCGTCTGCGCGAGGATCATGGCGCGCAGGGCCCGGCCGAAGCCGAGGAGTTCGGCGCCGCCGAGCGCCCGCGCGACCGCCACGGACTCGTCGGCCCGCTCCAGCGCCTCGGTCACCCGGCCCGCCGCGCAGCGGACGTACGCGCCGCAGAGCAGCAGCTGCGACAGCGTGAAGGGCAGTCCGGTGCGCCGGGCGATGTCGACGCCGCGTTCCGCGTGGCGCAGCGCGGCGGCGCTGTCGTCGAGGAACGCCTCGCTCCAGGCGAGACGCACCAGCGACTCGCAGCGCCCGGCGAGGTCGGCGTCGGTGGTCACGTCGGTGAGCGCGGCGGCCTCGGCGGCGTGGCGGCGGGCCGCCGCGGTGTTCCCCTCGTACACCTCTCCGAGCGCGGCCACCGTCAGGGCCTCCAGCGCGCCGAGTTCGTCGCCGCGCGCCCGCGCGTCGGCGAGGGTCCTCGTGAGCTCGTCGCGCACTTCGGGGTAGCGGGTGGCGAACAGGGCGTTGTTGCCCCACTCGACGACGAGGCCGGTGCGCCGGTCCGGCGGGGGTCCCGGGCGCCGGTCGAGTTCGCGCCGGAGGAGCGCGCCCGCCGCCGCGTACCGCCCCAGGTGGCGCTCCATGAAGGCGCACTGCACGACGGCGGCCGTACGCAGCGGGTCGCCGCCCGAAGGGTCCGGGCCGCACATGCCGACGAGGCGGTGCAGCAGGTCCCTGCTCTCCCGCACCGCGCCGGTCATGCCGAGCGCGGTCGCGCGCCGGAGCGTCAACTCGCGCCGCGCGTCGAGGTGTTCGGCGTCGTCGGGCAGGACGCGCAGGACGGCGCCGAGGAGCCGGGCGCAGACCGCGGGGGCGGTGGCGGCCACCTGCCCGGCGGCCTCCGTCAGGACCGCGGCCGCCCGGGGGTCCCAGCCGGTCAGGGACTGTTCGATGTGGTGGGCGCGGTCGGCGAGGGGCGCGCGGGAGCGGGTGAGCTCGGCGGCGGCCGCGCGGTGCAGCTCGTGGCGCCGCCAGGGGTCGACGGCCTCGCGCATCCGGGCCCGCAGGAGCGGGTGGCGGAACACCAGGCGGCAGCCGTCGGGGTGCGGTCTGAGCAGGTCGCGTCGTAACAACTGGCCCAGGGCGGCCACGAGTTCGGGGCGGGCTGTGCCGGTGACGGCGCCGATGAGGTCGGTGGTCGCGTGGTCGCCGAGCACCGCGACGGCCTCGGCGGTGGCACGTTCCGGCGGGGTGAGCGCGGCCAGTTCGTCGAGCGGCAGCGGAGTGGGGCGCCCTTGGAGGAGTGCGAGGAGGTACAGGGGGTTGCCTGCGCTCGCCGCGTGCATCTCCTCGGCCCGCTCGCGCGGCAGCTCCGCGGTGGCGAACGCGTCGGTCACCTCCCGCCTGCCGAGCGGGCCGAGCGCGATCCGCAGCACGGCACCGGTGTCGAGGCCCCGGGTGAGCGCGGCGCCGAGCGCCGCGGGCGACTGCCGCTCGCGCCGGGCGACGGCGAGCAGGAAGGGGGCGCGGACGGGGTGGCGTACGAGATGGTCGAGGAGTTCGAGGGACGCCTCGTCCGCCCAGTGCATCTCGTCGAGGACGACGACGAGTCCGGGGCCGGTCAGTCCGCCGAGGGCCTCGGCGGTGGCCCGGCAGAGGCCGAAGAGGTCCCCGCCGTCCGCGTCCAGGGGTCCGTCGCCCCGCACGGCCGCGGGCAGCCCCGCCAGCGAGGGGAGCGCCCGCCGGGCCCGCGGGTCCAGCTCGGCGAAGGCATCGGTGAACGGCCGCAGGGGGCGTGTCCGCGCCCGCTCCGACGCCCGCCCCCGCAGCACGGTCACGCCCCGGGCGCGGGCCCGCGCCGCGAACTCGATGAGCAGCCTGCTCTTGCCGATCCCGGGCTCCCCGACCACGTCGACGACCGCGCCACCCGCACCCAGAAGCGCTTCGAGGCGGCCCAGGTCAGGGGCCCTGCCCACGAACTTCTCCACCACGTCCCCCTCACGGGGACACGCGGCCCCCTCGGTGACGTTCTACCTCACCCGTCCCACGCCGGACGCGGGCCCGGATCTCAGTTCGTGAACAAGAAGCGAGCGAAGATCTCATTTCGGGAACGAAGGCGCCCGGCCGTTACTCTGACCCCCGTCAGTAGTGCACCAAGAAGGGGTGGATCCGGTGGCGGACATCGAGGAAGCACGCAAGACGTTCGAGCAGTTCGACGCGGACGGCGACGGCTTCATAACGGCGGCCGAGTGGAAGAGCGCCATGGCCAGGATGGGCGACTTCTACGTGACCGAGACGGTGGCCGAGGCCGTGATCGGCACGAAGGACACCAACGCGGACAAGCGCCTGTCGTTCGACGAGTTCTGGGCGAGCCTGAACAAGCAGGCCCAGTAGAACAAGCAGGCCCAGTACGGGCAGTGGAGGGGCCCGGCGCATCAGGTGCGCCGGGCCCCTCCCGCGTCCTCAGCGCCGGGTGCGCACGCTCCACCGGCCGTCGGTGCGCTCCAGCCGCACCGGGTGGTCGAAGCACTTGCCGACCCGGTCGCTCGTGAGTACGTCGCCGACGGTGCCGGAGGCGAGCGTGCGTCCGTCGCGCAGGAGCAGGGCGTGCGTCGTCCCGGCGGGCAGCTCCTCCAGGTGGTGCGTGACCAGCACGGTGGCCAGCTCCGGGTGCGCCTCGCGCAGGGTGTCCAGGCTGTCGAGGAGACGTTCGCGCCCGGCGAGGTCGAGGCCGGTGGCCGGCTCGTCGAGCAGGACGAGGCAGGGCCTCGGCATCAGGGAGCGGGCGATCAGCGTGCGGCCGCGCTCGCCCTGGGACAGCGTGGGCCAGCGCGCGTCGGCACGGTGGGCGAGGCCCAGCAGGCCGATCAGGTGGTCGGCCCGCTCCTCCTGCTCCGGTGTGGGGCGCCGGCGCGGTACCGGCTCGATGCTGTTGGTGAGCCCGGTCAGGACGACGTCGCGCACCGGCAGCGGTGAGCGCAGCGGATGGCGCGGGTTCACATGTCCGACGTACGCCCGCAGCTCGCGCAGGTCGACGGTGCCGAGGCGGCGGCCGAGCACCTCGACCGTGCCGTGCGTGGGGTGGGTGACGGCGCCGCAGAGGCCGAGCAGGGTCGACTTGCCCGCGCCGTTCGCGCCGAGCAGCGCCCAGTGCTCGCCGGGGCGGACGGTGAGACTGACCTCGTCGAGGATGGGCCGGCCCGCGCGGACCACGGTGACGCCGTCCGCGCGCAGGACGGGCGGGGCGGGGTCCGGCAGGGTCACCGCGCCGCCCCCGCCCGGTTCACGGCGGCGAGCACGGCCTGCACGGAGGCGGTCAGGACCGACGTGTCCAGGCCCGCGCCCCAGCACTCGGCGTCCCCGACCCGGCACCGCACGTACGCGACGGCCTCGCTGCCGCCGCCCTCCGTGACGGCGTGTTCGGCGTAGTCGAGGATGCCGACGGTGATCCCCGCGGCGGCCAGCGCGTCGACGAAGGCGGAGAGCGGACCGTTGCCCGCGCCCTCGAAGTCACCGGCCCGCTCCCCCACCTGGAGCGTGCAGATGAAGCGGTGCGCGCCGTCCGGTGCCCGGTCGGTGGTCCACGAGCTCAGCGCCACCTCTCCGTCGAGCCCCGGCGCGACATACGTGGCGCGGAACAGCTCGTACAGCTCCTTCGCGGTCGCCTCCTGCCCGCTGTCGTCGGTGGCCTCCTGGACGACGCGCGAGAAGTCGGGCCGCAGGCCCTGTGGCAGGTCCAGGCCGTACCTGTCACGCAGCAGATACGCCATGCCGCCCTTCCCCGACTGGGAGTTGACGCGGATGACGGCTTCGTAGGTGCGGCCGATGTCGGCGGGGTCGATGGGCAGGTACGGGACGTCCCACGGCGCCTCACGCTCCGGGACGCCCAACTCGGCGGCGCGCCGGGCGTGTTCGGCGAACCCCTTGCTGATGGCGTCCTGGTGGGTGCCGGAGAACGCGGTGTGCACGAGGTCGCCCGCGTAGGGGTGGCGGGGGTGCACGGGCAGCCGGTTGCAGTGCTCGACGACTTCGCGGACGGCGTCGATGTCGGAGAAGTCGACCATGGGGTCGACGCCCTGGGCGTACAGGTTCAGGGCGAGGGTGACCAAGTCGACGTTGCCGGTCCGCTCCCCGTTGCCGAAGAGGCAGCCCTCGACGCGCTGGGCCCCGGCGAGGACGGCGAGCTCGGCGCAGGCGACGCCGGTGCCGCGGTCGTTGTGCGGGTGGACGGAGAGGATGACGGAGTCCCGGCGCGCCAGGTGCCGGTGCATGTACTCGATCTGGTCGGCGTACACGTTCGGGGTCGCGATCTCCACGGTCGCCGGCAGGTTGTGCGTGACGGGCCGGTCGGGGCTCGCGTCCCACAGCTCGGTGAGGCCGTCGCAGACTTCGAGCACGAAGTCGGGCTCAGTGAGGTTGAAGGTCTCCGGCGCGAACTGGAAGCGGATGTCGGCGTGCGGCCGCGCGTCGGCGAGCCGCGCCATGTGCGCCGCGGCCTCCCGCACGACGCCGTACACCTCGTCGCGCGACCGCCCGAGGACGACGTCGCGCCAGACGGGCGAGGTGGGGATGTAGAGATGGACGACGGCGCGCGGCAGCCCCTCGATCGACTCGAAGGTGCGGTCGATCAGCTCGGGCCTCGCGGGTGTGAACACGACGACGGTCACGTCGTCGGGCAGCCCGCCGCGGGCGGCACGCCCGGCCAGGTACCGCACGAACTCGAAGTCCGTCCGGCTGGCCGACGGATAGCCGACCTCGATCTCCTTGAACCCCATCGACACCAGCAGGTCGAAGAAGCGCCGTTTGCGGTCGGTGTCCATGGGCTCGGCGAGCGCCTGGTTCCCGTCCCGCAGGTCGACGGGCACCCACAGGGGCGCCCGCTCGATCCGGGCACTCGGCCAGCTCCGCTCCGCGGCGGGGACGTCGACGCGCCGCTGGTGGGGCCGGTAGCGGTGGTGCGGCATGGGACCGGGCCGCTGCGGATTCCAGTCGTACGTGGGGTCCGTGCCATACGTGGCAGTGGTCACGGGGTCTGCTCCTGAACTCGGTCGTGGGAAGACCGGCAGCACGGCACCCCGCGGCGGGGTGCCGGTCGTTTCAGGCCCCGCCGCGGCAGCCGAGAAGAAGGAGACCGCGGAAGATCATGCCGGTACACTAGCCACACGTCAGCTCCTCAGACAAGTACTCCTCAGACAAGTCGCCGACCCCCACGCGCCCGCCCCTCCCGAAAAGGCCCCCCATGCCGCTAGGTCCCGTACGCCCCAGCCCTCTCGTGGAACAGGCCGCCGCCCGGCTCCGCGAGCAGATCACCGACGGCACCTGGCCCGTCGGCACCAGGCTCCCCGGCGAGACGACCCTCGCCAAGGAGCTCGGCGTGGGCCGCTCCACCCTCCGCGAGGCCCTGCGCGCCCTCGCCGGCGCCGGCCTCGTGCAGCCGCGCCAGGGCGCCGGAGTCTTCGTGACCGCGACGGAACCGGTCGCGGACTGGCCGACGCGGCTGCGGCGCGCGGCGGTCACCGACGTGTACGAGGTGCGGATGCTGGTGGAGGTGCAGGCGGCCCGGCTGGCGGCGCTGCGCCGCACCGACGAGGACATCGCGGCGATGGCGGCCGCGCTCGCCGGCCGCAAGGTGGCGGCCGCCGCGGCCGACCCGGAGTTCGTGGACGCCGACATCGCCCTGCACGCGGCGGTCGTGGCGGCGGCACACAACCCCGTACTGACCGACCTCTTCGCGGAGTTCACCCCCGCACTCCGCCAGGGCCTGATCGACCTGCTCGAACTCACCGACGTACGGGCCGAGGAACGCAACCACGGGGACGCCGCACACACGGCGCTCGTCCGCGCGGTCGAGTCGGGGGACCCGGACACGGCGGCCCTGGTGACCCAGCGGGAGCTCCAGTCGACACTCGACCTCCTGCGGGCCAACGACTAGCCCCTCCGCCGAGCGTCACTTCTCCGCCTTCGGAGCGGTGTCGGGGGCCCAGAGGAACGAGAAGCGCTCCATGACGTTGCTGCGCTCAGTGTTGTGGAAGGCCCCGATCCGCCAGGCGTCGTCGGTGTCGCGGACCAGGGTGAAGGTCGTCACCTTCGAGAGGTCGTCCGCGCCGGGCTCGTCACCGGTGCAGTCGGCGCCGCGGCTGGTGAGGACGGCGACGTCCTTGGTCAGGAACCGCATGTCGAGGTATCTGGCGGCGAGCTTGCTGTCCTTGAGGAAGCCCTTGAAGAGCACGCGGTGGCTCGCGGTGATGTCGGCGCGCCCCTCGTAGTGGCTCCCTATGTACGTCGTGTACGTGCCGTCCTCGGTGAACCGGCGGCCGTACGCCTCCGCGTCACCGCGCTCCCAGGCGTCGGCGAGGGCGTCGATGGTGGCGCAGACGGCCTTGCCGTCGCGGCGGTCGGCGTCGGCCGGGATCACCTCGCCGCAGGTTTCGGCGCCGGTGCGCCGCACGTCGGAGGTGGCGTCGAGATAGAGGTAGGCCCCGCCCGCGCCGAGGGCGAGGACGAGCGTGGAGGCGATGGCGACGCGCTTGACGAGCTTCCGGTTCATGGTGAGGACACTCCGTTCGAGGGCGTTCGAGGGTGATGGTGGTCTGGTGGCGTGCTGGCTTCGGTGCTGCCGGAGGGCTTATGAACTGCTCACTCGGGCTTGTTGCCGACGGGGCCGCCGATCTCGTACGGCGTGGTGACGTTGTCGTATGCGAGGTGCATGACCATGCCGAGCTTGCTGTGCCAGAAGTTGTGGCAGTGGTCCATCCAGATACCGGGGTTGTCGGCCTCGAAGGCGACCTGGACCTCCTCGCCCGGCCGGACGAGCACGGTGTCCTGCCAGATGGGGCTGCCGGAGGCGCGCTTGCCGTTCTTGCTCAGCACCAGCATGTGGTGACCGTGCAGATGCATCGGATGGTCCTCGCTCCCACGGTTGACGAACGTGGTGCGGGCCAGGTCACCCTCTTTGATCATCAGCATCGGGGTGTCCGGGAAGACCTTGCCGTTGATGGTCTGCTTCAGGCCGAAGCTGCCGTCGTAGAAGCCAAGCCACTCGTCGAAGACGAGTTTGTAGTCGCGGTCGAAGTCGCTGTCCGGGCCGAACTCCGTCTTCTTCGGACTGCCGTAGCTGTACGGATCGAACGCGGCACCGCTCAGGTCCGCCTTCAATTGCCCCTTGCCGTCGGGCGAGTAGACGATGCCCGCGTCCGGCGCGCTGCCGTCGGTCACCCGTACCGGCCCGTCGGGCATGGTGAATTCGACGTCCATCCGGTTGCCGCCGCCGAGCACCAGCTTCTCGCCCTTGAGCGCGGTCGGCCTGTGCACGTCCGTGCCGTCCAGGGCGGTGACCTTGTACGGGACTCCGTCGACGGCGAACTCTCGGGTGTGACCGCTGGTGTTGCTGAGCCGTATACGCATCTTCTCGCCCGGCTCGGCGCGCCGCCGCTCCAACTCGTCCGAGACGCCCATCGCGGACACCGTGCCCTCGTCGGTCCGCCAGTCGTGGGCGAGGACGCTGACGTCGTTGTCCACCGGGCGGCTGTGCTTCTTCGGCTCGATGACCAGGGCGCCGAAGAGACCGCGGTCGACCTGCTCGGAGGCGGCCTGGTGCGAGTGGTACCAGCGGGTGCCGGACTCCTCCACGCGGAAGCGGTAGGTGAAGGACTTGCCGGGCAGCACCGCGTCCTGCGTGGCACCGGCCACGCCGTCCTCGCCGTTGGGGACGTCGACGCCGTGCCAGTGCAGGGTGACGGGAGTCTTACCGGGCAGTTCGTTGCGCAGCTCGACCTCGACGAGATCGCCCTCGGTGACCCGCAGTTGAGGGCCGGGCGCCTGGCCGTTGTACGTCCAGGCGTCGACCGTCCTGCCGGAGGCCAGCCGCACCTTCTCGGCCCGGGCGGTGAGGGAGAAGCGCCGGTCCGGTGTGTCACTCGCGGGACCGCGGAGCTGGTCGGTGGAGACCTCGGCGGGACCGCCGGTTCCGGGGGCCATGTGGTGGCCCTCGGCCATCTCGTGGTGCTGCCCGGTGTCACCGCCGCCCCAGTCGGCCTCACCCTTCATCATGGAGAAGGTGTGCGGGAGCCGGCTGCCGGCGATCCCTTGCCCGACAAGGCCCGGCACGGTGCCGAGCACCACCACGGCCGTGCCGAGCCGGACCGCCACCGCCCGTCGCCGCGTGGTCCCGCGGCCGGTGACCAGGCGCCGCAGTCGCGCGTCGGCGCGCCACACCAGCAGCCCGGCGACCGCGGCGGTGATCGACCCGTACGCGCCGAGGCCGAGCCAGAACGACCGGTCCGGCGGCAGGGCCAGCTGCGCGAAGCAGCCGAGGCCGCCGAAGGCCGCGAGCCGGGGCGGCACGACATGGCGCGGGGACCGGGCACGCGCCTGCTCGTCCGGCGGCACCGGCGCAGCCGGGTCGGGCAGCCGCGTGCGGGCCGCGGACACGAGCCACGGCACCGTCCAGACGACGGTGGCGACCACGGCGGGGAGCAGCATGACGAAGGTGGTGAACAGCCGCCGGTCACCGACGAACACCCACCCCTGGCGGGCGAGCAGCCCGTACACGACGAGCCGCGCCGCGGTGAGCAGCAGGGCGACGCAGACCAGCGCCAGGGCGATACGGGACATCCGCCGCATGCGGCCCGCGGTGCGGCGGCCCGGTTGCAGGCCCGTCGCGACGGCGGCGATCAGCCAGGCGGGGAACAGGACGAGGCTGAGGCCGAGTTCGAGTCCGGCTGCGGCGACGTACATGGCCGTCACCCCCGGCCCTGCGACCGACGGGCCGCGGACGGCACGGGCTGTGGCGGACGGCTGTGCCCCGCTGTGGTGCGTTCGGTGATTTCAGGCATGCCCTCAGCGTGCCGAGCACCGCACCGGCCGGGCATCCGCCGATCCGCGCTCCCCTGCTCGGCGGAAGGTTGCAGACCCCTCGACGCCGCGTACAACTATCGATCGACGCCCGCCCGTTGGCACCGCGGCTAACCTGCGGCCATGACTTGGCACAGTCGCCTCGCCGGCCACCGGGAACGCCTGCGTCCCGCGGAGGGCGCCCTCGTGGCGGTGCTCCTCGCCGTGACCACGGCCGCCAGCGACGGGATCTCCGCGAGGTTCGACTACCTGCCCGCGAACCCGCCGCTCTTCGTGGCGGTCCCGGTCGGGCTGCTCGTGGGTCTCGCGACCTGGTTCCGCCACCGCCGCCCCGTGCTGCTCCTGCTGGCCGCACTCGGTGCCTATGTGGTGCTTTCGGCCTGGTTCGCCGTGGTGTTCGCGCAGTACACCCTGGCCGACCGGGTCGCCTCCTGGCGTCGGGTCGCCGTCGCCTCCACGGTCGCCGTCGCGGTGGTCGCCCTGCCGATCTGGCGGGGCGGCGGCTTCGACGCGGCGCTCATGAGCGTGGGCATCTGCGTCTTCCCCATCCTGCTCGGCCTCTACACGGGCGCCCGCCGCCGCCTCACGGCCGAGCTGCGGGAGCGCGCCGAGCGGGCCGAGCGCGAACAGCGGCAGCGGGTGCTGCGGGCCCGCAGCGACGAACGCGCCCAGATCGCCCGGGACATGCACGACATCGTCACCCACCGGGTAGCCCTGATGGTGCTGCACGCGACCGCGCTCGAGGCGGCCAAGGGCGCGTCCGCCGTCGACATCGGCAAGCAGATCGGCGCCGTCGGCCGCGAGGCGCTGACCGAGCTCCGCTCGCTGGTGGAGGTCCTGCACACCGAGTCCGATGCCCCGCTCGCCCCGCAGCCCGGCCTGGCCGAGCTGGAGACACTGGTCGCCGACTCCCGCGGCCTGGGGACACCGGTCACCCTGGAGCTGACCGGAGAGCACGGCACCACCCGCCCACCCGAGCTGCCGGCCCTGATCGAGCATGCCGTCTACCGGGTGGTGCAGGAAGCCCTGACCAACGTCCACAAACACGCCGCCGACGCCGCGACCCACGTCCGAGTCCAGTGCACGCGCCGCCAGTTGTACCTCACGGTGGTCAACCAGCGCGGCGCCGACGGCAGCCCCTCCGCTCTGCCCAGCGGCGGCCACGGCCTGCTCGGCATCGCCGAACGGATACGGCTCGTCGGCGGTGAACTCACCGCGGGCCCCACCCCGGACGGCGGCTTCGAGATCGCCGCCGAGATCCCGCTGGACGACGTGCCCCGACAGCAGCCCACCCACAGGGAAGCCACACGATGAGCGAGACGAAGACCCGGGTCCTGATCGTGGACGACGAATGGATGGTGCGCTCCATGCTCAGCACCATCATGGCGTCCGCCCCCGACATCGAAGTGGTGGGCGAGGCATCGGACGGCAGCGCGGCGGTGTCGATGGCCGCCGCCCTCGAACCGGACGTCGTCCTGATGGACATCCGGATGCCCCGCTCCGACGGCCTGACCGCCACAGAGCTCCTCACCCGCTCGCCCCGCCCGCCGCACGTCGTCGTCCTGACCACCTTCGACCTCGACGAATACGTCCAGACGGCGCTGCGTCACGGGGCCGTCGGCTTCCTGCTGAAGGACGCCACAGCCGATGACATGATCGCCGCGGTGCGCAGCGCGGCCCGCGGCGACGCGATGCTCTCCCCGAAGGTGACCCGCCGCCTCATCCGCCGCTTCACGGAGTACGACGCCGGCCACTCCACCGAGCGGCAGCGCCGCCGCGCCGAGGCCCGCGGCCGCCTGGAGGCCCTGACGGAGAAGGAGCGCGAGGTCCTGATCGCCCTGAGCGGCGGCCTCTCCAACACCGACATCGCCGCGGCCCTGCACATGAGCGAGGCCACCGCGAAGACCCACATCAGCCGGATCCTGTCGAAGCTCTCCCTCACCAACCGCGTCCAGGCGGCGATCCTGGCGCACCATGCGGGGCTCGTGGACTAGGGCCTCCCGCCGGAATACCCCAGCCGATCCGGAGGTTACCTCCGTTACGACCGAACAACAGTGGATCTCCGGAAGGCGCAGTCATGAAGATCGGCATCATCGGGGCGGGCAACATCGGCGGCAACCTCACCCGCCGCCTCACCGCCCTCGGCCACGAGGTCTCCGTCGCCAACTCGCGCGGCCCGCACACCCTGACCGCCCTCGCCGAGGAGACCGGCGCGAAGCCCGTCACCGTCGGCGAGGCCGCGCGCGGCGCGCAGGTCGTCGTCGTGACCGTCCCGCTCAAGGCCGTCCCCGACCTGCCCGCCGGCTTCCTCGACGGCGCGGCCGAGGACGTCGCCGTCATCGACACCGGCAACTACTACCCGCAGCAGCGCGACGGGAAGATCGCCGAGATCGAGGACGGCCTCACCGAGAGCCGCTGGACGGAGCGGCAGATCGGCCACCCCGTGATCAAGGCCTTCAACGGCACGTACGCCCAGGACATCCTCGACAAGCCCCTGCCGAAGGGCGCGCCCGGCCGGGTCGCGCTGCCGGTGTCCGGTGACGACGAGGCCGCCAAGAAGGTCGTACGCGACCTGATCGACGAGCTCGGCTTCGACACCGTCGACAACGGCGGCCAGGACGAGTCGTGGCGCCAGCAGCCCGGAACTCCCGTGTACGGCAACGTCGGTGGCGTGGACGAGATCCGCAAGGCCCTGGACGCGGCGTCGCCGGAGCGCACGGCGGAGTGGCGCGCCTAGGGCCTGCCCTGCTGGGAAGTGGCCGCTCCTACTGAGGAGCGGCCCACTCGCGCAGCTCGTCCTCGCTGGCGAAGGCGGCCACGTTCTTGTCTATCGGCGACGACGTGTACTGGTGGAACGTCCACTGCGCCTGGATGCGGGGCTTGCCCGCCCTGACGTAGTCGGCGATCCACAGGCCGTCGCCCGCGTAGGACGTGCTGTCCCGGTTCAACCAGAAATCGCGGTTGCAGTAGAGGATCACCCTGTGGTCGGGGCGCAGTCGCTTCACCTCGCGGATGAACCGGTCCTTCTCCGCGTTCGACGCGGCCGTGTGGTCACCCGTCCACTCCCAGTCCACCGCCAGCAAGTCCCCTTCCTTCTCGGGGGCCTTGCTCACGAAGTACTCCGCCTGGGCCGTGATGTTCCTCGGCCACAGGAAGTGGTAGTAGCCGACCACGCAGCCCGCGTCGCGAGCGCGCTTGGTCTGGGCGGAGAGCTTCGGATTGACGTACGAACGGCCCTCTGTCGCCTTTATGATGACGAAGGAGAGGCCGTCCGTATCGAAGGTCGACTGGTGTGAGCTGACATCGATGCCTCGGATCACGGGCGCCTCCAAGTGGGGGAAGGCGGGTATCTGAACTGCCCGTTTGGTGCCCGTTGTCAGCTGCGGCCAACCGTCAACCTTCAATTGTTCAACGGAAGATCCCGGTGTGCCCGAGCGAGTAGCGGCCGGGCTGCGGGTAGACCGCGAGTCCGTGCGGGCCGTCGCCGACCGGGATGCGGGCCACCTGGACTCCGGTGCGGGTGTCGATGGCGTACACCTCGGAGTCGTAACGCCCGGAGAGCCAGAGGGTGTTGCCGTCCGCGGAGACGCCGCCCATGTCGGGGCTGCCGCCGTCCGGGAGCTTCCACTTCTTGGTGAGTCTGTTCTTCGGGAAGTCGAAGACGGAGACCGTCCCCTCGCCGCGGTTGGAGATGTACATCTCCTTGGAGTCGCGGCTGACGTACAGGCCGTGGCAGCCCTTGCCGGTGCGCAGCAGCTTCGGTTTCGTGAACTTCTTCCCGTCCAGGACCCACATGCCGTGCGCCATCATGTCGGCGATGTAGAAGGTCTTGCCGTCGGGGGACATCTTCACGTCCTGCGGCATGGCTCCCTTGAAGGGGATCTTCTGCTGGCCGACGATCTTCATCTTCTCCGTGTCGACCTTGAGGAGTTCGCCGGAGAACTCGCAGGAGACGATGAAGTAGCGGCCGTCCATGGAGAAGTCGGCGTGGTTGACGCCGGCGCAGGTGACGGGGACGGTCTTGACGCGCTTCATGGTCTCGGGGTCGCGGAAGACGAGTTCGCGGTCCATGGAGGCCATGACGACGGCGTGCTTGCCGTTCGGCGTGAAGTAGAGGTTGTAGGGGTCCGAGACCTCGACCGTGCGACCCGTTTTGCCCGTCACCGGGTCGATGGCGGTGAGGGTGTCGCCGAGGTCGTTGTTGACCCAGAGCGTCTTCATGTCCCAGGAGGGGACGACGTGCTGCGGCTGGTTGCCGACCTCGATGGTCTCGATGACCTCGTACTTCTTGGGGTCGATGACCGACACCGTGTTGGACTCGGTGTTGGGGACGTAGACGCGGTCCAGGAACTTCTTGGCGACGGGCTGGAGGGCGTTCGGCCGGTCGGCGGCGTAGGCGTCCTTGGGGTCGAGGACCGGCGGCATGCCGGGCAGCCCGGGGGCCACCTTGGGCTTCGCGGGCTTGCGGACGCCGTCGGCGCCGATGGCTTCGTCGGACCGCTTGTCGCTGCCGCAGCCCGCGAGGGCGGCGAACACGGCGCCGGCGGCGAGTACGGCCGCGGTGCGCTTGGTCAGGTTCAGGTTCAGTTTCTTGTGGGGCAGGACGTTCGTGTGAGGCAAGGGGTTCTTGTGGGGCATCAGGTCAGTAGCTCCGTGGTCGTGACCGCGCGCAGGCCGCGGCGTTCCAGTTCTTTCAGGACGGCGGGCAGCGCGGCGACCGTGTCCGCGTACCCGAAGTGCAGGCTCACGACGGATCCCGCGCGGATCTCGCCGGTGATCGCCCGGGTGACGGCCGGGGCGCCCGCCGACGTGAAGTCGAGGGAGTCGACGTCGTACGAGAGGACGTGCGGGTAGCCCGCGCGGCGGGCGAGGCGTGTGACGAGGGGGGTCGCCGTGCGGGTGCGCGAGGGGCGGAACCAGGTGCCGATGGAGCCGGTGAGGCGGCGCAGGCGGTCCGCGCAGCCGGTGATCTCGGCGTAGGCGTCGGCCTCGGACATGTCGTTGATGTCGAGGTGGCGCTGGGTGTGGTTGCCCAGGTCGTGGCCGCCGTCGAGGATGCGGCGGGCCAGTCCGGGGTGGGCGTCGAGCCAGCTGCCGACGGCGAGCACGGTGACCTTGGCGCCGGCCTGCTCCGCCTGGCCGAGCAGCGCCTTCGCGGTGGCGGGGTCGCCCTGGCCGTGGAAGGTGAGGGCGACCCGGGGGCGGGTGCGGGGGCCGTGGGTGATCTGGGCGGGCAGGCCGGGGAGGCGGCGGGGCTCGGGGGCGGGCCGGCGGTCGTGCGCGGGGGCGGCGCAGCCGGTCGCGGCGCACCCGGTGGCGAGCGCGCCCGCGGCGGCCAGGCGTGTGCCCGCGCGCAGGACGCTGCGGCGGTCGGTCTCGATCACGCGACCATTTAATGGCGAAAAGAAGGAAATGTTGTTGATTGCCCGCTTCGCGGCCGGTACGGGTCGGAGCGGGGGGCCCGGCGCCGCCCTGGCGGCCCTTACGTATCGCCTGTCACAGCCTCCGCTTAACCAGCGTTTACCAGGCAGGTGTCCCATCTCACCAAGGATTCACCTCTAAACTGTCATGGTTTGCCCACCTAAGACTGGTTATGACCTTTTGGCTCACTGGCGCCCATCTGCCATAGTCGGAGACACGACCCCCATTGACCCGGGCTCAGGTCGTCATCAGGCCGTGGATCACACCCCATACATTCACGGCCCTTCACGAAGGCCCCCACGACGCCGACCACGGCCGCCGGGGGCTTTCGCGTATCCAGCGCTCGGCTGTCCGCGGTCGACCGTCAGCGGTCGGCGGCCCGCATCTCGAACCACGTCGTCTTGCCGCGCGGCAGCAGATCCACGCCCCACCGGTCGGAGAGCTTGTCGACGAGGAAGAGGCCCCGGCCGCTCAGGTCCATCTCGTGCACGGGCAGCAGGCAGGGCAGCCCGCGCGAGGGGTCGCGGACCTCGACGCGGATCCAGCCGCGGCGCCGCTGCATGCGCAGGCCGAAGACGCGGGCGCCGGTGTGCCGCACGGCGTTCCCGACGAGTTCCGAGACGAGGAGGACGACGTCCTCGGTGAGCTTCGGGGAGAGTCCCCAGTGGCGCAGGACGACGACCTGGGCGAGGCGGCGCGCGATGGCGGCGGACTCCGGGCGCGACGGCAGCGGCACCTCCGCGTCCGTCGGATTGCCGAACAACTCGAGCGCCTTCAGCGCGTGTTCGTCCTCCACCGCCGGCGACCAGCGTGCCGCGGTCGCACCGCCCTGCCGCCGCGGCCGTTCGTTACCCTCCAGCCCCGCCATGCCCCCATCATGGCCGCCCAGAGCGCCTTCCGGGGCCGTTCCGGCGGAATAAGCCCCCCGGAACCATCCATTCCGGGGGGTTCGCTTGACATATGCCAGTGGCAGTTAAGTGGCTGCGAATCCGCTGTGACCTGCGACGACTTCCTGCTTACGCATGATCACTTAACGCCGCGCGGCGTACGCCCGCAGCGCCCCGTCGAGCCGTCCACAATCCGCCCCTTCGGGGGACCCTTGCACTGACGTACGTTCAACTCATCTACGAACAGGCCTGGTTCAGACGAACTTGGCCTTGCCCGGGCCCTCCTCGACGAAGCTCCGCATGCCCCGCTCGCGGTCCTCGGTGGCGAACAGGGCCGCGAACCACGTGCGTTCGATGGCGAGGCCGGTGTCGATGTCGGTCTGTAGGCCCGCGTCGATGGACTCCTTGGCGGCGCGCAGCGCGATGGCCGGGCCCTGCGCGAGGCGCGCGGCCCACGCGTGCGCCTGCTCGTAGACCTCGGCGGCGGGCACGACGCGGTCCACCAGGCCGATGGTGAGCGCCTCCTCGGCCTTCACGTGGCGGCCGGTGAAGATGAGGTCCTTGGCCTTGGACGGGCCGACCAGGCGGGACAGGCGCTGGGTGCCGCCCGCGCCGGGGATGAGGCCGAGCAGGATCTCCGGCTGGCCGAGCTTGGCGTTGTCGGCGGCGATGCGGAAGTCGGCGCAGAGCGCCAGCTCGCAGCCGCCGCCCAGCGCGTAGCCGGTGACGGCGGCGACGACGGGCTTGGGGATGCGGGCCACGGCGGTGAAGGAGTCCTGGAGTGCGCCGGAGCGCACGACCATGGCGGCGTGGTCCATGGCCTGCATCTCCTTGATGTCCGCGCCCGCCGCGAACACCTTCTCGCCGCCGTAGATCACCACGGCGCGTACGTCGTCGCGCCGCGTGGCCTCTTCGGCGAGTTCCTTGAGGCGGTCCTGGGTGGCGATGTCCAGGGCGTTCATCGGGGGACGGTCGAGTCGGATCGTGCCGACGCCTTCGGCGACTTCGAGGTGTGCAGTCATGACAGGCACGTTAGCGGGGGTTAACGCCGAGGGGCCCGGTGCACTTGGTCACAGTGCGCCGGGCCCCCGGTACGGAAGGGGTGGGGCTTATGCCTTCCACTTCTCCCACGACATGTTCCAGCCGTTGTAGCCGTTGTCCGGCTGGATCTTCTTGTCGGCGGAGTTCTTCACGACGACGAGGTCGCCGATCATCGAGTTCTCGAAGAACCAGCCGGCGGGCGTCTTCTTGCTGTAGCCGCCGCGCACGTCGCTCAGGCCGATGCAGCCGTGGCTGGCGTTGGTGTTGCCGAAGACGCCGCCTGCCCAGTAGTTGCCGTGGATGAACGTGCCGGAGGTCGACAGGCGCATCGCGTGCGGGACGTCCTTGATGTCGTACTCGCCGCCGAAGCCGACGGTCTCTCCGTTCATCCGGGTCACCTTCAGCTTCTCGCTGATGACCATCTCGCCGTTGTACGTGGTGGTGCCGGGGGCGCCCGCGGTGATCGGGATCTTCTTGATCTGCTTGCCGTCGCGGACGACCGTCATCTGGTGCGTCTTGGCGTCGACGGTGGAGACCTGGCTGCGGCCGATGGTGAAGCTCAGCGTCTTGGCCTGCTTGCCGTAGACACCCGGGCGGCCCTCGACGCCGTCGAGGTTGAGCTTGACGGTGACCTTCGTGCCGGCCTTCCAGTACTTCTCCGGGCGGAAGTCGAGCCGGTCGTTGCCGAACCAGTGGCCCTCGACCGGCACGGACGGCTCGGTCTTGATCTGGATGGCCTTCTCGACCGCGTCCGGGTCGGTGATGCCGCGCGTGAAGTTGACGGAGAACGGCATTCCGACGCCGACCTTCGAGCCGTCCTCCGGAGTGAACTGGCCGATGAAGGTGTTCTTCGGCGTCAGCGTCGTGAAGGAGGTGTCCTTGGCGGAGGCGCGGCCCTCGGAGTCCTTCGCCACCGCGTGGACCTTGTACTTCGTGGCAGCCGCGAGGTGGTGCGCGGGCGTCCAGCTGGTGCCGCCCCCGGTTATCCTGCCGGGCACCGGATTGCCCTTGCTGTCCTCGACCTCGACCTCGGAGAGCTTGCCCTTGTCGGCGCCTATCTTGAGGGCGCCGCTGGTGGCCACCGACTTCGCACCGTTCTTCGGGGCTATCGTCACGACGGCCGTCGAGGGGGCGTTCTTGTCCGCCTCGTCCTTGCCGTCGCCGCCCGAGTCCGAGCCGCCCCCGCCGCATGCCGCGACGAACAGCAGCGCCGCCCCCGACACCACCGCCGTCACTCCCCTGGCGCCCCGCCGCCGCGCGCGCAGACGCGCGCCAACCGACGTCCCCGATATCGGTCGCCCGTTCAAGATGTGTCTCCCCTCGCACGGCCTGGATCCAGGCCCGCACCCCAGTGCACCAGCGCGTTTCAGACACGCGCAGCGATAGATAATCACACGGTTCCGGGCGATGACTCCCCGCCAATGTCACCGTTCCGTTCCAACTGCCCGTGGGGTGCGGGCGGTCCATGATCACCTGGTGGTCGCCGGCCGGTCACCTGGTGGTCACCCGGTCGACCACCCGGGGATCAGCCGTTCTTGACCCAGTCCTTCCACTCCATGTTCCAGCCACCGAGGCCGTTGTCGGGAGCGACTTTCTTGTCATTGCTGTTGACCACCTCGACGACGTCACCGATGAGGGTCCGGTCGAAGAACCAGCCGGCGGGGGTGCTCGAACTGCCGCCCTTCACGTCGCGCAGGCCCACGCAGCCGTGGCTGACGTTCGTGTTGCCGGGGGCGTCCGGCGCCCAGTAGTTGCCGTGCAGGAAGGTGCCGGAGGTGGTCAGGCGGATGGCGTGCGGCACGTCGGGGATGTCGTACTCGCCGCCGAAGCCGACGGTGCGGCTGTTCATGCGGGTCACCTCCAGCATCTCCGTCACCACCATCTTTCCGTTGTACGTGGTGGTCTTGGGGGCGCCCGCGGTGATCGGCACGGTGGAGATCAGCTCGCCGTCGCGGCGTACCTCCATGGTGTGCTCGGCGGCGTCGACGAGGGACTCCTGATGGCGGCCGACCGTGAAGGTGAAGGTCTTGTCCTGGAGGCCGTAGACGCCGGGGGCGGCCTCGACGTCCCGCAGGTGCAGGCCGACGGTGACCTTGGTGCCCGGCTTCCAGTACTTCTCGGGGCGGAAGTCGACGCGGGTCTTGCCGAACCAGTGCGGGCGGATGTCGACGGGCGGGCTGGCGGTGACCCGGATGGCGCGCTGGACGGCCGCGCGGTTCTCGATCTCCCGGTTGAACTCCAAAGAGACGATCATGCCGGTGCCGACGGTGGCGCGGTTCTCCGGCGCGACGTATGCGGTGAAGCGCTCGTCGGGGACGTACGTGCGGAAGGTGGTGTGCCGGGCGGAGCGGCGGCCGTGGCCGTCCAGGGCGACGGCGTCGACCTGGTACGTGGCGGCGAGCGCGAGCGGTCCTTCGTCGAGGGGCCGCCAGGTCATGCCGTCCTCCTCGATGCGCCCCGGCACGTCGAACTTCTGCGCGTCCTGCGTCCGGACCACCTTCACCGACTCCAGGCGGCCGCTGGGGACCTCGACCTTGATGCGTTCGTCCGGCTCGACCCCCTTGCTGCGGTCGCCCGGTGACACCCGGATCGCGTCCGCGGGCGAGCGCGGCTTCCCCATGAATCCGTCGGGTGCCCCGGTGGAGCAGCCCGTCGCCCCGGCCAGCAGGCCCGCCCATGTCACTACCGCGGCCAGCACGGCCCCTGCGCGCCGTGCGCGCCTCGCATCCTGTCTCACGTGGGTCCCAACGACCGTCCCCCTGCCGGGGAAACGTGAGTGCGACGCGCACGGTGGGCAGAACCATGGAGAGGACGACGCATGGGGAGCCGCGGCCGGGACGCCGCACGCCCTTTTCGCACGTCGACCGACGGAGCCGCCGGGAGGCCGACAGGTGTCGAGCGCAGCCGAGCAAGAGGCAGTGCAGGAGGCAGAGCGGGCAGCGCGGAAGACGGGGCGTGGCACGGCCCAGCGGTCCGCCCCCTCGGCGAACGGGGGGAGGCGGGCGGCGCCGCGTGCCGCGCCGGGCCGGCCGGTGTGGCCGGGGGCGCCGACGCCGCTCGGGGCCCGGTTCCGGGTCGGGCCCGACGGGGTCGCGGGCACCAACTTCGCGCTGTGGGCGGGCGGGGCGGAGGCGGTGGAGCTGTGTCTGTTCGACTCGGCGGGCGGCAGGGCCGTCGAGACGCGCTGTCCGCTGACCGAGCTGACGCACGAGATCTGGCACGGTTTCGTGCCGGGCGTGCGTCCGGGGCAGCGGTACGGGTACCGCGTGCACGGCCGCTGGGACCCGTGGACGGGCGCCCGCTGGAACCCGGCGAAGCTGCTCCTCGATCCGTACGCGCGCGCGGTGGACGGCGGCCCGGGCAACGACTACGGCCGGCTGCCCCCCGAGGTGTACGGGCACGTGCGGGACTGGCCCCAGCAGCATGTGGCGGACACGGTCCGCGACGACAGGGACTCGGCGCCGTACGTCCCGAAGGGCGTGGTCGTGCACGACGACGCGCCGGACGACGAGTGGGCGGACGACCGGCGCCCGAAGACGCCGTGGGCGGACTCGGTCATCTATGAGCTGCACGTGCGCGGCTTCACGAAGCTGCACCCGGGGGTGCCGCGGGAGCTGCGGGGGACGTACGCGGGCCTCGCGCACCCCGCCGCGCTCGACCATCTCGTCCGGCTCGGGGTGACGGCCGTCGAGCTGCTGCCGGTGCACCAGTTCGCGCACGAGGACCATCTGCTGCGGCGGGGGCTGCGCAACTACTGGGGCTACAACTCGATCGGCTACTTCGCCCCGCACGCGGCGTACGCGGCGTCGGGTACGACGGGCCAGCAGGTCGGCGAGTTCAAGCGGATGGTGCGGGCGCTGCACGAGGCCGGGATCGAGGTGATCCTCGACGTGGTCTACAACCACACGGCGGAGGCCGGCGAGCTCGGTCCGATGCTGTCCCTGAAGGGCATCGACAACCGCGGCTACTACCGGCTCCAGCCGGGCGACGCGCGCCGGTACGCGGACTACACGGGCTGCGGGAACACGCTCCAGGTCGTCCAGCCGCACGTGCTGCGCCTCATCACGGACTCGCTGCGGTACTGGGTGACGGAGATGGGGGTGGACGGCTTCCGCTTCGATCTGGCGGCGGCGCTCGCGCGCTCGTTCCACGACGTCGACATGCTCTCGCCGTTCCTCGCGGTGATCGCGCAGGATCCGGTGCTGCGGCGCGTGAAGCTGATCGCCGAGCCGTGGGACGTGGGCTCGGGCGGCTATCAGGTGGGGGCGTTCCCGCCGCTGTGGACGGAGTGGAACGACCGCTACCGGGGTGCGGTGCGGGACTTCTGGCGGGGCGCGCTGCCGGACGTACGCGATCTGGGGTACCGGCTTTCGGGGTCGAGCGACCTGTACGCGTGGGGCGGGCGCAGGCCGTACGCGTCGGTGAACTTCGTGACGGCGCACGACGGTTTCACGCTGCGGGACCTCGTGACGTACGAGAGGAAGCACAACGAGGCCAACGGCGAGGGGAACCGGGACGGCTCCGACGACAACCGGTCGTGGAACTGCGGCGCCGAGGGCGAAACGGACGACGCGGACATCGCGGCGCTGCGGCGGCGCCAGCTGCGCAACCTGATGACGACGCTGCTGCTGTCGACCGGGGTGCCGATGCTGGTCGCGGGCGACGAGATGGGGCGTACGCAGCGCGGCTCCAACAACGCGTACTGCCAGGACAACGAGGTCAGCTGGGTCGACTGGAAGCTCAGGGAGGAGCCGGGGTGGCGGGAGCTGTGCGCGCTGACGGCGCGGCTGATCGAGCTGCGGCTGCGGCATCCGGTGCTGCGGCGCCGGTCGTTCTTCTCGGGGCGCGCCCACTCGGCGGACGGGCTGCGGGACCTGGCGTGGTTCACGGCGGGCGGCACGGAGATGACGGAGGCCGACTGGTACGCGCCCACGGCGACGCTCGGCATGTATCTGTCGGGGCGCGACATCCCCGGCCGCGACGCCAGGGGCGCGCCGGTCGTGGACGACAGCTTCCTCGCGGTGCTGCACGCGGCGGCGGAGCCGGCGTCCTTCGTGCTGCCGGGGCCGCCGTGGGCCGAGGCGTACGAGGTGGTGGTGGACACGTCCCTGGAGGACCAGGCCGCCGCGCCGGGGGCCGTGCACCGGGCGGGTGACACGGTCACGGTGGCGGAGCGGTCGGTGGTGCTCCTGAGGGTGTCCGACAGCTGACGCGAACATGGTCAGTTCTGGTCCGTACCTGAGTATTGCCCCGGCCCACGGGGGACCCCAAGCTCGCCTTATGGACCTGGAGTTGCGGCACCTGAAGACGATCCGGGCGATCGCCGACGCGGGCAGCCTGACCAAGGCCGCCACGGCGCTCGGGCTCGCGCAGCCCGCTCTCAGCGCGCAGTTGAAGCGGATCGAGCGCGCCCTGGGCGGTGAGCTCTTCGAGAGGGGGCGGCACGGGGTGCGGGCCACCGCGCTCGGCGAGTTCGTGCTGGCGCGGGCGCGGGTGGTGCTGCCCGCGGTGACCGGGCTGCGGGAGGAGGCGCAACGGTTCGCGCGGGACTGGGAGGGCGGGGCGGGGTTCCAGCTCGGCGGCATTCACGGGCCGTTGCTCGGCGCGCTGGTGGACCGGCTCGCCGCCGCGTATCCGGGGGTGCGGGTGACCACCCACACCTCCTGGTCGGAGCGGGAGATCGCGTCGCGCACGGCGGCGGGACGCCTCGACTTCGCGCTGGTCGGCACGTGCGGGGCGAGCGCCCCGCCGGAGAGCGACCTGCTGGTGTGGCGCGAGGTGGCCCGTGACCCGGTCTTCGTCATGCTGGCGACCGGCCACCCGCTCGCCGGCCACCAGGAGATCGACCTGGCGCGGCTCGCCGACGAGGCGTGGACGGACGTGCCGGGCGACGGCTGTTTCGCGGACTGCTTCTCCGCGGCGTGCGCGCGGGCGGGGTTCACGCCGTCGCGCGTGTACGAGACGGATGTGGCGTCCTGCGTGCATCTGGTGCAGGTGGGGCGGGCGGTGGGGCTGTGCCGGGCGACGTTCCCGCCCACCCCGGGTCTGGTGACGAGGCCGCTGTCGGGGGCGCCGCTGTACTGGCGGCATCTGCTCGGCTGGCATCCTGCGGCCCCGGCCCACGACACGGCGGCGGCGGTCTTCGCCCACGCCCGCGCGGCCCATGCGGAGGCCGCCGCCCGCAGCGACAGCTACACGGCGTGGCTCGCGGACCCTTCGCCGCCCCGGCCGTGACGCCGGCGCCGGGCCCGGTGCCGAAGATGGTGCCGGTGCCGGTGCTGCTTCCATAACGTCGGGTACGGGGGTCGAGTGACAGCTATTGGGGGGCTGTTGAGGCTTCTACGGTGTGGGCGATCCCCGCTCATCCCTCGAACACCGAGGAGTCCCCCGCATGCTCCCCACCCATCACAGACGTCTCGCTGCCGCCTGTGCCGCGGTCACCGCGGCCGGCGCGCTCGTCCTCGCAGGACTGCCCGGCGCCGCGTCCGCCTCCCCGGCCGCGCCCTCCTCGCTCTCCCCCGCCGAGAGCGCCGCCGTCGACAAGACCTCTCCCGGAGTCTTGAAGGCCATGCAGCGCGACCTCGGCCTCACGTCGGCGCAGGCCGAGGCCCGTCTGGTCAACGAGGCCGAGGCCGGCGCCGACGCGGGACGCCTGCGGAACGCGCTCGGCCGGGACTTCGCGGGCGCCTGGGTGCACGGCGCCACGTCCGCGAAGCTCACCGTGGCCACCACGGACCCCGCCGACGTCCCCGTGATCGAGGCCCGGGGCGCGCAGGCCCGCGTCGTCGACCACTCGCTGGCGCAACTGGACGCGGCGAAGGCCGAGCTGGACCGCGCGGCGAAGCAGGTCGCGACGCGTGACGCGCCCGTCTGGTACGTCGACGTGCGGTCCAACGCCGTCGTGGTGGGTGCCGTGAAGGCCGGTGCCGCCAAGTCCCTCGTCGCCGCGGCGGACGTGGACTCCTCCCTCGTACGCACGACGAAGACGGCGGAGCGGCCGCGGCCGCTGTACGACCTCGTGGGCGGCGACCCGTACTACATGGGCGGCGGCCGCTGCTCCATCGGCTTCCCCATCACCAAGGGCACCCAGCAGGGCTTCGCGACGGCGGGCCACTGCGGGCGCGCGGGCACGGCGACCACCGGCTACAACCGGGTGGCCCAGGGCACGTTCCAGGCGTCCATCTTCCCCGGCAGGGACATGGCCTGGGTCGCCACGAACTCCCAATGGACCGCCACCCCGTACGTGAAGGGCCAGGGCGGGCAGCGGGTCGGCGTCGGGGGCTCCACGCAGTCCCCGGTGGGTGCGTCGATCTGCCGCTCCGGCTCCACTACGGGGTGGCACTGCGGCACGATCTCGCAGCACAACACCAGCGTCACCTACCCCGAGGGCACCATCAGCGGTGTGACCAGGACGACGGTCTGCGCGGAGCCCGGCGACTCGGGCGGCTCCTACATATCGGGCAGCCAGGCACAGGGCGTCACCTCGGGCGGCTCGGGCAACTGCCGCAGCGGCGGTACGACGTACCACCAGCCGATCAATCCGCTGCTCCAGCAGTTCGGTCTGACGCTGAAGACCACGACCGGCGGCGGCGACCCGGACCCGGGCGAGCCCGAGCCGGGCGGCACGTGGGCGGCGGGCAAGGTGTACGCCGCGGGTGACACGGTCACCTACGGCGGGTCCACCTACCGCTGCCTCCAGCCGCACCAGGCCCAGCAGGGCTGGGAGCCGCCGAACGCGCCCGCGCTCTGGCAGCAGGCGTAAGGCTCGGCCGGGGGCTCCGGGGCGGCGGCCCCGGGGCCCCCGGTCCTAGGCCCAACGGCCCACCCCGGACCGTCCAAAACTCGGTGGGTTCTGTCAGTGGCGATCCGTAGGCTCGCCACTGATGTCCACACCAGATGCCCCTCCCAAATCAGCTGCTTCCGCCGGGAATCGGTCCACCGTACGGACACTGCTGCGCCTGTGGCCGTACGTACGGCCGGTCCGGACCCGCCTGATCATCGCGGCGGTCGTCGCGGTCGTCGCCTCCTGTACGGGTCTCGTCTTCCCCCTCGTACTGAAGTGGATGGTGGACGGGCCGGTGGCCGACCGGGACGGGGCGGGGGTGTGGTTCGGGGCGCTTCTGCTTCTCTTGCTCGGTGTCGCGGAAGCCCTGCTCTTCGGCCTGCGGAGGTGGCTGGTGGCCCGGCCCCTCGCGGGCGTCGAGGCGGCGATGCGGGCCGACCTCTACCGCCATCTCCAGCGGCTGCCGGTGGCGTTCCACGACCGGTGGGCGTCCGGGCAGCTGCTGTCGCGCGGTACGACGGATCTGATGCTGCTGCGCATGTTCCTCGCCTTCCCGCTGACGTTCCTGCTGGTCAACGGCGCGACCATCGTGGTCGGCGTGATCATCCTGCTCGGGCAGGACTTCACGCTCGGGCTTGTGCTGCTCGCCCCCGTGGCCCCGATGGTGATCGCCCTCGCGTACTACGAGGGGCGGTACACGGCCGTCGCGCGGCGCGCGCAGGACCAGGTCGGGGACCTGACGACGGTCGTCGAGGAGAGCGTGCTCGGCATCCGCATCATCAAGGGCTTCGGCCGCCACCGCAGCCAGGCGCGGGCGTTCCGCGAGCTCTCGCACACGCTGCGCGGCACGGAGCTGGTCAAGGCGCGGATCCTCGCCGCGATCTACGCGGTGATCATGACGCTGCCGGAGGTCGCGATCGGGGCGGCGCTGGTGATCGGCACGGTGCGGGTCGCGGACGGCGGTCTGTCGGCGGGCACGCTGGTCGCGTTCCTGTCGACGGCGCTTGCGCTGCGCTGGCCGGTGGAGTCGATCGGTTTCCTGCTCGCAATGAGCCAGGAGTCGGCGACGGCCACGGAGCGGTACTTCGAGGTGATGGATGCGGAGCCGGAGGGGGCTGTTTCTCCGGCGGGCGCCGGCACCCGTCCCGAGGTGCCCGCCGCGGACGGGGACAGCGGTGGTCTGCGGTTCCACGGTGTGGAGTTCCGTTATCCCGACGCGGCGCCGGACGCGCCCCCTGTCCTCGCCCGCATCGATCTGCACATCCGCTCCGGCGAGACCATGGCGCTCGTCGGCGCGACCGGCAGCGGCAAGACGACGCTGACCGCGCTGGTGCCCCGGCTGCACGAGGTGACCGGGGGCCGCATCACCCTGGACGGCGAGGACATCACGGCGATGGACCGCGAGCGCCTGCGTACGCTGGTCGCCGTCGCCTTCGAAGAGCCCACACTGTTCTCCGCGACGGTCGGTGAGAACGTCCTGATGGGCGCCGAAAAGAGTGCCGGTGAGGCGGAGTTGGCCCGCGCGCTCGACGTGGCGCAGGCCGACTTCGCGTACGCGCTGCCGCACGGCACCGACACGCAGGTCGGCGAGCAGGGCCTGAGCCTCTCCGGCGGTCAGCGCCAGCGTCTCGCCCTGGCCCGCGCGGTGGTGGGCCGCCCCCGCTTCCTGGTCCTCGACGACCCGCTGTCCGCGCTCGACGTGCACACGGAGGCGCTGGTGGAGGCGGCCCTGCGGCGGGTCCTCGCGGACACCACCGCCCTGGTCGTCGCCCACCGCCCCTCCACGGTGCTGCTCGCCGACCGGGTCGCCCTGCTGTCGGGCGGCCGCGTCGCCGCCGTCGGCACCCACCAGGAGCTGCTCCGGGAGAACGCGGAGTACGCGTGGCTGATGTCGGGAGCCGACACACCCGGCCCGGACGAGGACACCGCCCACTCCCCCGGCAGCACCGCTCCCCTTGCCCACTCCTCCGAGGAGGCCCCCCGATGACCTCGTCGACACCCGTCCGGGAGAAGCCTGCCGGACCCGACCCGGAGGAACCGCACGTCGCGGCGGGCAGTCCCGCGCCGGACGATCCCTTCGACAAGGACGAGCTGCCCGCGCCGCCGGGCGCCACCCGCACCCTGCTCCTCTCCCTGCTCTCGCCGCTGCGCGGCCGCGTCACGCTGGCCGCCGTGCTGCTCCTGGTGCAGCAGGCCGTGGTGCAGGCGGGACCGCTGCTCGTCGCGTACGCCATCGACCGCGGCGTGCCCGCCGTGCGCGCCGACGACTACGGCCCGCTGATCGCGGTCGGCGTCGGCTATCTGTGCTGCGCGGCCGCCTCCGGCGCCCTCCAGTACGCGTTCATCGTCGCCTCCGCGCGCGTGAACCAGGACGTACTGCTCGACCTGCGCGGCCGCATCTTCCGGCACGCGCAGGCGCTCAGCGTCGACTTCCACGAGCGGTACACCTCGGGCCGGCTCATCTCCCGCTCCACCACCGACGTCGAGTCCCTGCGCGAGCTGCTCAGCGAGGGCTTGCAGGAGTTGCTCACGGTCCTGCTGTCCTTCGTCTACATCTCGGCGATGCTGCTCTGGCTGGATCTCGGCCTCGGCGCGCTGGCCGTGGCGTCGTTCGTCCCGCTCTACCTCCTCATACGCCTCTACCAGCGGCGCGCCGCGGTCCTGTTCCGCGACCGGTCGACCGCGATCGCCGCCGTCATCGTGAAGTTCGCGGAGACCATGAACGGCATCCGGCCGGTGCGGGCCTTCCGCAGGGAGCGGGCGAACGACGCGGACTTCGCCGCGCTCAACCAGCGGCACGAGCGGACCAACGGCGCCGCGATCCTGGAGATGGCGCGCTATGTGGTCGGCTCCCGGCTGGTCGCCAACACGGCCGTGGCCGCCATCGTCCTGTGGGGCGCCCAGCGCGTCGCGGACGGCGGGCTCGCGCTCGGCGTGCTGGCCGCCGCCGTGCTGTACCTGCGGCGCCTGTACGACCCGATCGACCGGCTCGGCATGTTCCTCAACTCCTACCAGTCGGCGGCCGCCTCGCTGGAGAAGATCGCGGGCCTGCTCGCCCAGACCCCGACGGTGCCCGAGCCGGAGGCCTCGGCCACCCGCCCCCTGCCCGCCCTGGAGTCGGACCACCCGGGCCGCGAGGTCCGCTTCGACGGGGTGCGGTTCGCGTACCGCACGGGCGGCGAGGTCCTGCCCCGCTTCGACCTGACGCTGCCCGCCGGGCAGACCGTGGCCGTGGTCGGCTCCACCGGCGCGGGCAAGTCCACGCTGGCCAAGCTGCTCGCCCGCTTCTACGACCCGACGGAGGGCCGCGTCCTCCTGGACGGCGTCGACCTGCGGGAGCTGTCGGGCACGGAGCTGCGGCGCGGCGTGGTGATGGTGACCCAGGAGGCGTTCCTGTTCTCCGGCACCGTCGCCGAGAACATCGCGATCGGCCGCCCCGACGCCACCCGCGAGGACATCGAGCGCGCCGCGAGGGCCATCGGCGCCCACGACTTCATCGCCTCGCTGCCCGACGGCTACGACACCGACGTACGCAAACGGGGCGGCCGCATCTCGGCGGGCCAGCGCCAGCTGGTGGCCTTCGCCCGCGCCCTGCTCGCCGACCCCGCGGTCCTGATCCTCGACGAGGCGACCAGCTCGCTGGACATCCCGGGCGAGCGGGCCGTGCAGCGCGCCATGCACACGGTGCTGCGCGGCCGCACGGCCGTGGTGATCGCCCACCGCCTCTCCACGGTGGAGATCGCGGACCGGGTGCTGGTCATGGAACACGGCCGGGTGGTGGAGGACGGCAGCCCCGGCGAGCTCATCGCGGGTTCGGGCTCGTTCGCGGATCTGCATCGGGCGTGGCGGGAGAGCGTGGTGAGCTGACCGCTCCGCATACCGAACCCCCTCAACCGGCCAACGGACTATTTCCGGCCAACTATTGACGCGCCCCTGACAGAGGCGCCGCTCCGGTGTCACTCTTCCCCTCGACCACCACGCGATATTCAACAACTCGGTGGTCAACGGTTCCTCACACGCAACCCGCTACACGCAACACCCCGTGTGCACAGCCCAGTTCTGCGTTCCGCCTTGCTCTGCCCGGACGGCGATCCAGCCGTCCGGTAGCTCTGGCCGCGCACCCCCGCGGCCGCGCAGAAGGAGTCCGTGTTGAGAAGCACTCCCCACAGACGCGCCGCCGCAGCCGGCGCACTCTCCGCCGTCGCCGCTCTGCTGGCCGTGGCCGTCCAGGCGGGTCCCGCCTCGGCCGACGACCCGGTGAAGACACCCGCCGCCCAGGCCCAGAAGCTCGGCAAGGTCGACCCGGGCGCGCTCGCCGCCAAGCTCACCCCCGCCCAGCGCGCGGAGCTCATCCGCGACGCCAACGCCACCAAGGCGGACACCGCCAAGGAGCTGGGGCTCGGCGCCAAGGAGAAGCTCGTCGTCCGCGACGTCACGAAGGACCGTGACGGCACCGTCCACACCCGCTACGAGCGCACCTACGACGGCCTGCCCGTCCTCGGCGGCGACATGGTGGTCGACACCGCGAAGTCGGGGAAGACCGAGGGCGTCACCAAGGCCACGAAGGCGCAGCTCAAGGGCGTCGACATGAGCGCCGAGGTCAAGGCGTCGGCCGCGGAGAAGCAGGCGCTGAGCGCCGCGAAGGCCGAGGGCTCGAAGAAGACCGACGCGGACCGGGCGCCGCGCAAGGTCGTGTGGATGGCCAAGGGCGAGCCGGTCCTCGCGTACGAGACCGTGGTCGGCGGCCTTCAGCACGACGGCACGCCGAACGAGCTGCACGTCATCACGGACGCCGCCACCGGCAAGAAGCTCTTCCAGTGGCAGGGCATCGAGAACGGCACAGGGAACACGCAGTACAGCGGCCAGGTGCCGCTCGGCACCGCCCAGTCGGGGTCCAACTACACCCTGACCGACACCACCCGCGGCAACCACAAGACGTACAACCTGAACCGCGGCACCTCCGGCACCGGAACCCTCTTCTCGGGCCCCGACGACGTGTGGGGCAACGGGCTGCCCGCCAACCTGGAGACCGCGGGCGCCGACGCGCACTACGGCGCGGCGCTCACCTGGGACTACTACAAGAACGTGCACGGCCGCAGCGGCATACGCGGCGACGGCGTCGGCGCGTACTCGCGCGTCCACTACGGCAACAACTACGTCAACGCCTTCTGGTCGGACGCCTGCTTCTGCATGACGTACGGCGACGGCGCGGGCAACGCCAAGCCGCTCACCTCGATCGACGTCGCGGCGCACGAGATGACGCACGGTGTGACGGCCGCGACCGGCAACATGACCTACAGCGGCGAGTCCGGCGGCCTGAACGAGGCCACCTCCGACATCTTCGCGGCCGCCGTCGAGTTCAACGCCAACAACGCCCAGGACAAGGGCGACTACTACGTCGGCGAGAAGATCGACATCAACGGCGACGGCACCCCGCTGCGCTACATGGACAAGCCGAGCAAGGACGGTTCGTCCAAGGACTCGTGGTACTCGGGCATCGGCAACATCGACGTGCACTACTCGTCGGGTGTCGCCAACCACTTCTACTACCTGCTGAGCGAGGGCAGCGGCAAGAAGGAGATCAACGGCGTCCAGTACGACTCGCCGACCTCCGACGGCCTGCCGGTCACGGGCATCGGCCGGGACAAGGCGTCGCTGATCTGGTTCAAGGCGCTCACCACGAAGTTCACGACCACGACCAACTACGCGGCGGCCCGCACCGGGACGCTCGCGGTGGCCGGTGAGCTCTACGGCACCAGCAGCGCCGAGTACGCGGCCGTCGCACACGCCTGGGCCGCCGTGAACGTCGGCGCGCGCCCCGGCGGCGAGACGCCCGGCACCGACTTCGAGAACACCACGGACGTCGCCATTCCGGACGCCGGCGCCGCGGTCACCTCCTCGGTCAACGTCACCGGCCGCACCGGCAACGCGCCGAGCGCCCTGAAGGTCGGCGTCGACATCGTGCACACCTGGCGCGGTGACCTCAAGGTCGACCTGCTCGCCCCCGACGGGACGGTCTACCCCCTGAAGCCGGCCAGCTCCTCCGACTCGGCGGACAACGTCAAGGAGACCTACACGGTCAACGCCTCCTCCGAGGTGGCCAACGGCACCTGGAAGCTGCGGGTCCAGGACGTGGCCCGACAGGACACCGGCTACATCAACAGCTGGAAGCTCACCTTCCCGTAAGCCGGACAGTCCGCACCGACACGCCGCCGCCCCGGGTGATCAACTCCCCGGGGCGGCGCGCGTGTTGACGGGGCGGGCGTACCCGGTCCGTTCGCATTGCGTATGTCGACCATCGCTCAACGGACGATTTCCGGCCAACATCATGGCGGGGTCCTGACATGTACCTGCTCCCGGTGACACGCTTCCCCCCACGTCCGGGTGAGCCCCCACGCCACCCGGCCCTCTCCCCCCACAGAAGGAGACCGCGTGACCCCCCACATATCCCGTAAGCGTGCGACGCTCACGATCGCCACCGCCGTCGCCGCCGGAGCGCTCCTCACCGCCGGACTGACCACCGGCGCCTCCGCCCAGCCCGTCGACCCGTCCGGCGCGCCCGTCAGCCTCTCGGCGAACGCCCGCGCGGACCTCCTCCAGGACGCGAACGCCGACAAGGCCGCCACCGCCGACCGGATCGGCCTCGGCGCCAAGGAGGAGCTGGTCGTCCGCGACGTCGTCAAGGACGCCGACGGCACCACCCACACCCGCTACGAGCGCACCTACGACGGCCTGCCCGTCCTCGGCGGCGACCTCGTCGTGCACACCGCCAAGAGCGGCAAGGTCAAGAGCGTCACCAAGGCCACGAAGGCCACGGTGAAGGTCGCCTCCACGGACGCGAAGCTCGGCAAGTCCTCCGTCGCCAGGTCCGCCGAGTCGACCGCGGCCAAGGCGAAGACCGCCAAGGCCGACGCGCAGTCGCCGCGCAAGGTGATCTGGGCCGCCTCCGGCAAGCCCGTCCTCGCGTACGACACCGTCGTCACCGGCGTCCAGAAGGACGGCACGCCCAGCAGACTGCACGTCATCACGGACGCCGCGACCGGCAAGAAGCTGTACCAGTACCAGGCCATCGAGAACGGCACCGGCAACAGCCAGTACAGCGGCAAGGTCGAGCTCGGCACGAAGAAGGGCGGCAGCGGGTTCGAGCTGACCGACGACGCGCGCGGCGGCCACGGCACGTTCGACCTGAACCACGCCCAGAGCGGCGGGGGCAAGCTCGTCACGGACGACGACGACACGTGGGGCACGGGCACAGCGGACGACGCCCAGACCGCCGCCGTCGACGCCGCCTACGGCGCCCAGCTCACCTGGGACTACTACAAGTCCGTGCACGGCCGCAGCGGCATCAAGGGCGACGGCAAGGGCGCGACCTCGCGCGTCCACTACGGCAACAACTACGTCAACGCCTTCTGGGACGACAGCTGCTTCTGCATGACGTACGGCGACGGCGAGGGCAACAAGAAGCCCCTCACCTCGATCGACGTCGCGGCCCACGAGATGACCCACGGGGTCACCGCGGCCACCGGCAACATGGAGTACAGCGGCGAGTCCGGCGGCCTCAACGAAGCCACCTCCGACATCTTCGCCGCCTCCGTCGAGTTCAACGCCAAGAACCCCGAGGACGTCGGCGACTACCTCATCGGCGAGGAGATCGACATCAACGGCGACGGCTCCCCGCTGCGCCACATGGACAAGCCCAGCAAGGACGGCTCGTCCCTGGACAGCTGGAGCGCGGACGCGGGCAACGTCGACGTGCACTACTCGTCGGGCATCGCCAACCACTTCTTCTACCTGCTCTCCGAGGGCAGCGGCGCGAAGGAGATCAACGGCGTCAAGTACGACTCGCCGACCGCCGACGGCTCCAAGGTCGAGGGCATCGGCCGCGACAAGGCCGAGAAGATCTGGTTCAAGGCCCTGACGGCGTACTTCACCTCGACGACCGACTACAAGGCGGCCCGCGAGGGCACGCTGAAGGCGGCGACGGACCTGTACGGCGCGGACTCGGCCGAGGTCAAGGCCGTGGGCGCGGCCTGGACGGGCGTCGCGGTCAAGTGACCGGCGTCGCCGGCGAATAAGGACGCGCGACCGGCGGCACCCGGGGTCCCTTCCTCCCCCGGGTGCCGCCTTCGCGTTCACTCGGCCCTGAGCTCGCGGCTGTTGGCCCGGTTCCTCGCGATGTTCCGCGTCTTCTTCGTACGGGCCGACTCGGCGACCACGGCGAGCACCTCCGGCGACGTCGCATACTCGGCGAGGTGGCGCTGCATCCAGTCCGTGACCTCCGCCAGCTCGGCCGGGGCCGGCACGTGGCCGTCCTTGACGGACAGGTAGAACTGCCAGTCCTGGATGCGGCCGTGGACGAACTCGCGGAATGCCTCCACCTTGAACCGGTCGATCTCCGGCAGCAGCCCGGCCGCCCACCGCCGGAACTCCTCGGGACCGGCCGCCCGCATCGCGATCTCGTCCACGAGGGCGACCACCGCCGTCTTGGCCCCCATCTCGTCGGGGTCGCGCAGGATCGTGGCCACGATCGCCCGGTCGCGGTCGCGGCCGGGCGAGGCGGCGACCGCCGAGACGACGCGGAGGTACGCGGCCGTCCGGGCGTGGTCGTCCGCCACAGCTTCGTCCACATCCACGTCGACGATGCCGGCCTCCGCCAGCAGCTCGGTCACATCTGTACGCAGTGTCATCGCCCCATTCTCACTTGCAGCCCTTCTTGGCGGCCTCGGCGGCATCACGCTGCTCCTTGGCGGCCCGCTCCTCCGCCTGGCTCCGCCTGCCGAGCTTCCTGACGGCCGTCCGGATCTGCGGCTTGAAGTGCTCCACCGCCTGTCGCTGCTTGCTGGAGAGCTCCGGCTGATTGTGGAGGGGTTTGCCGTTGGCCCCGATCCTGACCTCGCGGCCGCCGCCACCGGTGACATGCGCGTGCGCCGGCTTGTCGACGTCGTACTCGTGCACGACGATCTTCACGCCGTTCTTGCTGACGTCGAGGAGGGAGAGGCCGAGCGGGTCGATGAACGTGAACGGGTTGGGCACGTAACTGTGCGGCGCGAAGCCGCCGGCGAGGCCGATGGGGTCCGGAGTGAGGTAACGGGCGGTCTCGGGGTCGTAGTGCCGGAAGTAGTTGTAGTGCAGCCCCGTCTCGGGGTCGTAGTACTGGCCGGGGAAACGCAGCGGTGTGTAGGCGGTGGCGCCCCGGTTCCAGACCGTGGTGCCCCACAGGGTGGTCCTGGTGCGCCAGGCGATGCCGCCCTGCTCGTCAAGGAGTTCGGTCGGGGTGCCGACGAGGTCGGTGACGATGGCGTAGAAGCGGGCGTCCACTTCTTCGTCGGTGAGGTGCTTGCGCTCTGTCTGCGCCAGGGGGCACAGGCCGTCGTGGACCCAGGTGAGGGTCACTGATTCCGGTGCGCCCGGAGTGCGGCTGGTCTGCTCGCAGAGGGTCATGTCGTCCCAGGTGAAGTCCACCTGTTCCGCCACGCCGCCCTCGTCCGTGACGCGCTGTTTGGACGTCCGGCGGCCCAGGGGGTCGTAGAGGTAGCGCCACCTCGTGCCGTCGGGGGTCACCACGGAGGTGAGGCGGTCCTCCGCGTCCCATGCGTAGTGCCAGGTGTCGGGCTTGCGGGAGAGCCGGGTCTTGCGGCGCAGGGTGGTGCGGCCCGCCGCGTCGTACTCGTAGCGGACGTCGCCCGCCGAGGTGATACGGGTGCCGGTGTAGGCGCGGGCACCGGTCGCCTCCTGCCCCGGCATGGCAGCCGGCCAGGACGCTTCGGTCTGGTTGCCCGCCTCGTCGTAGGCGTAGCTCTCCGTCCAGCCGGCCGCCCGGACGGCGGTGACGCGGCCGGTCACGTCCAGGTCGAAGCGGCGCGCGCCGTTGAGCCGGTCCTCCATGCCCGTCAGGTGGTGGTCCGCACGGTAGGTGTACGCACGGTGCTGGATGCGCGTGCGGGCCGGGCCCGTCAGTTCCTGTTCCGACAGGCGGCCCACGACGTCGTACACGTTCGTCAGCTTCAGGGCCTCACCGATCGTGCGGGTGAGCTCCCGGCCCGACCCGTCGTGCGTGAACGACAGCCTCTTCCCGGACGTGACCAGTTCGGTCACCCGGCCCGCCGCGTCGTACGTCCAGGTGGTCGTCGCGCCGGACGGTGTGGTGCGGCCGGTGCGGCGGCCCAGCGCGTCGTAGGTGTGCGTCAGGGTGCGGCCGTTGACCGTCTCGGAGAGGATCCTGCCCACCCTGTCCCGCTCCAGGGTCAACGTCACGTCCGGGCTCTCCGCCGCGATGAGGTCGCCTGTGGCGTCGTAGGCGAACCGGGTGACCGCGCTGCCGGCCACGCTCTGCGAGACCGTCCGGCCGAGCGCGTCCCGTTCGAAGGTGATCTCGTCGCCCGCCGCGGTCGTACGGGTCGCCAGGCGGCCCGCCGCGTCATGGGTGTACGCCAGGGTGCGGCCGTCGAAGTCCGTCTCCGCCACCAGGCGGCCCGCCGGGTCGTACTCGTAACTCCAGGCCAGGCCCTGCGGGTTGGTGACCGAGCGGAGCTGGAGCTGGGTGTCGTGGTGGAACTCGTAGCGGGCGCCGTCGGGGCCCGTGCGGGCCGCGATCAGGTCGAAGTGGGTGTATTCGTGCGTCGTGGTCGCGCCCGTGGCGTCCGTGTGCGAGACGCAGTTCCCCTCGCCGTCGTACGTCCACGACTCCGACGAACCGTCGGCCTCCGTGCGCCGCGCGAGCCTGCCCTCGACCGTCCACTCGAGACGCGTGGGCGCGCCCGTCGGGTCCGTGATCGTGTGCACGCGGCCGAAGGCGTCGAGGTCGTAGCGGGTCACCGCGCCCAGCGGATCGGTGATCTCCAGCGGCAGGCCCGCCGGGTTGCAGCGCAGCACGGTGGTGTGGCCCAGGGGGTCCGTGATGGTGGTGACGGCTCCGGTGCTGTCGTGGGTGAAGTGGTGCGTCGTGCCGTCGCGGTCGGTGACGCTGACGCGGTTGCCGTGCTCGTCCCACGTCTGACGCTGCACGGTGCCGTCCGGGCCGACGATCTCGACGGGCAGGTTGAGGTCGTTGTACACCGCGCTGGCGCATGTGCCGTCCGGGGCGCGTGTCGCGGTGAGATTGCCGTGCTCGTCCCACGTGTTCTCGGTGCGGTGCCCCAGCGCGTCGGTGCGGGCGAGCAGGTTGTTCCAGCTGTCCCACTCGGTGTGGACGGTGCCGCCCAGGGGGTCCGTCTCGGAGAGGAGCTGGCTGAGGTCGTTGTAGCGGTAGACGGTGGTCCGGCCGAGCGCGTCGGTGTAGCGGGTCTCGTGCTCGTCGGGGCGGTACTCGACGGCGCAGGCCAGGTGGCCCGCGGTGCTCTCGCCGCGGACGCAGCGGTCCTCGTCGTCGTAGGTGAAGCGGTACCAGGTGTGGTTGCTGTCGGTCCAGGACGTGATGCGGGCCCGGTCGTCGTACTCCAGACGCAGCCGGACACCGGCCGGGCTGTGGACCTCCGAGAGGTTGCCGACCTCGTCGTAGCGGTACGCGGTCACCAGTGTGCCGCCGGAGGGGTCCTCGGTTCCGGTTTCATTTCCGGTGCCGGGCGCGAGGAGACGCAGCGCGGTGACGCGGTGGTCGTCGGTGTCCACCTTCAGGTGGTAGCCGCCGGTGTGGCGTACCGCCGTGGGCGCGCCGGTGGCGTCGCGGTCGATGTCGATGCGGTTGCCGTTGCGGTCGGTGACGGCTCGCAGGGGCAGGATCTCGTGTCGTTCACCGGCGACCGGGTCCGTCAGCTCGGGTGCCGGGAGGAAGTGGCGGACGCGGCCGGTGTACGGGTCGGTGGCCGTGACCGTGCCCGCCTCGTCGATGCCGAGCGGCCAGCGGGGGCCGTGGGCGGGCAGCACCGGTTCACCACCGGGTTCGGGGTGGGGGTAGGACAGCAGCTGGCCGTCCTCGGTGACGTGGACCAGGCCCTTGTCGTCGATCTCGACCCGCTCGTCCAGCGTCGAGGCCCAGGAGTCGCCGTACCAGTGGCCCCAGCGGTACGTGGACAGGTGTGTGCGCCGCAGGACGAGCGGGAGCAGGCCCGGCAGCTCGATGTCGGTGTGCTCCATGAGCATTTCGCCGGAGACCATGTCGATGGGGTCGCCGTTCTTGCAGCGGCCCTTGGCCGGCTTGCCCTTGCCCGCCACCTTCTTCATGCCGCCCGAGAGGGCGTTGCGCAGTCCACCGGAACGCAGGCCGCGGGCGGCGACCTTGAGGCCTTTGGCCGCTTTGACGGCGGTGGTGAGCCCCTTGGCGCCGGGAATGCAGTCCAGGGCGGCGAACGCCACGTCGGTCAGGCTCGCTTGGCCTTTGCGGTATTTGTTGAGGGTGTCGGCGAGGACGATGGCGCCGGCGACGATGACGATCGCGGCGAGGATCGGGCCGCCGATGATGATCGCGATGACACCGACGACGGCGACGACGACCTTGCAGACCGCGACGATGGCGTCCCAGTTGTCGGTGACCCAGTCGCCGATCTCCTCCCACCACTTGCGGTTCCGGATCCCCGCGTCGGACGCCTCGTCGATCTTCCGCTTCGCGGTC
Source organism: Streptomyces sp. NPDC030245 (assembly GCF_055572995.1). NCBI lineage: Bacteria > Bacillati > Actinomycetota > Actinomycetes > Kitasatosporales > Streptomycetaceae > Streptomyces > Streptomyces sp. NPDC030245. Next base: position 7,081 of record NZ_JBVICF010000019.1, on the reverse strand, counting down.
CCGGCAGCCTCCTGACGCATCTTGCGCGCGTCCTCGGCCATCTTCTTCGCCGCGTCCAGCGCGCTCTTGGCGGAGTCCACATCACCCTGCGCCGACTTCTGCGCCTTCTCCGCCGAGGCCGCGTTGCGGGTGGCGGCCCGCACCTTGTCCTCGTCCGGCTTGGGCACGTCCTTGCCCTTGGAGCCACCGTCCTTGTACTTGTCGGCCTCCTTGCCCGCCTTCTCCACCCACGAATCGGCCGAGGAGAGGCGGGACTTGGCGCTGCTGAGATCGGCCTGCGCCTCACGGCCCTTGACCAGAGCCTTGTCGGCCAAGCTCTGGGCACGCTCCAGTTCCGGCCAGTACGCGGACAGCGCGTCGCCCGCCATCTCGTAGCTCTTCTTGAGCTTCTTCAGCTTGTCCGGCGCGTGCTCGAACTTCTCCGTGAACGCGTCCGCCGTCTTGCCCGCCCACTGAAGGATCGCGTCCTCGCCCGCCATCCCCTTGATGTCCCGCAGCACCTTGCCGACGTCGTCGGCGAAGTCGTGCAGGTTCTTGGCAAGGGACCGCACCCGGTGCGGATCGCCCGGCGTCGGATCCTTGTCCAGGTCGAGAACGTGCCAATCGGCCGGACGGTACGACATTGCTTGTTTCCCCCGTGCTGGTAAAAATCGCGCACACCAGCCATGCTGCGCACGCTCCGCGTTCAGCGGTTGACGATCAGGCCCAGTTCGACGTTGTCTGAAAACCTGACGCCACTCACGTGCCTCATGGTTTCACGAGGGCGCGTTCCGCTCAGCGCATCAGCACCCCCGCCTCCTCCCCCGTCGCCTCCGACGGCACGGCCACCAACCCCAGCTCGGCGCCGCTGGCGAGCAGCCGGTGCGCGGGCAGAATCCGCACCGTGTACCCGAAGGGTCCCGTGCGGTCCAGCGCGAGGGGGCCCTCGTACACCCGGCGGCCCTGCGCGTCGGGCCCGCTCGTCGGCTTCAGCGGCACCGCGGACGCGTCGGCGATGTGGTCTTCCGGGTCGACGCGCCCCGCGAGGACCTGCACCTCCACGTCGTCCGGCGTCAGCTCGCCCAGATGCACGCGCACCCGCAGGGCGAAGGTGGCGCCCAGCTCCGCGGTGGAGCCGGTCGCCGACGCCTCCACGTGGTCGACGGCGACCCGGGGCCAGGCCGCACGGACCCGGGTCTTCCAGGCGGCCAGCTCACCGGCGGCCCGCGCGTCGAGTGTGCGCTGGGCGCGGGCGGCGGGTGCGTACAGCTGCTCGACGTACTCACGGACCATGCGGCCCGCGAGGACCTTCGGGCCGAGCCGGGTCAGGGTCCTGCGGACCATCTCGATCCAGCGGTCGGGCAGACCGCCGGGACCCTGTTCGTAGAAGCGGGGCGCGATGCGGTGCTCCAGGAGGTCGTAGAGGGCGGCGGCCTCCAGGTCGTCACGGCGGTCGTCGTCACCGCCGGCGCCGTCCGCGGTGGGGATGGCCCAGCCGAAGTCGGGCTCGAACCATTCGTCCCACCAGCCGTCGAGGACGGAGAGGTTCAGGCAGCCGTTCAGCGCGGCCTTCATGCCGGAGGTGCCGCACGCCTCCAGGGGCCGGAGCGGATTGTTCAGCCAGACGTCGCAGCCCGGGTAGAGCTTCTGCGCCATCGCCATGCCGTAGTCCGGCAGGAACACGATGTGCCGGCGCACCCGCGGGTCGTCGGTGAACCTGACCAGCTCCTGGATGAGCCGCTTTCCGCCGTCGTCCGCCGGGTGCGCCTTGCCCGCGACGACGATCTGCACGGGCCGCTCGGGGTGGCGCAGCAGCTCCATGAGGCGGTCGCGGTCGCGCAGCATCAGCGTGAGCCGCTTGTACGAGGGGACGCGGCGGGCGAAGCCGATGGTGAGGACGTCCGGGTCGAGCACCCCGTCGATCCAGCCGAGCTCGGCGGTGGCGGCGCCACGCTGCCGCCAGGAGTCGTGAAGCCGCCGCCTGACCTCGTGGACCAGCTGTTCGCGCAGGGTGCGGCGGAGCTCCCAGATGTCGGCGTCCTGGATGTCGGCCACCGCGTCCCACCGGTCGGAGCCGCCGACGGAGAGCGCGTCCTCGGTGCGGCGCTCGCCGATCTGGCGGGCGCCGAGCCGGAAGACCTCGGGGGCCACCCAGGTCGGGGCGTGCACGCCGTTGGTGACGGAGGCGATCGGCACCTCCTCGGCGTCGAAGCCCGGCCACAGGCCCGCGAACATCTCCCGGCTCACCGTGCCGTGCAGGGTGCTCACGCCGTTGGCGCGGCTGCCGAGCCGCAGGCCCATCACCGCCATGTTGAAGAGGTTGGGCTCGCCGCCCGGGTAGGTCTCCATGCCGAGCCGCAGGACGTCGCCGGCGTCGATGCGGGGCAGCTCGGCGCCGGGGCCGAAGTGGTGGGCGACCAGCTCGCGGTCGAAGCGGTCGATGCCGGCGGGGACGGGCGTGTGGGTGGTGAAGACGGTGCCGGCCCGGACGGCTTCGAGTGCCGCGTCGAACTCCACGTCTCGCAGGGCGAGTTCATGGATGCGCTCCAAACCGAGGAAGCCCGCGTGGCCCTCGTTCGTGTGGAAGACCTCGGGCTCGGGGTGGCCGGTCAGGCGGCAGTACGCGCGGACGGCGCGCACTCCGCCGATGCCGAGGAGCATCTCCTGGAGCAGCCGGTGCTCGCTGCCGCCGCCGTAGAGCCGGTCGGTGACGTCGCGCTCGCCGGGGTCGTTCTCCTCGACGTCGGAGTCGAGCAGGAGCAGCGGCACGCGTCCGACCTGCGCCTGCCAGACGTGGGCGCGCAGCTGCCGGCCGCCGGGCAGGGCGAGCGCCACGATCGTGGGGGTCCCGTCGTCCTCGCCGAGCAGGGTGAGGGGGAGCTCGTTCGGGTCGAGGACGGGGTAGTGCTCCTGCTGCCAGGCGTCGCGGGACAGGGACTGGCGGAAGTAGCCGTGGCGGTAGAGCAGGCCGACGCCGATGAGGGGGACGCCGAGGTCGCTGGCGGCCTTCAGGTGGTCCCCGGCGAGGATGCCGAGGCCGCCGGAGTACTGGGGCAGGGCGGCCGTGATGCCGAACTCGGGCGAGAAGTAGGCGACGGCACGTGGCAGGTGCCCGTCGTTCCTGGCCTGCTCCTGGTACCAGCGGTCCCCGGAGACGTACTCCCGCAAGTCGTCGGCGGCCTCGTCGAGCCGCCGCAGGAACTCCGCGTCGGCGGCGAGCTCGGCGAGCCGCTCGGGTGGCACCTCGCCGAGGAGCCGCACGGGGTCGCAGCCGGACGCCGCCCACAGCCGGGGGTCGACGGACGCGAAGAGGTCACGGGTGCGCGGGTGCCAGGACCAGCGCAGATTGCGGGCCAGCTCGGCCAGCCGGCCGAGGGGCTCGGGAAGGACGGGACGTACGGTGAACCGACGGATGGCCTTCACTGCGACTCCACCTCTGCGGGGAATGCCTTACGTAACGACACGTATCGACCTACGCCTCGACGGTAGCGGTGATCGGCCCTCGGCAACTACGGCGCGCGAACGGGCGCAGTCGGGGTGCGGGGCGGGGCCCGCGGGGTGCGGGGCGGCCGGTTCCGGCCGTGGTCAGCGGTGGCTGAGGGCCGGTTCGGCGTCCCAGATCCGGACCGCGCGCCGCCCGGCCGTGTGACGCGGCCATCCGCCGCCCGGGTCGAGATCGCGGACGAAACTCACCCAGGCGGCGTGCATCGCGTCGGCCAGGCGCTGCGGCGGGCAGTCGCCCGCGGCGGCGGCGACGCCCTCCGCGCCGAGCAGGTCGAAGGCGAAGGGCAGGTCGAGGCAGTGGAAGGCGAGGCCCTGTGTGTCGCCGGGCACCGGTGTGGGCCAGGCGAACTCGTACAGCCAGGTGGGGTGCGCGCGCCGGGCGCGCGCCCGCGCGATTGCGAGGGTCGGGCCGCGGAAGACGAGATCGGTGAGCCGCTGCCCGCCGAACGCGTGGAACTCGTGCCGCGTATGGCCGAGGAGCAGCGGCACCTCGGCGGCGAGGGTGCCCTCCGTGAGCTCGGTGAGCGTCGGCCTCGGGATCAGGTCGCCGTCCGCGACCGGCCCGAGCAGCGGGCCGGGCAGCCGCTCCCGGCCGGGGCCCGGCGCGGTCAGCTCGTCCTGGAGGGCGAGCAGCCGGTCGTCGGGCAGGGAGCACAGGGCCGCCGCCGTGGCGGGCACGCCCGTGCGCCGGGTGAAGAGCTCGGCCACGGCGGGGCCGACCCAGCGCTCCTGGGGGTCGATCAGCGAGCCCGACATGGATATCGCCGCGCGGAACAGGCCGCGGGCGGCGGGGGTGGCGAGCAGCGTCTGGACGGCGCCGCCGCCCGCCGACTGCCCGGCGACCGTCACCTTGGCGGGGTCGCCGCCGAACGCCGCGATGTTGTCGCGCACCCACTCCAGGGCGGCGAGCCAGTCGCGTACGCCGCGGTTGTCGGGGGCGTCGGCCAGGTGCAGGAAGCCCTCGATGCCGAGCCGGTAACCGAGGGAGACGAGGACGACGCCGTCGCGGTTGAACGCTGCCCCGTCGTACCAGGGGCTCGCCGGGGACCCGGCGACGTAGCCGCCGCCGTGGATCCAGACCAGGACGGGCAGCGCGGCCGCCGGGTCCGCGGCGGGCGTGAAGACGTTCAGGTTGAGGATGTCCGTGCCGGGGACCGACGGCTCGGGGATGGTGGCTCCGTCGCCGAAGCCGCGGCGCTGCGCGGTCGGCCCGTGGGCCGTGGCGTCCAGCGGCGCGGTCCACGGGTCGGGCGGCACGGGCGGCGCGAAGCGGAGGTGGCCGACGGGCGGCGCGGCGTACGGCACGCCGAGGAACCGCTCGCCGCTCGCGCGCCGCTCGCCGCGGACGGGGCCGTGAGCGGTGGCGACGACCGGCGCCGTCGACCCGTTCCGGCTCAACGACCCGTACGGCATATGCGAATTGGGTCCGGTCCCGTCATTCATGGTGGGACCAGTCTTGCATGCGCCCTTACGCACTAGTAGTTAACAAAGCGCCGGATTGCGCACCCGAAGGCTGTGGGAAGGCTCCTCCGGTACGCACTCGGCCCACGGGCCGGCACGCACCGCGGAAGCCACCACACCCACGTATCCGTGCACGCGGACAGGAGCGTTCGGACATGCCTCTAGGCTCACCCCCGCCAGACACGTCAGCGCAGCCCACGATCCCCGTCCAGGACGTACGACCCGCCGTCCACGGCGGGCGAAAACCGGCGAAGGCGGTGCCTGGAGAAACGTTCCGGGTCACCGCCACGGTCTTCCGTGAAGGGCATGAGGCGGTCGCCGCCAATGTCGTCCTGCGCGACCCCGGGGGGCGGCCCGGCCCGTGGACCCCCATGCGGGAGCTCGCGCCCGGCACCGACCGGTGGGGCGCCGACGTCACACCGGACGCCGAGGGGCGCTGGACGTACGCGGTGGAGGCGTGGGGCGATCCGGTCACGACCTGGCGCCACCACGCGCAGATCAAGATTCCCGCGGGCCAGGACACGGACCTGATCCTTGAAGAGGGCGCCCGGCTCCACGAGCGAGCCGCTTCCGGGGTCCCCCGCGCCGAACGGGCCGCCGTCCTCGACGCGGCACGGGCGCTGCGCGACACGGGCCGCTCACCGGCGGCCCGTCTCGCTGCGGCCCTCACCCCGCAGGTGCGGTCGGTGCTCGCGCGGTATCCGCTGCGCGAATTCGTCACGTCCTCCGAGGACTTGCCGCTCCTGGTGGAGCGGGAGCGGGCTCTTTTCGGGTCCTGGTACGAGTTCTTCCCGCGCTCGGAGGGTGCCGTCGTCGAGGAGGGCGCCGCGCCCGTCTCCGGGACGTTCCGCACCGCGGCCGAGCGGCTGCCCGCCATCGCCGCGATGGGCTTCGACGTCGTCTACCTCCCGCCGATCCACCCCATCGGCTCCACCTTCCGCAAAGGGCCCAACAACTCCCTCTCGGTGGGGCCGTACGACGTCGGCGTGCCCTGGGCGATCGGCTCCCCCGAGGGCGGTCACGACGCGGTCCACCCGGACCTCGGGACGCTCGACGATTTCGACGCGTTCGTGCGCCGGGCCGGTGAGCTCGGTCTCGAAGTCGCCCTGGACTTCGCGTTGCAGTGCTCGCCGGACCATCCGTGGGTGGAGAAGCACCCCGAGTGGTTCCGCCGGCGGGCGGACGGCTCGATCGCGTACGCCGAGAATCCGCCGAAGAAGTACCAGGACATCTATCCGATCGCCTTCGACAAGGACATGCCGGGGCTGATCGCGGAGACCGTGCGGCTGCTGCGGTTCTGGATGGCCCACGGCGTCCGCGTCTTCCGCGTCGACAATCCGCACACCAAGCCGGTCGTGTTCTGGGAGCGGGTGCTCGCCGAGGTCAACGCCACCGACCCGGACGTCATCTTCCTCGCCGAGGCGTTCACGCGGCCCGCGATGATGCGCACCCTCGCGGCCATCGGCTTCCAGCAGTCGTACACCTACTTCACCTGGCGCAACGACAAGGCCGAACTCACCGACTACCTCACCGAGTTGTCGCGCGAGACGGCACACTTCCTGCGTCCTAACTTCTTCGTGAACACCCCGGACATCCTGCACGCCTACCTCCAGGAGGGCGGCAGGCCCGCCTTCGAGGTGCGGGCCGTGCTCGCCGCCACGCTGTCACCGACGTGGGGCGTCTACAGCGGATTCGAGCTGTGTGAGAACACCCCCGTGCGGCGCGGCAGCGAGGAGTACCTGAACTCGGAGAAGTACCAACTCCGGCCCCGCGACTGGGAAGGCGCCGCCCGCCGCGGCGAGACCATCGCCCCGCTGATCACCGCGCTGAACCGGCTCCGGCGGACCAGCCCCGCCCTCCGGCAACTGCGCGACCTGCACTTCCACGACACGGACAAGGACGCGGTGATCGCGTACTCGAAGACGGCCGCGGACGAGCACGGATCGAACACGGTTCTGGTGGTCGTGAACCTCGACCCGCACCACACCCAGGAGGCCACGGTCTCGTTGGACATGCCGCAACTCGGCCTGGAATGGCACGAGTCCGTGCCGGTGCGCGACGAGCTCACCGGCGAGACCTACCACTGGGGCAGGGCCAACTACGTGCGCCTCGAACCGGGCCGCGCCCCCGCGCACAT
>NZ_JBVICF010000018.1:0-190186 GCF_055572995.1 Streptomyces sp. NPDC030245 | reverse complement strand
CCCACCCCTGTCAATACAAAACCGCGCAGCTGGTTTCCACCCCCACCACACCCCACCTCAAGCCCCCACCCACCCACCCCCAACCCACCCTCAAGAAACCGCAGCCCAACACACCGCCAGGGGCCCGGCGGCACCGACGATCGAGCGCCTGCACCCACCGCGCTCCTGGCACGCACCGGGCAACGCAAGCGCCGGCCCGTGCAGCGGTTCTCACGGCCCAAGTCCCGCAGCCGCAAACGCTGAAGCTGCCGAAGTCACCGTCGGCCGCACCGGCCATACCGGGCGCCACAAAATCATTCACTAGCCCGGTACGCCAACAGGCCCCATACACCAAGAGGCGGAGACGCCGGCCCAACCAGCCCCCACCCCGGACATGCTCCCGGCACCCTGAGGCAGCACTCGGCGCCAACAAGGTCGTGCGGACACCACCAAGGCATGGGGACCCACCCCAAACGGAACCGGACCGACCCGGGCGACCGACTCAAGAACCACTAAACCGCCCGTTTGGTTTTTTACGCCACCATCACCCCCCGCCACCCACGGCAAGCAACCCACCGCCACCCCAGCCAACGACCCCAGAACGGGATCCGCCACCCGCCCCCACCTTCCAGCCAACCCTCCGGCACCCACCCCGCACCCGCACCCAAGAAGCCGTCGAGGTAACCACCCGCCCAGCCCCCACAACCCACAAGCGGAACGCGCCACACCCAGCCGCTCCCGCAACCCGGCACACCCCACCCCTGGAGATCAAACCGCCAAGTTGGTTTTATACGCCGACGGGAAATCATTCTTGACGGGAGTCACCAGTGAGCAAGCAGGAACGGGCCACCCGTACCCGCAACGCCCTCATCCTCTCCGCAGCCAGTCTCTTCGACCAACACGGCTACATCCGCACCAGCTTGGAGGAGATCAGCACCCGAGCCGGCGTCAGCCGTGGTGCCCTGCACTTTCACTTCCCCAACAAGGCAGCCCTCGCCGACGCCATCGAGCGCACCGCCGCCCGCACCCTCCACCACACCGCTCACCCCACACCCCCTACCAGGGTGAGCGCCCTGCAACACCTCATGGACCTCACCCACCGCATGATCCATCTCCTCCAGCACGACATCACCGTCCGCGCCGCGTTCCGCCTCACCCACGACCAGGGCCCTCGCGCCCACGACCTACGCCACCAATGGCACACCTACATCCACCAGCTCACCACCCAGGCCGCCCGAGAACACACCCTGTCCCCTCAGACCACTCCCGAAGCGCTCACCACCACCATCACCGCCACCACGACCGGCCTCGAAGTACTCACCCGCACCAACCCCCACATGCTCACCCCCGCCCCCCTCACTCACTTCTGGCAACTTCTGCTCCCCACCATCACCCACCCCCATACGCTCCCCACCCTCCACCCCAGCGGTAGCCCCACACCTGCCAACACCGCCAACACCGCCAACACCGCCAACACCGCCAACACCGCCGACACCGCCGACAGCATTAACACCACCAGGAGCGCCTACTAGGCGACGGCTGCAGAACGGAGCCTCGGACACACGAAATATCGACACTGCGGGACCAGAGCGGAGACGAGACATCTGCCGGGTTCGCCTGCACCCTCCCCCCTCCACCCGCACCACCGACCCATCAGCAGCATCAGCAAGTAGTCAAGATCCAGCAATGCGACCTCTGTTATCGAACAGGCACGCTAGGCTACCGACAGGTCGTCACGCCTCGGCGGGAACGGCGTTGCAGCGGCATGTGCCGCACGGGGGCAAGGAGAAGGTGTCAGATGACGCACGGTCAGGGTTCGCTCGCGGGGAAGGTTGCCCTTATCACCGGGGCGAGCAGTGGGATCGGTGCCGCAGCGGCCCGGGTGTTCGCACGGGAGGGCGCGCAGGTGGTGCTCATATCCCGGCGGGAGGACCGACTCCAGTCTCTGGTCAAGGAGTTGCACGCCGAGGAGGCACAGGCCTCCTACTGTGTCGCGGACGTGCAGGTCGCCGCCGACATGCGGCGTGCCGTCGACTTCGCGGTGGAGACCTACGGGCAGCTGGACGTCGCGTTCAACAACGCGGGAGCAGCCATGGAGAAGAGTCCGCTGCACCTGATGGACGACGCGGCCTACGACCTCATCATGGACACCAACGTCCGCGGGGTGTGGAACTGCCTGCGTCCCGAGATCGGGGCGATGCTGGAGAGCGGCGGCGGAGCGATCGTGAACACGAGCAGCGTGGCCGGCCTGGTCGCGACCTCGGTAGCGGCCCCTTACATCGCTTCCAAGCACGCCGTGGTCGGACTGACCAAGGTCGCCGCGGTCGAGTACGCACCCAGCAACATCCGCGTCAACGCCATCGCTCCGGGCCTCGCCCGCTCCGAAATGGTCGAGGACTGGTTCGCCCGCTTCCCGGGACAGGAAGCCAAGAGCAAAGCCTCCTCCCCGCAGAACCGCATGGCCGAACCCGAGGAGATCGCGGAGGCCGCCGCCTGGCTGTGCAGCGACCGCGCCTCCTTCGTCACCGGCGCCACCCTGCCTGTCGACGGTGGCGCCACCGCCTGGTAGCGCTTCGCCGCACGGGCCCCAGCCGGGGCCCAACCAGGCGCTCGGGCACTCGGGCACTCAAGCGAGCCCGCGCCGCAGAGAACGCTGCCTAAGGCCAGCCTGAGCAACACCGAGGCGAAGCAAGCTCAGGCTCAGCAGACCAGGACAACCTGGCTCAGCAGTCCAGCTGAGCTCTGCTCAGCCAAAGCCAGCTCAACCAAGTACGGGCTCACCGGCCGCAGTTCAATTAGTCGAAGGGACCAGGATGGGCTGGGGAACGGACACCGCCTGTGCGTACAGGCGTGCCCCCCGGTCCGGGGCGAGGTCGAGGCGGGCCAGGACCGCGGGCACCGTGATCGCCGGTATCACGTGGTCGTAGAGCACCGAGATGCGCCTCTCGACGTCCGCCAGCCCGCTTTCGAGCTGGGAGAAGAGCTGCACCCCGTGAAAAGAGCTGACGATGAGCTCCGCGGTCTGCCGGGGCACCACGTGGGAAAGGATCTCTCCGCGGTCCTTCGCCTCGGCGAGCGTCTGCGCGGACAACTCGATCCAGGCCGGCCAGGCACTGCCGTAGTGCTCCCGGCCCTGCGGGTCGGAAGAGAGCACCGCACCCGCCCGTACCACCGGATCACGTGGCAGCCTGTGCGCGAGCAACAGCCCCGCGTCCACCCACTCCTGGACCTTGAGGTCCTGCGGCGGTCCCGCATAGGCGACCTGCGCCTGCAACACCCCGCGCGCCAAGGCTTCCTTGGAGTCGAAGTGGAAGTACAACGCGCCCTTGGTGACCCCGGCCTCCTGGAGGATGTCCGACACCGTGGCCGCCGAGTATCCATGCTCGGCAAAGACCGTCGCTGCCGCCTCCAGTACTGCGCGGCGGGTTCTGACAGCACGCTCCTGCTGCGCCACGTGACCTCCCCTGCACTCGTGCCCGTATCGGGTATGCAGCGGACCCGAAAAGAAACCGTCGTGGAGGTACCTTACCCACAACCCCACCTGCGGACTCGACCGGGGATCTTTCCCCACCGGCCTCCCTGGCTTCACTCGCCAGACAAATCGACACTCACCACACCAACGCGCCCTCCAACGCGCCCCCTTCGGAAGGGCAACTCGCGCCGTGCGGGGCGTGCTCGATGGCCGGTATCGCACCAGCAAACCAGCCATATCCATGAGGGCTTGCCGTCCGGCAGGGCGGGCGAATCACCGCGGCGCACTCCCGCTTCTGCTCGGTGCGGCGAGGCGGCGGCCGTGCACCCGCCACCCGCCACACACCCGCCGCCAGCTGCACACCCGTCCGCTCAAGGCAGCTTGCGCCGCGGCCTGTTGCGTACGCGCATGAAGCTTGCCGCGTACGCTCCACAGGCCTCCTGCGTACGCTCGTCAGCTCTGCCGCGCAGGCTCGTCCGGCCAGATATGTCCGGCCGCCGCCTCCGCGTCCACCTTGCGCAGCAGTTCCTCGTCGATCTCGTCCAGCGATCGGACCAGATGGCGCACGCCGACCTGCTCCATCAACGGCCGCTGGTACCCGTGGTCGTAGTCACTGGGGTGCCCGATGAACGCCACGCCGAGCTCGCGTGCCGTCTGCGCGACCCGTGCCACGTCGTCGATGAAGAGCACCTGGTCGAAACGGAGCCCGAACACATCCTCGGTGATCTCCCGGATTCCCGGCCGGAAATCATTGGTGCACACATACACCGGATCGTCGAAATACTCCGCCAAATCACCCAGATAACGGTCGAAGTGTGCGCGTTCCAATCCGCCATAACAGACCGTACGCACGCCGAACGACCGCAGCCTTTCCATCAGGCGATGCGCACCCTCCAGCACTCGCACCGGGTGCTCCAGCAGATAGCGCTCCCGTTCCTCGAAATACGCGGCCAGCAAGTCCTCGGCAGTGCCTCCCAATACGTCGGCGGCCGCCTGCGCCGCCACGAGCTGCGACTGCGACAGCAGCGCCTGCTCCAACCCCGCTCCGTACTGGCCGCCCCGGGACTCCACCAAGCGGCGGATCACCGGGCCGAAACTGTCGTTCAGCAACACCCCGTCAATATTCACCGCCACCAGGCTCAGGTGCGCCAATCCCTGCTGACGTCCTTCCTCGTGAACACGCGAATCCGGGCCGATCACACCACCCCCGAGCAGATCCGACTCGACCGAACCGACCTCGGACGAACCCTCATGATCCATCACGCCAACCCCCCACAATCACAATCTGACGATGCACGACGAACACCAACAAGCCCCACCGGAGTGGAGTGGAGCAGACCGGAACAGCCCGGAACAGACCGGACGGAATCAAGCGAACCAGAGCTGAACAGTCCTGCAATCTCCGGAAGCCGGCGAACCGGCGGACGATCCGAGCAAGGACTATACGGACGGGCGGCGCGGACGCGAACAGGCACGAACAGCAGCGGGAAGGCAGACGTAGACGGAGCAACAGGCTGCGATGAGCGGGCGGATGACGGGCAGACAGGCAGCGGACGACAGACGGCGGACGGAAGGGCAGACGGGCGTGCTGATCGACGCGAAAGCATAACAAGAGAACCGGACTGCCGGTTTTCCATGGTTAAACGGACGGAATAATTCCTCTTTTACAGAAAACCGCAACCCCCCTCCCACCAGGAACGCAACTCCCCGACGCTACGCAGCGTCACAGAAACTCGAATCCCCAGGACACCCATTTACCCTGCGTTCGGCTCGTGTAATCACCACCGACCCTTGAAAAGGAAACCGGTGGGTATGTATGTTATGGCGTCACTTTCATTCACCTCCGGGGGAGAGGTTCATGAGCAGCAGTCTCGTCATGCCCGAGTCGAAAGACGCCCAGGGCAACCGCAACGCCCACACCGCCCGCAACGACGGTTCGCCGGCTCAACTGCCGCGGCTCACCACGACCGTTCCGGCGGAATACGTCCACCGTGCCGCCCTCGCCGAAGTGTTCCTCACCGACTGCGAGAAAACCGGTGAGAGCACCTTCGTGCTCACCGGCCAGTGGCCCCGCGCCCACACCTTCTTCACCACGTCGGACGGGCGCCACCACGATCATCTGCTGGCCTGCGAGACGTTCCGCCAGACCGGCATCTACTTGGCCCACGCCGAGTTCGGCATACCGCTGGGCCACAACTTCGTCATGCAGGACATGACCGTCACCACCCATCCAGAACACCTGGCCATCGGCACCACTCCCACCAACCTCACCCTCAACACGACTCTCACCCGCGTTCGCCGCAGTCCCAACTTCACGATCAGTCTCACCATCACCAACCAGCACGACCACACCATCGCCACCTGCTACGGCCACTTCACCTGCATATCCCCGGCCGCCTACCAGCGGCTGCGCACCGCCAACCCCGCCAACTCCCACTCCGCCAATCCCACTGACCACACCCTCGAAGCCCTGGAGCACACCCCCATCGACCAGGACCCCACCACTTACGGCCGCGTCCACACCCGTGACCTCGTGCTCGCCCCCACCCACGAGCCCCACCGGTTCCGCCTCAACCCCGACCCCACGCACCCCATCCTGTTCGACCACGACGGTGACCACATTCCCGGCATGGTTCTCATCGAGGCGGCGCGCCAAGCCACCCACCCTCACCCCCCGACTACTCATCTCACGCACAGCCACACCGAGTGGCACAACTACGTCGAACTCAACGCCCCTTGCCACATCACCATCACTCCTCCCACCACCACGACCACCCCCACCGGTCGCACCACCACGCAGACTGTCACCAGTCACCAGAACGACCACCTCACCCACACCACGACCCTCACTCACACCACCACCCACACGCCTGCGTAACCAGCAGCAGCGAGACTTCCTCCCACCCGTTCGTGGGCCCCTCAACGCAGCACGGCACAGCGACAGCCCCTGCGACGCCGACGGCCATGTCGGCAGCCACGCCAGCGGTTACGCCGTGATCGCCGACCCGTGCTGAGCCCGCCCACGTTCCCGCTCGGTCGCCCACCTCCCTGCCCCCATCCTGAGCACAGCTCAGGCCCCACCAGGGACGCCCACCTGCACGCACACAGACGCCGAAACGGCCGTGCCTGCTGCCCGTCGACTGACCTCCCGTCAGCGAGTGGGCGACTGAGCGGACCCCTCCGCGCGGAGGGACGGCCAGGGCGCGCCGTGCCACTGACCGGGGTCGGCCCTGCCCGGCCCCGACGACCCTGACCTGCGGCGACAAGTCACCGCCCCATAGAATCCGGGGCGAGTACGCGGATATCCCGACCCCGGACCGCCGCCGGTGCCCACGTCCCTGCCGACCCCGAGGGAAGCCGGGCCGACTCCTGCCCGCCTGCCCCGCCGTCCGGGTCTCCCGCCGGCCCTGCCCCCGGATCACCACTGTCTTGAGCACCGAAGCAGTCAGCGACGTAAAGCCGTCCCCATCCCCATCCCCCGCGCCATCCCCGTCCCCCGCGCCGTCCCCGCCCCCCGCCTCGTGCCCCGCACCGTCCTCGACCACCCGGTCCCGCATCCGCGCCCGCCTCGCCGGGCGCGCGCCCGCCCCGCCGCCGCCGGGTACCGCGCTGCACAATGTCAGCGTCGCCACCGCCGTCCTCCTGGCCCTGGTGGCCATAGGCTCGCTCATCCACGAGCCCGTGCTCATACCCCCGCTCGCCGCGTCCGCCGCGATCATCCACGGTGCGCCGACGTTGCCGCTGGCCCAGCCACGCAGCGTGATCGTCGGCCATCTGCTGTGTGTCGCCGTCGGGTATGCGGTCGTCGCCGCCTCGGGCAGCTCCCCGTGGGCGGCGGCCATGGCTGCCGGGATCGGCTTGGCCGTGATGACAGTGGCTCGTACGCCGCACTCCCCCGCGTGCGCGACCGCCGTCGTCATCGTCCTCAACACACCGCGGCCCGCGACCTTCGTGCCTCTGCTCGCGGGTTCCGCCGCTCTCCTGGTTCTCGTGGGCTGGGCCGCCTCGCGCGCCCGCCCCAGCGCGCCGCGCTACCCCGCCTACTGGTGGTGAGCCGGGCCATCGGCCGAACGGTCAGGCCGCGGATGTGTCACACACGCGGGCCGAGTGGTGTCTCCATGGCGAAGCCAGACACACAGCCCGCCAGCCCGCCACCCGCCAGACAGCGGTACGCGACAGCGGTAACCGAGTGGCCAAGCGGCCGGGCAGACACATGAGGAGACGGAGACCATCATGGCGCTACGCATGACGAAGGCCGACCTTCCCGCCGAGCTCAAGAGCAATCTGATCAAGCAGCTCGGTGCCGTGCCCGAGCCCGTCGAGGTGGTGTGGCACAGTCCGGCGGTGGCCGCGGACACCTTGGACTTCGCCGGCAGGGTCGGTGCTTGGGACGCGGTCGACGAGGGCCTGAAGACGTTCGTGCACATGGCCGTCGCGGCGCAGGTCGGCTGCGGCTGGTGCCTCGACGTCAACTACTTCCGGGCGCTGAACGAGAATCTGGACATGACCAAGGCGAGTCAGGTGCCGCGCTGGCGGGAATCGGACACGTTCACGCCACTGGAGCGGGGCGTCCTGGAGTACGCCGAGGCCATGACGGTCACACCGACGGCTGTCACCGACGAACTGCACGCGAGCCTGCTCGACCGGCTCGGCACGGCGGCGATGGTCGAACTCACCGCGTTCATCGCCTTCAGCAACATGTCGACCAGGAACAACACGGCACACGGGATAACGTCGCAGGGCTTCTCCGACGCGTGCGAGATCCCGCTGGCCGCGCGCCCTGGGCGGTCCGGCGCCGCGTCGACGGTATGAGCGGGGACCCGTTCGTCGCCCACCGCAGCCTGCTGTTCACGGTCGCCTACGAGATGCTCGGCTCCGCGGCCGACGCGGAGGACGTACTACAGGAATCCTGGCTGCGCTGGGCCGACGTCGATCAGGAGCGGGTCAGTGACCCGCGGGCGTACCTCGTCAGGATCGTCACACGGCAGGCGCTCAACCGTATGCGTACGCTGTCTCGCCGCCGCGAGGACTACGTGGGTGAGTGGCTGCCGGAGCCGTTGCTGACCAGTCCGGATGTCGCCGAGGACGTCGAGCTCGCGGAGAGCGTCTCCATCGCGATGCTCACCGTGCTCGAAACGCTCGGGCCGACGGAGCGGGCGGTCTTCGTGCTCCGTGAGGTCTTCGACATGCCGTACGGGGAGATCGCCGTGGCCGTCGGCAAGTCTGCGGCCGCCGTACGGCAGACGGCTCGGCGGGCCCGCGAGCATGTGGCGGCCCGCCGGCCGCGGATGGAGGTGAGCCGGTCCGAGCAGCAGGCCGTGGTGGAGAGGTTCCTGGCCGCGCTGCGCACCGGGCAGGTCAAGGAGCTGATGGAGGTCATGGCTCCGGATGTGGTTCTGGTCGCGGATGACGGTGGGCTCGCGACGGCAGCTCGCGTGCCGGTCCGCGGAGCCGAACTGGTCGCGAACGCGCTCGCGCGCCCTGACCGGGTGGTGTCGCCCCTGACGCTCAACGGTGCGCCCGCGGGCCGTACCGAGGTCGACGGCCGGGTGGCCGCGGTGAGCTTCGTGGTGGAGAACGGGCGGATCGCCCGGATCTACGCAGTGGCGAATCCACTGAAGCTGACGCGCCTGGACCAGCCGGCGGAGCTCGCCAGGTAGGCCGAGCCCCCCGGCTTGTCCACCGGTGCTGGGCACGGCCGGGGGGAGCAGGCAGCTGCCGCTCCCCCCCCCACCCCCCTGCCCCTGCCCCCGTCCCCCACCGCAGCCGTGTGTCCAGCGCCTCGCGCAAAATCATGTGACCCGGCGGGCCCGGCGCGTTATCGTCGGCTGCATGAACGTCAACGGCCCAGGCGACACCGCGACCGCGCGAGCGACCAGCTCGCCGGTTGCCGCCGCCTGACGTCTTTCGTTCTTTCCATCGGCGACCGGAAACGGCCCGCCGATGTTCCCGTGGCCCCTGGCTCTCTCGCCGACTCCCTCGCCACGATCCGACGACCGCGCGGACCCGTTGTCCGGTGCCTCCCCCGCTCGTACACGCGAAGGAGCCACCTCATGAACACCGACTCGGTGATCAACACGTTCGTCGAGTACTTCCAGGAGCGCGGCCATCGCCGGATCACCGGGTCGACCCTGCTGCCGCCGCCCGGGGATTCCGTCCTGTTCACCACTTCGGGCATGCACCCCCTCGTCCCGTACCTGGAAGGGCGCCCGCACCCTCTCGGCAGCCGGCTCGTCAACGTCCAGCGGTGTCTGCGCACCACGGACCTCGAAGAGGTCGGCGATCCCACGCATCTGACCGTCTTCGAGATGCTCGGCACCTGGTCGCTCGGCGACTACGAAGGGCCGCAGAGCCTCCGCTGGGGATACGAGCTGCTCACCGAGGGCCTCGGTATCGATCCCCGCACGATGCACGCCACGGTCTTCGGCGGCGACGACCGCAGCGGCCCGGACACCGCTTCCCTGGAAGTGTGGGAAGAAGCCGGAATTCCGGTGGAGTTGACCGTGGAGGACAACTGGTGGTCCAACGGACCGACCGGCCCCTGCGGTCCCGATTCCGAGATTTTCCTCTGGACCGGCGACACTCCGCCGCGTTCGACGCCCACGCAGGACGACCGTTGGGTGGAGGTGTGGAACCACGTCACCATGCGCTACCGCAGGCTCGTCGACGGTTCGCTCGTGCCGCTCCCCCGGCGCAATGTCGACACGGGGCTCGGCCTGGAGCGGCTGGTTTCGTTGCTCCAAGGCAAGTCGTCGGTGTTCGAGTGCGATGTCTTCGCTCCCTGGCGTCTGCTCCTGCCGGGGCTGTGGCAGCTCGACGAACCGTCGCTGCGGATCGTCTGCGATCATCTGCGTTCGGCCGTGGTGGTGATCGGGGACGGGGTGCGCCCGAGCAACACCGGTCGTGGCTACGTGTTGCGCCGACTGGTCCGGCGCCTGCTCACCGTGCTGTGGCGTGACGATCCCACGCGCGGGCTCGGCGACCTGCCGGGCGATCTGATCCAGCACACTCTGGACCACTTCCACCAGGACGTGGATCCCGTCGACGTACGCGTCGTCCTGCTCGACGAGGAGCGCAGGTTCCGCCGGCTTCTGGAGCGCGGGCAGCAGATCCTCGCCCGGCCCCGCTTCCAAGGGCCGCTCGACGAGGAGGACTTGCACTATCTCCACGACACGCACGGCCTGCCGCGCGACCTCGTACTGAGCCTGCGTCCGGAGGGAGGAGGGCCTGAAGCCTGAGGACTCGAAGCCGAGGCGCGGAACTCCTCACACTCTCAGCGCCTCAGCAGGCCGCCCACCCACCAGTCGTGCGGGTTGCCGTCGTTGGCGATTGAGCGGTTCCTCAGGGTTCCTTCGACGGTGAAGCCCAGTTTCTCGGCGATGGCGCGCGAACCGGTGTTGCCGACCATGGCCCACCACTCGATGCGGTGGACGTCGAGGGTGGCCCACCCCCAGTCGCACAGCGCTCGCGCGGCCTCGACCGAATAGCCGTGCTGACGCTGCTCCTTGACGGCCCAGTAGCCCAGTTCGAAGACGCCCCGGCTCAGCCGGGTGAGGCAGTACGCGCCGACGAACGCCCCGCTGCCCTTGCGGAACGCGCCGAGGGTGTAGTCCTTGTCCGTGGCCCAGCCCGCGGGCCACTCCTCGCGGACGCTCTTCTCGGCGTGCTCGCGTCGGTAGGGCACGGGTACCGGCGTGTAGTGCTGAATGTCCTCGTCCTGGCAGGCGTCATACACCGCGTCCACGTCGCCGGCCGTGAAAGCCCGTAGCACCAGACGATCGGTCTCTAGAGTCACCGGATCCATTGCGGCAGTATGAACATCGTCCGCCGACCGCGGCCAGTGATTATCCCGTAAGGGTGTCGAGCACGCCGGTCACCAGTCGGCGGGCGTACGCGGCGTCGTGGCCGGTCGGCCGGAAGAGGATGCGGTACATCACCGGCGCGACGACGTGGTCGAGGACCGTCTCGACGTCGGGGACGGCCTCGCCGCGGTCGACCGCGCGCGCCAGGATGACGTCGATCTGTTCGGCCGCATAGGCGGAGCACTGCCCCGCGTTGCTGCCGTCGGGATCGCCGAGCAGCGCGTCACGGATGTAGGCCCGGCCCGCGGAGGACGACATCTCGTCGAGGAACTGCTCCGCCCAGGCTTCGAGATCGGAGGTCAGGTCCCCGCGGTCCTCCGGCGGCGCCTCGGGGCGCAGCCGCTCGACCGCCACGTCCGACAGGAGTGCCTGGAGGTCGCCCCAGCGGCGGTAGATCGTCGAGGGGGTGACTTCGGCGCGGGCGGCGATCAGCGGAACCGTCAGTGCGTCGCGGCCCACCTCTGCCGCGAGCTCGCGCACGGCGGTGTGCACCGCTTCTTGTACTCGGGCGCTGCGCCCGCCCGGGCGCGCCATCGGCTTACGACTACTCACGTCATCACCTTAAAGCGAATCCGTGACTTGGCCGGCTGGAGGTGTGAGCTAGTGGGGAGGGGCGACAGCCACCGGGCCAAACGGCCGGGCGGGGAGGTGGGTGGAGGGGTGGGCAGGGGCTGTCTGCTCGTAGGCATGCCCCACCCGCAGGAGCATGGCCTCGGTGAGCGGGCGGCCGAGGAGCTGCATGCCGATGGGCATGCCCGCGTGGTCGCGGCCGACCGGCACGGACAGTGCCGGTACGCCGGTGATGTCGGCGGGGGCGGACAGGCGTACATAGGCGTCGGAGACGCTCTCCTCAGTGCCGTCGGCCCAGGTGATGGTCTCCTGTTCCGAGTGCACCGCGGTCGCGGGAACGGTCGGTGCGGCGATCACGTCGACCTCGTCCAGCATGCTCAGCCAGGCCTGGCGCATGAGCGTGCGGGCTCGTTGGGCGCGCAGGTAGTCGGTGGCGGTCATGAGCGCGCCGGCTTCCAGGAGGATGCGGACGTCGGAGCCGTACTGTCCGGGGTCTGAGCGCAGAGTCTGCTCGTGGTAGGCGGTGGCTTCCGGGACCATCAGGCCCCATTGCGTGGCCTGGACGTAGCGGGTCATCGGGATCTCGACCTCGACGAGAGTCGCACCGAGTGCTTCCAGTCGCGTGACGGCGGCGCGTACGGCGGTGTCGACATCCGGCTCGACGTGATCGAAGTAGTAGTTCCGGGGAACGCCGACCCGCAGCCCTGTCAGGTCCGTCCCGGGGGCCGGTCGGTAGTCCACGGGAGGCAGGGAGAGGCTGGCGGGGTCGCGCGGGTCGTGTCCGGCGAGGACGGTCATCGCCAGGGCCGCGTCCTCGACGGTACGGGTCAGGGGGCCGACGTGGTCCAGCGTCCAGGACAGGGACGTCACGCCGTGCCGGGGAACGAGGCCGTACGTGGGCTTGAGGCCGACGACACCGTTCAGCGCGGCCGGGACGCGGATCGACCCGCCCGTGTCGGTCCCCAGGGCGAAGGTCGCCGCCCCTGCCGCCACGGCGACGGCCGAGCCGCCGCTGGACCCGCCGGCCACCCGTTCCGGGTCCCAGGCGTTGTTGGTTTGCGGCGTGGTCAGTCCGTAGGCGAACTCGTGGGTGTGGGTCTTGCCCACCAGGGCGGTGCCGGCCGCGGCCAGGCGTGCCGCGACCGTACTGTCGGCGTCCGCCCGGTGGCCCGCCCGGACCCGGGAGCTGGCCGTGGTCGCGACGCCGGCGACGTCGATCAGGTCCTTCAGCGCCACGGGGATTCCGTGCAGGGGCCCCTTCAACTGATGGGCGGCGACCTCGCGTTCGGCATCGCGCGCCGCGTTACGCGCCCGTTCCGCCGTCACTGTGACGTAGGCCTGGAGGTGAGGTTCTGTCTGCTCGATCCGGTTCAGCACCGAGTCGACGAGCTCCACGGGCGAGAGTCGACGCGCCTGTATCTCGTTCGCGGCAGCGGCGAGGGACAGCTCATACGGCTGCATGGTGGTTCTCCTTACGGGGTGGTGGGGGCAGGCAGGGACAGGGACATGAGCAAGGGCGACGGAAGGAGGGGGGAGGGTGGGGTGGGCGGGGTGTCCGCGAAGTCCAGTTCGCGGAGGACGGCGACGACGGAGTGGATGTGGTTCGCCGTGGCGGCGACGGCCTGGTGCCGGTCGGTTGCCAACGGGAGGCCGGCTCGCGCCGCCCATCGGGCGGCCTCGGGCGGGGTGAGTTGTTCGGTGGGGCGGGGCATGGAGATCCCTTTCGTGCCGTCGGGGTGAGGAGGAGGTGCGGCATCCACTACTCCTCTACTCCTCACTCCGCAGCTAAAAGCTAAGCGTTTGCGTTAGCTCGACAGTAGGACCTAGGCTCACTTAACGCAAACAGTTAGCTTTTAGCCGCTCGACCGGAATGGACGACCGACATGAGGACGCCACCAACAGACCGAACACCCCACCCCGACGAGACGAACCGATCGGCACAGCCCGACAGGACAAAGCCACCCGCGGCGGCCTCGACACTCCCCCACTGGACCGTCGGCGACATCACCATCCACCGCATCGACGAAACACCTCTGCCACCCGCGACCGGGCCCTGGCTGCTGCCCGACGCCACAGTCGACGTGGTCGCGCAACAGCACTGGCTGCGCCCCGACTTCGCCGATCACGAGGGTGTCCTGCACCTCGACAGCCACAGCTTCGCGTTCGTCGTGGGTACGCTGCGGGTGCTCGTCGACACCGGCATCGGCAACGGCAAGACACGGGCCAACCCGGCCTGGCACAACCTTCACACCGACTACCTGCAACGCCTCACCGAAGCCGGATTCCCCCCGGACTCGGTCGACCTGGTCGTCCTCACCCACCTGCACACCGACCACGTCGGCTGGAACACCCGGGAAGTGGACGGCGCATGGGCCCCGACCTTCCCCAACGCCCGCTATGTCACCTCCCGTACCGAGCGGGAGTCCTGGTCCGGGTACGCGATGGACGAGGCGCGAGAGCAAATGTTCCGCGACTCCATACTCCCGATCGAGGACGCCGGACTGCTCGACCTCATCGACGTCCCGGCCGCTGGCACCGAAATCGCCCCCGGTCTGAGTCTTCTACCCACCCCTGGTCACACCCCGGGCCACACCACGATCCAGGTCACGAGTCACGCGAACAGGGCGGTAATAACGGGGGACTTGATTCATCATCCCGTCCAACTTCCCCACCCCCATATCGGAAGCTGCGTCGACATCGACCCGGACCAGTCCGAGGCATCGCGTCGCGCTCTCCTCGCCTCACTAGCGGACACCGACGCCCTCGTGCTGGGCACTCACTTCCCCGAGCCGACTGCCGGTCGCGTGGTGTCCCACGGGGATGCCTATCGGTTGACACCGGTGCCGCCGACGCGGCGCACGCTCACGCGGTGACGCCCGGGTAGCACCTGGTGGCTTCCGCTTCGTACGGGAGGCTGGAGAGTGCGTCGGCGTAACCGCGTTCCAGGGCCTGGCGTTGGCGTGCGGTGTGCGGGTCGGCGGGCAGTGCGGCCAGGCGCGCCATACGTTCCTCGTGGGCCTGGGTGATCTGGTCGGCGGCCGCACGCCAGTCGGTGTCGTCCGGTACGCGGACCAGTTCCACGCAGACCGGTTCCGTACCCTCCGCCAGTGCCGCCGCAGCCCGGTCGTGGCCGTCCAGGAGCAGCCAGCCGTCCAGGAAGGAAACCCACCACAGCAGCACGGGAACGAGGGTGCCCTCACTGACGTGCTTGCGGTAGGCCTTCACACGGGCGGCGTCCGGCTCCGGGAGCGGACGCAGCGGCAGGACGCCGTGCCAGCCACCCCCACAGAGCTGTTCGAGGGTCGCGTCGGGCCAGTCACGGACGAGGTCGCAGCTCCAGATGCCCGGCGCGAAGGTGGTACGCGGACTCAGCCGCCAGCGTCCCTCGTGGAGGGGGCTGCGCTCCCCCTCTTCCAGCCAACGCGCGTACTGGTACGCCCAGTTCACACTGGCCCGCATCGCGGCTGCGGTCAGGGGCGGCAACGGGGAGCGGTGACCGGCCAGTCGGCGCAGGTGAAGCTCGCGACAGCACCCGTCGCCTTCGGACCGGGCCTGGATGAGCGGCTGTTCGCCCTGAAGGAGGGCCCAGCGGCGCTCGGTCTCCCGCTCGAAGCGCAAGGACGGCCGGGCGACCTGCCCTCCGTCCGGAACGGACAGGACGAGCCCGCCGCCGGGCAGTGGTTCCCGTGTGGCCCTGATCATGGGATCAGTGTGCCAGTACGAAGGCTGCGCTCGGCATACTCCGCCTTCTCGTGAAGGTCGCCTTCGCCCCCGCCTGCCAGCGGGCTTGCAGCACCGCACCTACCGTCTCCGCACCCACGCCCACGCCCCGGTATCGGGTCACATGGGGGTGCTGGCCAGGATGCGGGGAGAACCGAGTTGGTTCCGCGTGGCGGCGAATCGCGCCACCCACTCCGAGCGGGCAGGGGCCGCGGGCGTCAGCGCGGTGAGCTCGCTTCCCGCACACCCAAGCGGGACCGGAGCGCGGGCCTAGTGCCCCTTCTCGAGGAGTTGGCCCGGGACTTCCGAGGGTGGGGCGGCGAGCGAAGCTGGCAGAGCAACGATCGTGACCTCGCCCTCCGCGCAGGCTTCCAGCCTGGCGGGCAGATTGGGTTGACCTGGACTCGGACGAAGAGGTCGTGGGTGCAAGCCCCGCCGACGGCCCGGTCTGCGCAGACAACTCCAGCGCCCACCTCGAAAGGTGATTGGGCGGCGACAACAAAGGGCCTGTACGCGCGCAGTGTGCGTACAGGCCCTTGATCGAGCGCCGGGCAGGCCTTGCACCTGCATCTCCCCACAGGAAGTGGGGCGTCTTTCCTTGGACCACCAACGCATCGCCGACCACCACGTGTTGTGGCGACCAGTTCAAGATCTACTGTACCCCAAAGAGTTCGGAGGCGGTCACCGCATGGCGTCAGGTCGTCCGCGCACGCTGACGTTCCACGTAGCCGACCGTACGTATGTTTCCGCTCACGACACGCCTGATCACAGTCAGTGACCACCGTACCGAACTGGCCGAATGAGCCCCGGCCTTGAAGACCGCCCCGGTGGCCCCGGCGCGGAACTCGGCGTCCGCTTCCACGAAGAAGCTCGTGAGGCGATTGAGAAGGCGTTGCTGTTGCCCCACAGCCGCAGGGCGTCCTCATCGGGCCGTACGGCTGGTCCGCCTCGCGGGCAACCGTCCGCCCCCACAACAGCCACCCCTTTACCCGCCCGCTTCCGCTCAGGACAGCGGCCTTGCCCTATACGCCTGCCCGTGGGGCGATACCCCACATGCCCGTGAACACGCGGTTGCGAGCGTTCGGGCCCCGGCGGCGGCGTGCCTATCCAGGGCTCCAGTCGACCGGTTCGATCACGGATGGCTACGCCCTCCTGCCGCATGGCCGAAACCCGCGTCCGAAGCACCGAACAATCTTGGTTTCACTGGTCATGCGCCTCTCCAGGCACTTAAGTACCTGTCGGGCACAGCATTCACCACCGGGTACGGGCGAAAACCGTCGGCCGAGCGATGCGCCAGATACGTCTCCGCACCGCTCGTCGCCCCGCCCCCACCCCCCACCGCTGTGCTTCGTATCACCGTGCCGCCTATGTCCCGACTGCCCCGAGGGTTCTTCTGCCTATGGCCGCCAGTGCACACCGCTCGGTGTCGTGCTCACACCGCCCGGCGAGCCGCAGACAGCTGCCGTCTGGCACTAAACCCATCCCACCCATGCCCACCGCGGCTCCAGTTGGTGGTTCTCCGCGGTCCGCCGTGTGGGTGGTCGGCCCGGGCGGGCGTTGATGGAGAGGACCAATGCGGCCGGCGGGGTGAACCCGGCCGGCCGAGACGCAGAGCTTTATGCGGCAGTGCAGGACATTCAGGCGGGTTACTGGCTGCGGATGCAACAGGTACTGGCCCGGACGGACAACTGGCCGCAGTGGATATCCCGCACTCAGGTGCTGGGAGTCGTCGCGGCGCAGGCCAATGTCGTGGAGCTGTGGCTGAAAGAGGAACCTTCGAGCCTTGCCGCCCGGGTGATGTACGCCAGAGTCGCCACCGAACGCGTGCTGCAAGCCCACCGGAAGCAGTGGACGCGTGACTATCGGAAGGCGGGGGACCTGGAGAAACTGGTGACCAGGGCCCGGGAGGCGTGCCGCCGGGCGAGCGAGGGAAATCCCGACGACTCGGTGCCCTGGATATGCCGCCTGGCCCTCGCCGAAATAGACGTGGCAGGACGCTACCCGGAGCATCACGTGGCTCCGCCACCTCACGAGTATCTGCTGCCCGGCGGGCCATGGGGGCTGCTCGCGGAAGTGCACCGACGGGATCCGTTCAACCGTGAGGCGTGGCACCGCATGTCCCAGGCGCTTCAGGCCCGCCCAGGTCCGGCGGGCCGTCAAGCCGTCGCGACGGATTTCGCCCGCTGGACGGTCTCCTTCGCACCTGCCGACTCGCCGCTGCTTCTGCTGCCTCTCTATGCCCGCGTGCAGGAGTACCGGGAACGACGCGGCAACGGTGCCGCGGTCATGCTGAACCTCCTGTGGACCAGGGAGGACACCACCCGGGCCGTCACGCAGGCATTCGAGGGCTGGTTCCGGAAGCGCGACCCGGCCACCAGTTCCCAGCTGGACCTGAACCACCTCGCGTACGCCTTGGCGAGGGGCGGCTTCGCTCAATGGGCCACCGAAGTGTTCGACGCCATTGGCGACTTCGCCACTCCCGCCCCGTGGCATGACGACGTCCGGTACCCGGAGGACCAGTGGCGAAAGGCGTTCGAGGAGGACCGTGAGGCCTGCCTGAGATCGCGCTTGCGGCATCCGGGAGACCACCCATGACCGCCGCCGACCTGACCCCACCATGTCCGGCCGGCGGCCCGGCAGCCACCCGCCTGCTCCCCCCATCGCAGCCTTCCTGTGCGGAGAACCAATGACTTCCGTAAGAACACCGCGCCAACAACCGAACCCGGTAGACGATGACGAGGAGGACGCGCGCATCCTCCAGTCGCTGGGCTACACCCAGCAACTGCACCGCCGAATGGGGGCTTTCGGCAATTTCTCGGCATCTCTGTCCGTCATCTCGATCATGTCGGGGACCTTGCTGCTGTTCGGCTACGGCCTGAACTCGGGCGGCCCCGCGGTGATCACGTGGGGCTGGCTCGCCGTCGGACCACTGGTGCTGTGTCTGGCCGCTTCCCTGGCGGAGATCACCTCCCGCTACCCCACCAGCGGTGGCCTGTACTACATGGCCCGGCAGCTCGGCGGCGAGCGGTGGAGCTGGTACACCGGCTGGCTCAACCTCCTGGGCCTGCTCGGCGGGATCGCCGCCCAGGACTACGGAATCGCGACGTTCACCGCCGCGTGGATGAACCTGCAATTCGATTACACGCCGACCCCGGGCTCCCTGCTGGCCGTGTACGCGGTCATCCTCGCCCTGCACGCGGTCCTGAACCTCTTCGGCACTCGGCTGATGAACATCCTGACGTCCCTGAGCGCGTGGTGGCATCTCGCGGGGGCCGTCGTCATCATCGGCTCCCTGGCGCTCGTACCCTCCCACCACCAGTCGGCCGGCTTCGTCTTCTCCGAGTTCACCAACAACACCGGCTGGAGCGCCCCGGTATACGTGATCCTGCTCGGCATGCTGCTGCCGGTCTTCGCGCTCGCCGGCTACGACACCTCGGCCCACCTGAGCGAGGAGACCAACCACGCCTCCGTCGCCGCGGCCCGCGGGGTCTTCCGCTCGGTGGCGGTGTCCTGGATCGCCGGTGGCATCCTCCTGACCACGCTGCTGTTCGCCGTCCAGGACTACACCGCGACCCTGGAAAGCCAGACCGGCGTACCCGTGGCGCAGATCCTTCTGGACGCGCTGGGCATGGCGGCGGCCAAGGCCCTGCTGCTGGTGATCATCGTGGCCCAGTTCCTGTGCGGCTACACCGTGACCGCCAGCGCAAGCCGGATGATCTACGCCTTCGCCCGGGACGGCGCCCTGCCCGGATCGGCACGCTGGAAGAAGATCAGCCGCCGCACCGCCATCCCCGCCAACGCGGTCTGGCTCGCGGTCGCCGTGGCCTTCGTACTCGCACTGCCTTCCTTGTACTCCAACACGGCGTTCTCGGCGGTGACCGCCATCTCGGTCGTGGGGTTCACCTCGGCCTACGCCATCCCGGTACTGCTCCGACTGATCCACCGAGACCGGTTCTCGCCGGGGCCCTGGCACCTGGGCCGCTGGAGCCGGCCGATCGGCTGGGTCGCGGTGGTGTGGGCGGCCGCGGTCACGGTGCTGTTCCTGCTGCCGCAGAGCAGCCCGGTCACCGCCTCCACCTTCAACTACACCCCCGTCGCCGTAGTGGTGGCCTTCCTCATCGCGGCCCTGTGGCGGC
This sequence comes from Streptomyces sp. NPDC030245, assembly GCF_055572995.1. Taxonomy (NCBI): domain Bacteria; kingdom Bacillati; phylum Actinomycetota; class Actinomycetes; order Kitasatosporales; family Streptomycetaceae; genus Streptomyces; species Streptomyces sp. NPDC030245. The sequence goes on along the minus strand of NZ_JBVICF010000018.1, from coordinate 170,447 downwards.
GCTTCGGACGCGACTCCTACCACGTGCCCCGATCCAGCTCGCCCACCGAGGACAAGCAGTTCGAGGGCATCATCTGATGACGAGGACACCAAAACCCGCGACGACAACCTCACCAATCACAGTAACCACTGCAACTACTGCAATCTCAGCGAAGCAACAGCAACAGCAACAGCAACTTATGGGAGTACGGTGACTGGCCTCACGGAAGCCATCGAATCGGTGCAGCAGCTCGCCGTTGCCTGGCGAGGACTGGTGCTCGACCGCGATGCGGAGGCGGATGTACGCGACCTCCCCGGCATCGCCGTCCGCTGGGCGGACTGCCGATTCTCGTTCTACAACTGCATCACTTTGACCGACTCCGGAGCGGACGCCGATCTCCTCGCGCGGCGTCTGGGCCAGGCGGCGGACATCATGCGTGCGAAGAAGCACCCGGGCTTCCTGTGGCTCTTCGAGGACCTCCTCGCCGACGAGGCCCGCCCCACGCTGGCCGCGGCGGCCGAGCAAGCCGGTCTGCAGTACGCCTTCCCCGGCACGGGCATGGCGGGCGACCTGCTGCCTGTCCCCGACCCGGTCCACCCCGACCTGACGTTCGTGCGCGTCAGCACCGACGAGCACCTGCGGGCCTACGCGGACCTCCAATCACGTGCCTACGGTTTCCCGTTGGAGGAAGGCCGTGACGGTCTGGTCGGATCCGCGCTCTGGAAGAGCGAGGTGTACGCGTACCTGGCCATGCGGGGCGATGTTCCGGTGGCGTGCGCCGCGACGGTCGAAGCGCAAGGGCGTCTCTTCGTCGCCTTCGTCGCCACGGACCCCGAGTGGCAGCGCCGGGGCTATGGCGAGGCAGTCACGCGCAAGGCCCTGCACGAGGGCGGCCGGGCCACCGGGCTGACCCGCGCCACTTTGCACGCGACCGTCGCCGGGGCCCCCGTATACCCGCGCATCGGTTTCGCGCCGAACTCACCCATCCACTTCTACAACTTGCAGGGGTGAGCCGACCGGGGCCGGCCTCACAACCATGGGTCCGGCCCCGGGCCGCCAGGTTGGCGTGGTGGCCCGGGCCGGTCGGCGGAAGCTGTCAAGCATTCCGCCACAGTGGCGGCGAACCCCAACGCCGCCGATGAACCGACTCTCGCGCCGCACGGCAGAGCCCGAAGCCGGCGGGGCCGGGACGGGGCCGAGTTCCGCCGCAGCCGTGTCGTCGAGCTCGGCGACGGCCACGATGTGCTCCCTGGGGCCAACAACCAAGGTGCCTAAGTTCCTTGGACCGACGACGTGGCTCACCACCCACGCAGCGGTTTCGTACAGAACGCCTCCGGGCAGTTCCCGGCGCCCGGTCAGAAGGTCGCACCCGAGACACCCCGTCACATCCACGCACCCCAGCCTGTACAGACGCCAGGTCGCGCATACGTCGGATCTGCGGCGGATGAGCCGCTCGGCTCCAGCGCTGGAGCCGGTACCGTTCGATGATGACCTCCCCACGTCATCGGTTCCGGGACCCGCGCTGCACGAGGTACGACTTCCTGGATCCTGTCCTCGTGTGCTGCCCCGGCTGTGCGAAGGCCGCGCATGTGGGGACAGCGCCGGATGCGGCCGGAACTGACGCCAAGGGCCTCTTCGCACCCAGGCGTCTCATCTGCCCGCACTGCGGGACGGCGAAGGAATGGAGCGGCAGACTTGTCGCCTTGCACCGGGACTGGTACGCGCCGGCCACAGACCCGTACTTCAACGTCCCTCTGTGGCTGCAGACCGAGACCCGGCACGGGCGTGTATGGGCGTACAACCTGCAACACCTCGACCTGATCAAACGCTTCGTACAGGCGCACCTGCGCGAAGGCATCCCCTGGCAGGACCACGGCCGGAGGATGACCGTGCTGGCCCGCCTGCCCGCATGGATGCAGCAGGCCAAGCACCGCGACGAAGTTTTGAAGGCCATCGCCCGGATTCATGCCCGCTCGTAAGATGCCTGGATGCCAAGCCGATACGGACGAGCTGGCGCGCCTGCGTTCAACCCTCGCGTCGCCGCCGGGACCTTAAATCCGAGCGCGGCGGCGCACCCAGAGAGCGCACGGATGTTCGCTCATGCCGCCCACGGGAGACGGCGCGCGATGCTGGTCAGACCGGACCCAGCGGCAGCCGGTCCTCCAGACCTGCGCGGATGATGGCGGTGCGGGCGACGGACGCGGCTCCGATGACGACCGAGATGCCGACCGCGTCCAGCGCCTGGCAGATGCCCAGCAGAGTGAATACGGCGGCGTTGTCGCAATAGGTGAGGTCGGACAGGTCCAGCATCAGGCGGCGCTGTCCCTCGGGGCGCGCCGCCACCTGCACGACCGCTTCGCGCAGCAGCACCGCGCTGTCGAAGTCCAGCTCGCCGGCCAGGCACACCAGAACCACCGACCGGCCCGCCGGTACGTGGCGGATCACCAGGCGGGGTCCTGCGTCCTGGTCCATGGGAGGCTGCATTCCTTTCAGCCCGCTGGCCGCGCGAAGTTCCGGGTCCGGGCGGTGCGTTCGGTACTCCGGCAGGTGGCGGCCGCCTGCCTCGACTGCACCCTCGGGTCGCGCGCGACGGCCGGCAGCGCCCACGCGTGGTTCGTCGGGAAGGTCCATGCCCCCGCCTCGCTGCCCATGGTCCTCAGCGTCCTTCCACCCGTCTGTGCCGCGCGGACGACACCCGTGGGGCATTGCCGGAAACGGCTTTCGCCTATCCTCTCGCATTCCGACTGGCTGGGAAGGTGGAGCCGCGAGTTCCGGTGGGAAGAGCACGGTCGCGGCTGCGGGCTGTGGCGGAAGCCGTGCTGCTGGAGCACACGGTAACCGCGGAAAGGCCGCCCGGCCTGCACCTCCGCCTCCGCCTCCGTATCCGTCACCGCTCACCGAGCGTTACTGATCAGAAGTTCGAGCCCAGCTACTTCTAGCGCAGCTGCCCGGAGGCGAAGCGTTACGCCTCGGCCTGCTCCGGCGTGTCGTCAGCGGCTGGTGCCACACCCCCGGATGCACAGTGACTCGCTGATGCCTGCGATCGTGGGCAGCGTGGATGAACTCGTGGAACGTGTTGACGCCCAGGACCGTGTGCTGGGAGTGGTCAGTCGGCGGGACGCCGTTCGGGAGGGTTGGCTGCATCGGGTCGGCGTGGTGGTGTGCCGCGATGAGCGAGGCCGTTTTCTCGTTCATCGGCGTGCCGAGCAGCTGTCCCGGTTCCCAGGGCATTACGAACTCGGGGTCGGGGGTGCCGCGGGAGTCGGTGAGTCCTATGAGCAGGCGGCTGCCCGCGAGCTCCGCGAGGAGTTGGGGGTCCGGGCGACAGCGTGCCTCCGGTTCAAGTTCCTCAACCGGGGCGGGCTCAGCCCTTACTGGCTCGCGGTCTGTGACGCCGTGCTGCCGGAGGCCGTCCTCCCTGATCCCGATCCGGAAGAGGTGGCCTGGCACGGGTGGCTGACCGAGTCCGAGTTGCGGCGGGCTCTGGGGCGGTGGACCTTCACTCCCGATAGCGAGGCGGTTTTCGATCGATATCTCGCTTGTCGTGCTGCCCCGGCGTCTGTGCGGGAACGGTGCTCATGAGTGGAGTGCCCCAACCCACCGCCGGAGCGTTGCGTGCTCGAAAGCTGAGCACGGGCTAACGCAGGGCCGCGGATACGAGCCCTTCGAGGGCCTCGCGCGGCACTTCCCCTCCGCATACGAGTTGGTCGAAGACCAGGCCGTCGACGCACGTCAGCAGTGTCCGGGCGCGGTTCTCGACGTCCGTCGCGCCGTGCCCCGCGAGGAACAGGCGCACGGCCTCGCGGCCGGCGTTCTCACGGGGGACGAGAATTTCCCGTAGTTCTTGGTCGCGCACGCTTTCGAGGGTGCAGGCGTAGCGGGCCAGCGAGCGGCGGCGGCCCTCGCCGGTGAGACGTTGCCGGGTGAGCAGCGCCAGGCCGTTCACCAGTTCCTCGGCAGTGCGCAGAGGGAGGAGTTGCTCAGCCGTCGTGTGCAGTTCTGCCTGGTCGAGTTCGACGAGGCGTGTGACGAGTCCGGTGAGCAGTGCGGCTCGGGTGCGGAAGTACGCCGATGTGGTGCCGGGCGGCAGGTCCGCCCGGCGGTCCACCGCCCGGTGGGTCAGGCCGCGCATCCCGTCGTCGGCGAGTACGTCGAGAGCCGCGTCTGCGAGGAGGGTGCGCCGGTCGGTAGCCATGTCTCCTTTCTACACCTGTAGAGCTTCAGATAGTGTCACCCTTCTACAGGTGTAGAAGGAAGTGGGGACTCGTCATGGGCAACACCGCTGTGGTCGTCGGAGGGGGCATCGGCGGGTTGGCCGCCGCGATCGGGCTGCGCCGCATCGGGTGGGAAGTGACGGTCGTCGAGCGCGCGTCCGTGCTCGACGACGTGGGTGCGGGCATCTCACTGGCCGCCAATGGTCTGCGCGCGCTCGACGAACTCGGCGTGGGCAAGGCGGTGCGAGAGGCGTCGCGAGGCCAGTACAGCGGCGGCACCCGCACGCCGGAGGGCGGCTGGCTGGCCCGGATGGACGGCGCGGCGCTGGAGAAGGCGGTCGGCACACCCATCATGGGCATCCCTCGCGCCACCTTGCACCGGCTGCTGCGTGAGGCCCTGCCGGCCGAGGCGCTGCTGATCGGGGCCGAGGCCGGACCGGTGCGGCAGATCCGGCCCGGGACGGTCCGAGTCGATTGCGGTGGCGGGAGGGTCCAGGACGCCGACCTGGTGGTCGCGGCCGACGGCATGGGCAGCAAGGTCCGCGGACGTCTCTTCCCGTCCCATCCCGGCCCCGCCTACAGCGGCTCGACAGTGCTGCGCGCCATCACCGAGCACCCTGTCGAACTGGACACCGACTTCGAGTTGACGTGGGGGCGCGGCGCCGAGTTCGGGCACATCGCCTTCCCCGACGGGCGCGCCGAGTGGCACGCGGTCCTCACCCTTGCGGCAGGGACACGGTTCGCCGACCCCCTGGCCGAACTGCGCCGACGCTTCCGCGCATGGCATGACCCGATCCCCGCCCTGCTCGACGCGACCCACACCGACGCCGTGCTGCACCACGACGTCAACGAACTGCGCGTTCCGCTCCCCACCTACACGGTCGGCCGGGTCGCGTTGCTCGGCGACGCGGCCCATGCGATGACTCCGAACCTGGGCCAGGGCGCTTGCCAGGCGCTGGAGGACGCGGTCACCCTGGCCGCCGCGCTCGCCGCGGAGCCCACTACGGATGCCGCGCTGGCGCGGTACGACGCCGAGCGTCGGCCACGCAGTCAAGCCGTCGCACAGGCCGCCCGGCAGGCCGGACGGATGGGCCATCAGCTGTCCCGTCCCCTGCCAGTCGCCCTGCGCAACACGGCCATGCGACTGACATCCTCCCGCGCCGCCCTGCGCATGATCCTGCGCCACCACAACTGGGCGCCACCCCGGCTCAGTTGACAGCCTCGGCGTCGGCGGCGAAGCGGCCACAGCCCAGCTCCCTCACTACTTGCCGGCATCCTCTGCGAGGGTGTGAGCGACGAGGGCGTTGGCGTGACCGTGGCCCAAACCGTGCTCGGACTTGAGCCAGTTGACCAGTTCCATGTGCTTACTGAGCGGACTGGTGCGGATCAGTTCCTTCCAGTCGGCGATGGGGCGGCCGTACTTCTTCTCGATGGAGGGGAAGTAGCCGGCAGGGCCCTTTGTCGCGGTGGCCATGGGTTCCTCGTTCCTTGTTGTTGTCAGTAAGCCGGTGCTGTCACTCATACGACCGGCGGAGACCGGCGAAATCATCGCATCACGTCACGTGATCCAGGTCACGGGCGGGCGGGTGCAGCTCGCGCGTGTGGGCGGGCGGAGACTTCGGCGCTACTCAGTGATACCGTGTAGCAGTACTCGGTACTACGCAGTACCGTTGAGGCCGAGGCCGAGGAGGACTCGCTTTGGACGACCTGACGGAGATGCTGAAGGGCACCCTCGAAGGATGCGTGCTCGAAATCATCGGCAGCGAGGAAACCTACGGGTACGCCATCACCCGCCGGCTGAACGAGCTCGGCTTCGCCGACGTCGTCGAAGGGACGGTTTACACCATCCTGCTGCGGCTGGAGAGGAACAAGCTCGTCCGGGTGACGAAACGACCTTCCGGGGTCGGTCCGCCGCGCAAGTTCTACGCACTCAACGACGCCGGCCGCGAGGAACTCGCGAAGTTCTGGAAGAAGTGGCAGTACGTGTCCACACGTATCAACAAGCTCAGGGAGGGCGGGAGATGAAGTTCTGGGAGACCGTCACAGGCAGCGATCTCACCAGGGACTGGAAGGCGTTCGAGGCCCGGGCCGCGGCCCTGCCGGACGACCACCGGGCCGCGTGGGAGCAGATCAAGGCCCACCTCTTTCCGCACGGTGACTTCAGCGGCCGCAACCTGATGCCGATTCTCGACGCCGCCCTCGGGCTGCTCGAAGAGGCAGCGGCGGACGGACAGAGCGTCCATGAGGTGCTCGGTGACGACATCCGAGGCTTCTGCACGGCGCTGGCCGGTGGCCAAGGAGCCCGCACGTATCGCGACCGTTGGCGCGAACAGTTGAACAGGAACGTCGCGCGGAAACTGAACCGGCTGGGAGGCTGACGTGAGCATCCAGGACATCATCGAGGGCAAGAAGCAGTGGCGGGCCCACGTGGCCCGGGTCAAGGCGCTCCCGCCGGACTACCGCATCGTCTACAAGGAGATGCAGAAGTACCTGTTCAAGGTCGGACCGGTCGACCTCCCCGACGGCCCCCTGCTGCCCGGCATCGTCGACTTCTTCGAGGAGGGCGCCGCCTCCGGGAAGGGGGTACTACAACTCATCGGCACCGATGTGGCCGCGTTCTGCGACGACCTGATCAAGGACTCGCGTACGTATGCGGACATCTATCAGGAGTCCATCACCAAGGCCTCCGGCACGACCGGCACCAGCGGGAAGTAACCAGCACGCACGGAGGTCCGCGAGGTCCGACGCCGATGCTGGACCGGGGCTCACAGGTGTGTTCCGGTGGGCAGAAAGTGTGTTTCGGCCTGGACGCGTGCCCGCAGGGCGGAGCCGAAGGTGCAGGTCGGCGCGAGGTGGTCGAGCAGCGCGAGGGCCTCTTCGCGCAGCGCTGCGAGCTGTGCGTGGTAGCGGCGCAATACGTCCGGGGCGTTCATCAAAGTACGCAGTCGCCTTCTGCTGGCTTCCGACGAGGGAGCTTCCCGCAGCAGAGCCAGGACTTGTCGCCGGCTCCGCTCGGGCAGGGAGTGGAGCAGGTCGACAAGCCGGTACGTGGGTGTCTGGTTGCGCAGGTCTTCCCCGGGGCCGTCGCGCAGATCGTCCTCGTCGTTGCGCAATTGCGCCAGCACGCCCAGGAGTTGACCGAAGCGGTGCCAGCGGGCGAGGTGCTCGTTGGCTCCGGCGGTCAGAGGTGCGGCGCCGATGGCGAGGCGGGCGGCCATGGAGCAGGCCATGGCGTAGATGGACCCGCTCTTGTCACGGTAGACGGCGAGAACGTCCCGAGGAGTGATCTCTTCGGGTCGGTTGAGGAGATCTCCCAACTGGCCGTTGGTGGCGGTTGTCCAGCCTTCGAGGTAGATCCTGGTCAGGTCACCACGAATGTGTTCGGGCGCGTCCACAGCGGCCAAGGCGCGCAGGGGCAGGGCGTATCCGCACTCCAGGGCGGCGGTCAGGGCTGCGCCGCGGGAGAGCCCGTACAGGCGGGGTCCGGCGTCGCCGTCGACGAAGTCGTCGAAGGTGTTGGCGGCACGCCACCACAGGGCGTGGGTGGCGGCGACCGGGACGGCCGGGGCCAGGTCGCCGGTCATGGCCGCGTGCACCAGGAACGGCAGGGAGGTTTCCTGGTGCTCCGCCCTGCCGTGGGTGATGAGTCGGCCGAGGGAGGCCTTCAGGTGTGACTGCTGGGGAGGGTAGGCGTTCAGGAGGTCGGCGAGGTATTCGCGTACGTACGGGAAGGTGCGGGCCAGGGCTGCTTCCGCGGGGGCGGGCGAGGCGGCGGGCGATACCGGTGGAGGCGGCACAGGTGTCTCCATGGGGGGTGGTGGAGGAGCCTCAGGGCTCCTGACAGCAGTTGGCTGCTGCATTCGTGGGCGTGACCCCGATACTTCGGGTCGGTGCGAAGCTGCCCTCTGAGCCCACGGACACGCCCTCATTCACCCGCATGCTCCACATTCGGGCACCCGGTCCGCCGTCCGCCGGTTCGTCAGCGGCCGCAACCGCGACCGGCCGTCACCGTGACACGGCGACCACCCAGTTCCGGTCCGGGCCCTCGCCCACATCCGCCGCGGAGGCGCCGAGTCGGAGCGATCTGATCACCTCGTCCTCGGTGCTGCCGTCGATCGGGCTGACGTCGAGGAGCAGCCTGCACGGGCCTCAGCCCAGACCCTCCAGCGCCTCCGCGATGCGGGTGAGCCAGCGGTCGACGGGGCCCGTAGTGAGTACTCCGCTGCCCGCGCCGGCCAGCTGACCGGCGGCGGGCAGCAGGCGCGACCGGGCCCTCGCGAGTGCGGTCCGGTCGCCCGAGCGCAGGGCCGCCTCCGCCTCCACGCAGCACAGCGCCTCGTACAGCAGGTCCGGTGGCGGTTCGGGAAGGGCGCGCAGTGCCGCGCGGGCCTGAGCGCGGTGGCCGCTCTCCGCGAGGGCGAGCGCCTCGGCCCAGGGGCGGTGGGGTCCCCAGTCGGCGGTCAGGTCGACGTGGGGCGGCAGCGCGTGTGCCAGGCGCAGGGATACGAGGGCCAGCGGGAGGAGCCCGGTGCGCATGCCCGGCATGCCCGCGCCGTCGAGGCTCGCGGCCGCGGTGCGGACGGCGGACTCGGCTCCGGGCACGTCGCCCGAGGCGGCGAGGCGCAAGGCGTCGTACCACTGGGTGAAGATGCCCACCAGTGGCAGTTCGTGACGTTGTGAAAGTCCGGTCGCGGCCGCGGCGTGCGTGTCGGCGGACGGGAAGTCGCCGAGTGCGGCGTGTGCCTGCATGCGGATGAGGTGTCCGAGCACCTCGAAGGTGAACAGGCCGTGGCGAGCGGACAGTTCGACGAGCTCGGCACCGATCGCGTCGCGCCGCGGGGCGAGGCCGGCGCGGGTGAAGGACTGCATGAAGGTGCCGTTGAGGGCGAAGGCGAGGAGCGCCGGGTCGTCGAGCCGGCGTGCGAGCCGCTCCGCCTCGCGCGCGGCGTCGGGTCCGTGCGGTGTCCTGGCGCCGCGCGTCTCCACCGCGACGGTGGCGAGCAGGCGGCACCGCGTCGCCTCCGGCGCGTCCTCCGGCAGCCGCGCGAGGGTGCGTTCGGCGGCCTCGACGATTTGCCGGGCGAGCTCCGGGTCGTCGCCGCGCGTCCAGATCGCCGGTACGTCGAAGGCGCCGATCACGCGCGCCGTCAGCTCCGGGTCGCCGTACTCCTCGGCCGCTTCGACCGCCGCCATGCGGTGCTTCCTGGCGGCCTCCAGGCCTCCGGCGCCGGTCACGGCGAGGCTTCGGATGAGGCCGACCGTCGACTCCAGACGGGCGCGGGCTCCGGCTTCGACGGTGCGGTCGTACGATGCGGCCGCCTCGCTCCAGAGCCGGGATGCCGTCGCCGAGAAACCGGGCATATCGGATGGTACGGGCCTATCCAATGAACCGGATGAGTCAGCGAGGTCCAGGCCTCTGTCCTGAGTGAGGATGTCCGCCTCCAGGCGGCGCAGGCCCGGGCTCGGATCGAGTCCCAGCTCCTCCGCCAGCGTGGCGCGTGCCCTCCGCAGTGTCGCGAGGGCGTCGCCCTGGCGGCCCGTGCGGTAGAGCGCGAGGGCCAGCAGCTGCCAGGCGTCCTCGCGCCACGGGTGGCGGGCCACGTGTGCGTCGAGGTCAGGCACGGCCTCGGCGGCCCGGCCGAGGCCGAGCGCCGCCTCGGCACGTCGCTCGACGGCCAGTGCGCGCAGCTCGGCGAGGCGCGAGCGTTCCGTGCGCGCCCACTCCTCCTCGGTGAACTCCGCGTAGGCCGGGCCCCGCCACAGCGCCAACGCCTCGTCGAGGCGGCGCAGCGCGTCCTGCGGCGGCAGCTGTCGGGCCTCCGCCACGGCCGCCTCGAAGCGCCAGGCGTCCACGGTGTCCGGCTCGGCCCGCAGCGCGTAGCCGGGGCCCTCGGTCACGAGCAGCCGGGCGGGGGCTCTGCGCGGGCGGTCGGGTTCCAGGGCCTTGCGCAGGGCGCCGACGAACGTCCGTACCGTTCCCAGGGCACGTTCCGGCGGGTCCTCCCACAGGTCGTCGATGAGGCGTGTCACGGGCACGACATGGCGGCGGGCGACGATCAGGCGGGCCAGGACGGCTCGCTGGCGCGGCCCGCGCAGGGCGAGCGGCCCGGCCGCGTCCCAGGCGCCCACAGGGCCGAGCACTCCGAACACGACCCGCGCCGCCCCCGGCCCGCTTCCGGCCCCCGTCTCCGTCTCCGCCCCCGTCATGCCCGACACGTGCGGACCACCGCGCTCTCTCCGTACAGATCTTTTGCCAGGCATGTGCCGGCACGTGCTGATCACTTGCTGATTCAGCGGCGGCAAGCTGAAGACGTCCGCCGCCCGGCGGGCCCGAACCATCCTCACGGCGGCACACCGCCCGCCGCCCCATTTTCCCCTCCCGGAGAGCACACCATGACACCGACCATCCCCGGCTTCGATCATCATCACGTCACCGTCGCGGACGGCGTACGCCTCCATGTCGCCGTCGGCGGCTCCGGCAGTCCCCTCGTGCTGCTGCACGGGTTCCCGCAGACGCACCTCATGTGGCGGCACGTCGCGGCCGACCTCGCGGGGAGGCACACCGTGATCTGTCCGGACCTGCGGGGGTACGGCGCCAGCGACAAGCCGGCCGACCTCGACGGGTCCACGTACGCCAAGCGGACGATGGCGGCCGACGTCGTCGCGCTCGCCCGTGCCCTCGGCCACGACCGGTTCGCCCTGGCCGGGCACGACCGCGGCGCCCTGGTCGCCGTGCGCACCGCGCTCGACCACCCGGAAGCGGTCACGCACCTCATGTCCCTCGACGTGCTGCCGACCCTCGACATGTGGGACGTGATGCACGGCACGACCGCCGCCGTGGGCTTCCACCTGTATTTGATGGCGCAGCCGCCCGGTCTGCCCGAGCAGTTGATCGGGGCCGCCCCGGACGCGTTCTTCGGCCACTTCCTCGACCTCTGGACACGCGACGCGGCGGCGATCCCCGCCGACGTACGCGCCGCCTACCTCAAGGCGTCCCGTGAAGCCGTGCCGTCCATCGTCGCCGACTACCGCGCGTCCGCCCACATCGACATGGAGCACGACCGGGCGGACCGGGACGCGGGCAACCGTCTCACCATGCCGGTGTCCGTGCTCCAGCAGGACTGGGGGTCGGCGCTCGGCTTCGACGCGGCCGCCCTGTGGCGCGCCTGGGCGCCCGACCTCGACCACCGGACGGTGTCCTGCGGCCACTTCATGGCGGAGGAGGATCCGGCGCTGGTCAGCGGCGCCCTGCGTGATCTGCTCACCCGGTGAGTGCTACTCAGGCTTCCGGGGGCGTCGGGTCGGCTCGGGCAGCATCCCGGCCAGTCCTTATCGAGGTGCCGTCAGGAACGGGCTCGTGCACGGCACTCCTGCTCGTAGCAGACCCACAGTTCATACATGTGCGAGCCGGCCACGTCGATCGTTCGACACTGGTAGGCCGTCCAGTCGTTGGGCACACCTTTGGATCCCCGCAAGACGCAATCGCGGTAGCGGAGGAAAGTGCTCTTGTAATTCCATTGCGACCGAAGACCCGGGGCGTCGGCTGTCTGCCTCGTGGTATCGGCCGCCGCAGCGACCTGTGTGGTGGTCACCGCCGCGCCGACGAGGGAGAGGGAAAGGAGGGCCACTGCGAGAGTGCGACGGAGCATCGGGACCTCAAGAGTTCTGGGCTTGCACGGCAGCGATAGGAGCGAGTACGTAGCGTAGCCGTTCAGGCGCAGCCAGTTATGAATGCCCGCCTGTGCAGCCCGCCACATGCGTTTCTGCGCGGGTGTCAGGCGCCTGTCCGCTGCGGGGGGGGAGCCAAGGCACCGCGCCCCCTCCGCGAACTTGCACACCCCTCGGAGATACGCATGTTGGTACGCGCCCTTTCCCTAGGTGAGGTGGCACGTGCTCTCCACTGCACGGTGAATGAGCCCATCGACTGGGTCGATCCCGACCAGTACCGCGCCGGCCTCAAGGCGCGCCAGTACCGACCGGAGTGGACCTGGGTCGCCGAGGACGGCGGCGAGGTCCTCGCCCGCGGGGTGTGGTGGGGTGAGGGCGACGGCGCCCATCCGCTGGCCCTCGACTGCCTGTACGTACACGGGTCGGCCGAGGACCGTGCGGCGCTCGGCGCGCGCCTCATCGCCGCGGCGCACGAGCGGTTCCGCGCGGACGGCATGACCGAGGTGCCCGAGTTCCATCTGTTCTCGCGCAAGGACACCACCGCACGGGACGCAACCACCGCACTGGCGTGGCGCGTCGAGGCCGCGGCACGGGCCGGCCTCACCGACATCCTGCGCAGGCTTCGCTACGAATGGACGCCCGATGTGGCACTGCCCGTCCGAACCGGCAAGCTGACCTTCCGGCCCGAAACGGACGACGAGGTGTTGCTCGGCCTCTTCCGTCGGCTCGCCGTCGGGAGCCTCGACACCACGACCCGGCGCACCCTCGCCCGGTACGGCGCGGATGCGACGGCGCGGGCCGAGCTGGCGGGCTACCGGGCGATGCCGGGCGACCGTGCCTGGTGGCGGCTCGCCCACACCCGGGACGGCGAGCTCGCGGGCCTCGTCGTCCCGAGCCGCAACGACGCGAACTTCGTCGTCGGCTACCTCGGCGTGGTGCCCGAGCTGCGCGGCCGAGGCCTCGTGGACGACCTGCTCGCGGAGACGACGCACATCCTGGCCGAGGCCGGGGCCCAGCGGATCGTGGCCGACACGGATGTGACGAACCGGCCGATGGCCGCCGCCTTCGACCGCGCCGGTTACCGCAACTTCGCCTCGCGCACGGTGCTCGCCGCACCCCCTCGGCACTGAACGCCCCCCGCCGCACGGCTCCTGCATGTCCTCCGCGACGTCGGGGTCATCGCTCACGAGGTGCATCGGCGACCCTGCACCGCTTCGAAGAGGTGCCCCCGTTGGCCGCGTCCGGCCGCATCACGATCTCCGACGAGCTTGTCGCACCGCTGCGGGAGGAGCACCCGGTTCCGCGCCGACACCGCGGACGAGCCGGCGAAGGTGGTCCTCCGGGCCACGCTGCCTGACCGTCCGGCCGTCGGCCGTGGAGGCGCCGGCCACGTACCGCCCGGGGCTGATCCAGCTGCCACCGCACGACACCGGTAATTTCGCCGATGTCCGCACGCCGGTCCCAGGGCCACCGTGAGACCCCCGACGAACACGGCGGTCTCACCGGGAGCCGGGGCGCACCTCGCCGCTCCCGCAGGGCTCCGCCACGAACGAGAGGACCCCTCCGTGCAGCTGCACGTCTTCTCCCGCCCTGTCGCACGTGCCTGTCTGGCCGCGGCGCTCGCCACCGCCGGTCTCCTCGGCACCGGCCTCGCGCCCGGCGCCCAGGCCGCCGCCGAGAACCCGTACGAACGCGGCCCCGCACCGACCGTCTCCAGCATCGAGGCCACCCGCGGCCCCTACGCCGTCTCGCAGACCGATGTCTCCTCGCTCGCGGTGACCGGCTTCGGCGGCGGCACCGTCTACTACCCGACGTCCACCGCCGACGGCACGTTCGGCGCGGTCGTCATCTCGCCGGGCTTCACCGCCTACCAGTCGAGCATCGCCTGGCTCGGACCGCGGCTCGCCTCTCAGGGCTTCGTGGTGTTCACGATCGACACCCTCACCACCCTCGACCAGCCCGACAGCCGCGGGCGCCAACTCCTCGCCGCCCTCGACTACCTGACGAAGTCCAGCTCGGTGCGCGGCCGGGTCGACGCCTCCCGCCTCGGCGTGATGGGCCACTCGATGGGCGGCGGCGGCAGCCTGGAGGCGGCCAAGAGTCGTACGTCGCTGAAGGCGGCGATTCCGCTGACCGGCTGGAACACCGACAAGACGTGGCCCGAGCTGCGCACCCCGACGCTGGTCGTCGGCGCGGACGGCGACAGCGTGGCACCGGTCTCCAGCCACTCCGAACCGTTCTACGAGTCGTTGCCGGGGTCACTCGACAAGGCGTACCTGGAGCTCAACAACGCCACCCACTTCACGCCGAACTCGTCCAACACGACGATCGCGAAGTACAGCATCTCCTGGCTGAAGCGGTTCATCGACAACGACACCCGCTACGAGCAGTTCCTCTGCCCGCTGCCGCGGCCGAGCCTCACGATCGAGGAGTATCGGGGCAACTGCCCGCACGGCGGGTGAAGCTGACTGCCCGTCGCGTGCATAGAGCCGTCCGTCGCCCCGAGAACCGGTGCGGCGGGCGGCTCGTGCGTCTCCCCGACAACGCGATCCTCCGCGATTGTGCTCGTGCACACCCGGACGCGGGTGTCGCTGGGGGCCGGCCCAGCGCGGCGGACGCGGGGCTTCCGGCGGGTGTTACGCGGAAGTAACGTGCGGGCGTGACTCTCTCCCCGCTCATGACCCCCGAGCTCCACGGCCGCGGCGCGGCGATCGCTGCCGTGCAGTCGCTGGTGGAAGGCGTACGGGACGGTCGAGGCGGCGTGCTCATCCTGAGTGCGCCGCCCGGGCTCGGCCGGACGGCACTGGTGGAGTACGCACGGGCGATCTGCGGCCCGATGCCGGCGGTGCAGGCGACCGAACCGGCGGCCGCATCGGCGGCATCCGGCGCGTGGCAGGGGCTGGTGCCGGTGGCGGACGGGCCGGAGAGGCCGCGGCTGGTCTGCGTCGATGACGTGCACAGGTGGGGTCCTGCATCCCGGGCGGCCCTCTGTACTGAGCTGCGCCGCCCGACCACCGCGGCACCCGTGGCCGTACTACTCACTCGCACTGAACTCCCCGCTGTGGCATGCGAGTTCGCCGGGATGCCGACCCTGCGTCTGCGGCCGCTCGACGACAGCGCGGCCGCCGCTCTGCTCGACCGGCTCGCCCAGGGCCCCACCGATCCCGTCGCCGGCGCGTGGCTGATCCGCGAGGCCGTGGGCAACCCACGGCTGCTCACCGCACTCGCCGCGGCCCTCACCCCCGACCAGCTGGCCGGGCGCACCCCGCTGCCCGATCCGCTGCCCGGCGGGGAGGACCTCCTCGCCGACTACGCCGCCGCGGTCCGCGTCGACGAGCTGCCGGGCAGCGCCCGCGCCCTGCTGCTGCTCGCTGCGGCGGCCGGTGAGCACGAGCCCGACGGGGCGGGCGCGGACCTCTCCCTGGTGCTGCGGGCCGGCGGTACCGTTGCCGGGCTCGCCGCCGCCGAAGCCGCCGGAGCCGTGGTCGGAACGGGCGGCCGGATCCACTTCACCCACCCGCTGTTACGCCGGGCCGTCCTGCGCCGGGCGCCCCTCGCGCGCCGAAGAGCCGCCCACGTCCGCCTCGCCGAGTTCTGCCGCGACCGCTTCTCCCACCTGGTCCAACTCGCCTGCGCGGCCGAGGACCACGACGCGCGGCTCGCCGGCTCCCTCACCGCGGAGGCGACCGCCGTCCGGCCGCACGCCCAGCGGTCCGCCGCCCTTGCCCGCGCCGCGGCACTCACCGCCGACGCCGAGTCCCGCACCGACCGGCTCGCCGACGCCGCGGAAGCGGCCCGGCTGGCGGGGGATCCCGTACGGGCCCGTGCCCTGCTGGCCCGCGCCGGCGCCGTCCCCGCACACGGTGGCGTCCACCGCGTGCACGGGCTGCTCGCCCTCGCCGACGGCCCTGCCGACGACGCCAGGGAGTCCCTGCTCACCGCCGCCGTACTGCTCCCGCCCGAGCAGGCCAGGCACGCGCTGATCGGCGCGGCCGACGCGGCCTGGGCGATGGGCGATGCCGCCGCCTACCGGGAGGCCATGACGCGTCTGCCGTCCTGCGCCGACGATCCGGCCCTGGAGGCGTACCGCGAAGGGATGTGCGCGGTCCTCTCGGGCCGCATGGCAGAGGGTCACGCCGCGCTGCGCCGCTGCCTGGACGGGCTGCCCGGCCCCGGCGAACCGGCCGGACTGCTGCGCGCCGCTGTCGCCGCCCTGGTGGTCGGCGAGGTCGAGACCGCCTGCGAGGCCGGGGCCAGGGCCCTCGCGGCCGTACGGGCCTACGGCCCCGAAGTCCTTCTGCCTCGCGCTTTGGAACGGCTGGCCTACGGAGAACTCCGCGCGGGCCGCCACACCCGCGCCCGCGCACACGCCCTCGAAGGCCTCAGAGCGGCGCAGCGCCTCATGCAGCCCAATGCCGCGGTCTCCCTGCACGCCGTCCTCGCGCTCGCCGCGTCCGTGGAGGGTGACGCCGAGGCGTGCGCCGAGCACGCGGCCGCCGCCGTGGCGGGCGCGGGACCGCACGGACTCGCCCAGGCCGCCACCCTCGCCGCCTGGGCCGTCGCCCGCTCGGATCTCGCCGCGGGACGCCCGGCCGACGCGGCGGCACGGCTCGCACCACTGGTCGCCCCCGGGCCGCGCCGCGGCCACTTCGCCGTCAGGACGCTCGCCGTCCCCTGCTTCGTGGAAGCGGCCGTCCAGGCCGGCCGGACGGCGGAGGCCCGGCAGGCCACGGAAGAGTTCGCGCGCTGGACCGAGGCCACGGCAGACCCGCTCGCGCCCGCTCAACTCGCCCGCTGCCAAGCACTCTTGGCGCCACCTCACCAGGCGGCCGCCGCGTACGAGCGCGCGCTCGCGCATCACGATCGCATACCGGGCGAGTTCGAACGCGGCCTCACGCAGCTGCTGTACGGCCAGTGGCTGCGCCGCAGGCGGCGTACCCGCGAGGCGCGCGGTCCGCTCCGTGACGCGCTGGTCGCCTTCGAGCGGTGCGGGGCACGGGCCTGGGCCGACCGCAGCCGCGGTGAACTGCGCGCGGCGGGCGAGGCGGTGGCGTCCGGAGCAGGGGTGAGGATGGGGGTGGGGGTCGCTGTGGCGATGACGGGAGAGCCGGGGCCGGCGGGGCCGCTGGACGCGCTGACTCCGCAGCAGCAGCGCATCGCGCGGCATGTGGCGGAGGGCGCCACCAACCGGGAGGTCGCGGTACGCCTCTCGGTGAGCCCCCGCACCGTCGACCACCACCTGCGCAATGTGTTCGCCGCGCTGGGTGTACGTTCCCGTGTCGAGCTGTCGCGGCTGCTCGCGGAGAGCGGGGCGGCGCCGACCTCGTAGCCCGTAACTGGATAGGTCTACGGTTGCGGCTGCAACTACTGCACGGAGTGTGCGGATACTCGCGCCGGGCGGGAACGTCGGAGTCGGGCGCGGCCGGTTGCCCGGTACCAGGAAGCGGCCACTACGGCGGCGAGCGCCGCTTCGGTCAAGTCGCCGCCGTAGTACATGACTTGCGCACCGGTATGCAGATCGGCCGCGGCGAATGAGGTGCCGGGCGGCGCCGTCGCATACAGGGTCTTGGCCAGTACGGCATGCGCGGCGCCGGCGGCCAGCAGGGTCGCCCCTCGCGCGGCGAGGCTCCAACGGTGGCGGACGGGGTCGAGTTGGCAGACGGCGAAGGCGAACAGCAGCCCGGCCGCGAGGACATGCGCGTGCACGACGGCGTGCAGCCACGGTTCGTGCCGCATGGCAGCGAACAGCTCCGTGCGGTACAGGAGCCACAGCCCTCCGATGTCGAGCAGGGCCGCAAGCGGCGGGCAGAGCAGCCAGGCGACGGGACGGGAGCGGGCCAGGGTCAGCAGCCCCCTGCGGGCCTTGCCGGGTGCCAGCGTGCGCAGGGTGAGGGTGAGGGGGCGGGCCAGGACGAGCAGTACGGGGGCGGCCATGCCGACGATCAGGTGCTGGACCATGTGGGCGGTGAACGGTCCGCCGGGCAGCGGGCCCACCGCCGCCCAGGCCGCACCGCACCCGCCGACGGAGAACGAGACGTCCCGCCACCACGGCCAGCCGTCCCCGCGCCGCCGCAACCGGCCCGCGGCCAGCAGGTACACCACGGCCGCCGACAGTGCGGCCGCCACCGTCACCAGTTCGGCGGGGCCGGGGCCGGGGTGGGGTCCCGTGGCCGGGCCCGGGTGGGCGTGCGCGAGGATCACGACGCCGCGTCCGCCCTGCCGGTGCCACCACCGCTCCCCCGGGCGCGGGTGCCGCGGGTCGCGCGGAGCGCGAGGACCACTCCGATCAGCAGCAGTACGAGACCCGCCAGGTTCCACGCCCAGTCGTACGGGGTGACGTCCACGCCGTAGCGGACCTGGTGCAGGCGCAGCAACTTGTGGTCCACGATCCCGTCGTACAACTGGAAGATCCCGAGGCCGAGGAAGAACCCGGCACGGGCGTGGGCCGGGGCCAGGGCGCGGCGGCGGCGCAGATCGGCGTACAGGAAGAAGCCGGCGACCAGACCCAGCAGCTCACCGGTGTGCAGCAGCCC
Organism: Streptomyces sp. NPDC030245; assembly: GCF_055572995.1. NCBI lineage: Bacteria > Bacillati > Actinomycetota > Actinomycetes > Kitasatosporales > Streptomycetaceae > Streptomyces > Streptomyces sp. NPDC030245. The sequence continues at coordinate 152,053 of NZ_JBVICF010000018.1, read as the reverse complement.
GTCCGACATCAGGCCCATGCCCGTGGTCGAGCGGTCGTAGAAGTGGTGCCAGTGCAGGATCTGGTGGAAGACGATCTCGTCCACCGCGGCCATCGCCGCCACGCCGAGCACTGCGCACACCACCATCGACCTGCGCGTCTCGGGCCTCGTCCCGGGGGCGGCCGGGTGCGGTTGGGCCGATGCGTTCATGGCTCTGCCTTTCTGCTCTGCCGGGGTCGTTCTCGCTGCCCTGTTCGCCTCTGCCCTGCTCGGCTCGGCCTGGCTCCGGGATCTGGCTGCTGCTGACCGGTACGCCTACCCCTGCCGTGTCTCCCCCGCCCGTGGGTCCCGGCATCCGGGTGAGGCGCCCAGCGACCGGGTGGAGTCCGCCTCGATCCGGTGGGTCAGGGCGTCGGCATCGGGTACCCGGAACGGCATGATCAAGCGTGCGTTGTGGCAAGGACTCGTCGCGGGAACCGTCGGGGGTGTCGTGATGACGCTCGGCGAGAAGGCCGAGCAGGCCATCACGGGGCGGGCCGACTCGCACGTGCCCGCGCGGACCCTGCAACGTCTGACGGGTCTGCCGGAACGCCCCGGCCGACAACCCCTCCGGGTGAACTGGGCCATGCACTTCGGCCAGGCCGCCCTCCTCGGTGTGCTGCGGTCGGTCATGGCCCAGTCCGGGCTGCGCGGACCGGCGGCTTCGGCTCAGTTCGCCGTCGTACGTCTCACGAACGACCAGATCCTGGAGAACGCCACCGGCGTCGGCGCCCCGCCACCCACCTGGCCCCGCAAGGAACTCGTCGTCGACCTCCTCCACAAGGCCGTCTACGCCTTCGCCACCGGCGCCGTCGCAGACGCCCTGGCCGCCCGAGAGGGCCCCGGCCCCGGCCAACGCCACGCCTCCCTCCGTCCGGGCCGCCACGCCGACGTGGGCCCCCTCCCCCGCGACGAGGCGTACGGCCGCTGACACAGGCCATCTCCTGCGCGTGCTGCACCAGGGAGCGGTGGCCGGTATCGACCCGTGCCGTGGTGTTCACCGTTCCGTCGTGTGGCGGGTGGCCGGGGGTCATGTCTGTGCCAGGACCATCGGGCGTGATCGAGAGCCCCGTTCCGCAGCCGCAGGAGCCGATGCCGCGCGGTGTCGCCGTCTGGCATTCGACGGCTGCCCGCCAATGGCTGAAAGCCCGGCCCGCCGCGTGGTCCCATCCCCTGCCCGCCGTCCTGGCCCTGGTCTGCGCGCTCGTCGCGGCGACGGGGTTCCCGCGCATGGACGCCTACCTCTGCGGTCGGCTCGATTCGTGTGAACCCCCATGGTGGGTCACCGCGCACCTCGCTCTCGTCGGTGTGGTCGTCTTCCGTTGGCTGTGGCGTCTGCCGTATCTGGCGGCCTCCGCGCTCCCGCTGATCGTCCTCGGTGTCGTCGTGCAGCCGCAGATACCCGGGGCGGCCCGCATCGCCGTCGCTCTGGCGGCCGGGTACGCGTTCGCGGGCTGTCTGCACCGCTGTCGGGTCGCCCGCAGACAGCGCACCCTTGCCCTCGACGCGGCCGGTCCCGTGCGGCTGTCGTTGCCGAAGAGCGTCGACACCACCGGTCGCGGCGGATCGGACCTCGGCTGCGGTGCCCCGGTCCTCGGGTTCGGCGTGTTCGCTCTCGCGCTGTCGGCCCTGGGAAGCGGTTGGCTGATGAGTGCGGAGGACTGGCGGTTCCCCGCGGTCTTCGCTCTGGTGGTGGGGTTGAACTGGGGCGGGGCGGGACTGGTCGGGTGGCACGGGATCGCGAGCTTGCGCAGGTCGCCGGTGCCCGCGCTGCGGGTGCTCCTGCGGGCCGGTGGCGGTTCCGACGACCGGCGTACGGAGGTCTTCGCGGCGGACGACACCGCGGGCGGAACGCCGGTCTTCTCCTGCCGTACCACTCTTCCCAGGGACGGTGCGTTGCACGAGGCGGTGCTGTACGGACCTCCGCACGCCGGTGGTGAGCTGGTCCTGCTGGCGGGCGGGAGATTCGGGCACACCATGAAACCGGTACGGCCCCAGTACCGCGCCGAGCCGGCGGCCGAGACCTGGCAGACCGGTGCGGCACCGATCCGATGGCGGGCCGGGCCCGGGGTGCGTGCGATCCTGCTGGGATACCTGGCGGTACTCACCTTCGTAGCCGTCGGCCTGCACTTCTACGAGGCCGACTCCCAGTACGTCCACGCCCTCGTACTGCTCGTCGCGGTGTCGGCGATGCACGTTGTCACCCTGCTCAACTGGCAGGTCGTGGCCGACTGTCACGGTCTCCGGGTCAGTGGCACTTTCACGGTCCACCATGTGCCGTGGGAGAAGTTCCGCGGCATCAGCGCGGAAGAACGCGGATTCCGCATCCGCTACGCCACCGACCGTGACGTCGACGTCTACGGTGTGCTGCCCGCGCGTTGGTTGGCCGAACTGCTGCCCCGGCGCCCGCGGGCGCGTGCCGCGGTGGACGGAATCCGCGCGATGGCAGCCGACCCCGCGCTCCGTCCGACCGAGGCCGCCCCCGCGCGCGGACCGTACGCACGGGCGGCCGGACCGGCAAGCGTCGCCTACTGCTTGGCGCTGATGCTCACCCTGCTGCTCTCCCCCTGACCTCACGGGCCCCGCAGTGACGTCCGACGGCCGGTGACGGTCGGCCGGTGGCGGTTATCGCGGCTGCTGTTCCGCGATGACCGCCCAGTCGTCCGCCCCTCGCCCATCGGCGATGGCCTCGTCGAAAACAGCACGCAGCAGTTGACCGATCGGAAGCGGAACGCCTTGGCCGGCCGCTGCGTCGAGGGCGAGGTGGAGGTCCTTGCGGCCCAGGACCGTGGTGAAGCCGGCCGGCTGGTAGCGCCGTTCGGCGATCGCCGACCCATAGCCGGAGTAGACGGCTCCGGGAAAGAGCGTCGAGGTCAGCAGCTCGACCAGCTGCCCGGAGTCGACACCGGCGCCTTCCGCGACACTGACGGCCTCGCCCAGCGACTGGATCGCGCAGGCGATCAGGTAGTTCCCGAGGATCTTCACGATGTTGGCCTGCTCGGGACGGTCGCCGAGCCGCCAGGTCCGCGAGCCGATCACGTCGAAGAACGGCTGCACGCGGTCGAGCAGCGCAGGCTCACCGGCCGCGAGGACGTTGAGCGCTCCGGCCTCGGCGACCGGCACACGGCCGAAGACCGGTGCCGCGACATAGCCGACACCGTGCTCGGCGTGCGCTGCGGCCGCCCGGCGAGCCAGGTCGGTACTCACCGTGGCGAGGTTGACGTGCACCGTCCCGTCCGGGGTCCGGGCGAGGACACCGGAGTCGATGAACGTCCCGGCGACGGCCCGGTCGTCGGACAGGACCGAGAAGACCACCGGCGCTTGCATGGCTTCTTCGACCGAGGCGGCACGGCGGGCACCCGCCGCGACGAGTTCGTCCGCGGGCCCGTCGGAGCGGTTCCACACCACGACGTCGTGGCCGGCCTTCACCAGGTTGCGCGCGATGGGCTTCCCCATGGCCCCCAGACCGATGACCGCGATACCGCTCACGCCAAGCACCCCTTCGATTGAACCGTCTGAAGCAGATCAAGCATGCCACCGGGTACGTGGGAGTGGGTGGCCGTCTCACGCTTCACCCCTCATGGGGCCCTTCGGCCCAAAAGTGGGTCGCCCGTTCGAAGGCGAGGAGTGTTTCTCCAGGTAGAGGCCCCGGCCGTCGGGGACGCTTGCGGTGCCGCTGCCCTCGCGGGGGCGCCCCAGTCACCCGGAGGTGGCCGTTCGTGATCCTGATCATTGTCGTCGCAGTCCTGGCATTGCTGGCGGGCCTGGCCGCCAACCGCTATCTGCGTCCCCGGCTGGTGACCGAGGACGACGACGCCGGCATGTGTGTCAAGGACCTGGTCGGCCCGCTGCTGACCCTGACGGTGCTGCTGCTCGCCTTCGTCCTGGTCACCGCCAACGGCTCTTACGGAAAGGCCGAGGTCGCCGCACGCGGTGAAGCCCGAGCCGTCGACCAGCTCGTGGAGTCCGCCGAGTACGCGCCCGAAGCACAGCGGGCCAAGATCCAGGCGGACGCCGTCTGTTACGCCCGCGCCGTACGTGAGCGGGAGTGGCCCGCCATGGCCGACGGGAAGGGCTCGCCGGCCCCCAGCGTCTGGTCCACCGACCTGCGCCGCGTCTTCCGCGAGGTCGAGGGCAAACCGGTCTTCGGCATGCTGGTCGGCGCCGACACCAAGCGCTCCGACGAGCGTGAGGAGCGCCTGACCCAGGCCACCGCGAGCATCCCCAGCGCGATTCTGTGGTTCCTGCTCGCGACCCTCGTGATCACCGTGATGGCCCTGGGCACGTGCATTCCCCGCCGCGACAACCGCGGTCAGATCATCACCCTCACGGTCATCACCGCGCTCCTGACCGCCACCTTGTGCATCATCCGGGACGTCGACCGCCCCTTCGGCGGCATCATCGACGTCGAACCCAACGCCATCGCGGAAGTGCAACGCCAGGCCACCCGCGACTTCCTCGCCCACCACACCCCCGCCGACCTGCCGTGCGACAACCAGGGCGACCGCCGCGACACCTGAACCCCGACTGGGACGAGCGCCCGCGATCCAGACGGGAGGCTGACTTACGGGCACTTGAGCGCCGACGGCGGGGGCATCCGAGGAAGGGTAAGAGCATCACGCACGTGGCTGACGTGGTGCTTGAGCCGTTTCTGGGAGGCCGGATGTTCGAAGGGTTCGAGACCGCGCAGTTCGATGTCGGTGACGCTTCCGTCTTCGTCCGCTTCGGTGGACAGGGGCCGGCCGTGGTGCTGCTGCACGGGCACCCCCGTACGTCGGCCACCTGGCACCAGGTCGCTCCGCTGCTCGTACAAGCCGGTCACACGGTGGTCTGCCCGGACCTGAGGGGTTACGGACGTTCCAAGGGGCCACGCTTCACGGCGGATCACGTCGGCTATTCCAAGCGGGCGGTCGCCGAGGACGTAGTGGCCGTGATGCGCCGCCTCGGACATCGTCGGTTCTCAGTCGTCGGTCACGACCGTGGCGGCAGCGTCGCTCTGCGTCTCGTACTGGACCATCCCGAAGCCGTCTCCCGGGTGGTGTTCGCGGACTGTCTGCCGCTGACGGAACATCTCTCCCGCGTCAACGCCGAGTTCGCCACCCAGTGGTGGCACTGGTTCTTCTTCGCACAACCGGACATCCCCGAGCGCGTCATCACCGCCGACCCCGACAGTTGGTACCGCGGTGACCCCGCGGTCATGGGAGAGGAGAACCACGCCGAGTGGCGGCAGGCCACACGCAATCCCGACGTGGTGCGAGGCATGCTCGAGGACTATCGGGCCGGCCTCACGGTCGACCGGCGGCACGAGGAGGCCGACCGTGCCGCCGGCACCCGCATCGCCTGTCCCGCGCTGGTCCTCTGGTCCCTCAAGGACGACTTGGAGGAGCTGTACGGAGATCCTCGTACGATCTGGCGCCGGTGGGCCGACGACGTGCGCGGACACGGCATCGACTCCGGGCACCACGTCGCCGAGGAGGCCCCCGCCGCATTGGCCTCCGCGCTCACCGACTTCCTCTCGGCAGGCTCGGACCGCGAGTGACCGCGAGTGGCCACGAGTGACCGCGGCTCATGGAGCACACCGCGAAAAGCGAGCCTGCCGGTACCTCAAGCCGCCGTGGCGACGCCGATGCCGATGGCGATGAAGAGCCAGCCGGTCGTCAGCTCCCAGCGGTGGCGGATCTTCGGGCTGGTGAGGAACGGCCGCAGCCGCGCGGCGACGGCGACCAGGGCGAACCAGTAGGCGACACCGATGACGATGTCCAGGGTGCCGAGGAAGAAGATCTGCCGCGAGGTCGAGCCGCCGTCGTCGACGAACTGGGGCAGGATGCTCAGGAAGAACAGTGCGGCCTTGGGGTTGAGCACGTTGGTCAGGAAGCCCTGGGTGAAGCCGGACCGCCACCGGGTGTCAACCGGCCGCCCCTTCGCAGGAGTTCGCGGGGCGGTACCGTCCTCCAAAGCATCGGCCGCAACCCGCCCCGCGGCCCGCGCGCGGGCGGCCCGCCGCGCGGCCAGCACGGCCCGGATGCCCAGGTATACGAGGTAGGCCGCGCCCAGCAGCCTGATGGCGTCGTAGACCACCGGAGAGCGGGCGGCGATGAGGGACAGGCCGACCGCGGCGGCGAGCATGTGCACGCACAGCCCGGCCTGGGCTCCCAGCGCCGCCGCCCGCCCCTTGGCGGGATGCTCGGTGGCCGACCTCACCACCACGAGGAAGTCAGGGCCCGGCACCACATACGCCACCATGACGACACCGAGGAAGCCGACGAGGTCGACCGACATACGATTCCCCTTCCGCTGGACCCGCTGCCGGTTCTTCGCCGGTTCCATGGCCGGTACCCGTAATGGTCTGGAACAGGCAGCGCCGGGCGCGGCGACGACTTCGCTCAGCGGTCCTGCGCGAGCGCGTACAGCTCGCCCAGCAGGCTCCCCTCCGTCGCGACGAGCTCGTCGAAGGTGCCTTGTTCGCGGATGGCACCCCGGTCGAGGACGATCACGCGGTCGGCCATCCGTACGTTGTCCAGTCGGTGCGTGACCACCACGGTGATCCGGCCGGGGGCCGTGGCCCGCAGTTCCCGGAAGATCGTGTGCTCGCCGCGGGCGTCCATCTCACTGGTCGGCTCGTCCAGGACGAGCACGGCGGGTTCGCGGTACATCGCCCTCGCACACGCGAGCCGTTGCCACTGACCGCCGGAGAGCTCGTGGCCGCCCCACACCGAGCGGGCGAGGAGCGTGTCGAGTCCATCGGGCAGTTCACGCAGGGCACCGGTCATGCCGACCCGTTCCGCCACGTCCCAGATCCGGTCGTCGCCGTGTTCGCGGGGCTGGCCCAGGGTGATGTTCTCGCGGGCGGCGAGCGGCCAGTGCCCGTTCTGCTGCGGCACCAGGCCCACGTGCCGCCAGACCGATTCGGCGTCGGCGGTGGCCAGATCGGTGTCGTCCCACAGCACCCTGCCGTCGGTGGGCACGGTCAGCCCGGTGAGCATGCGGATCAGCGTCGACTTGCCCGCGCCATTCTCCCCGACCAGTGCGACGACCTCGCCGCGCCGCAGGGTGAGGGTGATCGGCCGTACGGCCGCGGTGTCCTTGCTCGGGTAGCGGTACGAGGCGCCTTCCAGGCGGATCCGTTCCGGAGGCCCGGCCTGCGCGGTGCCGCGGGTCGTGGCCATGGCGCGGACCTCGTCGATGAACTCGTAGTAGTCGGAGAGGTAGAGGCCGTGGTGGAACATCACCGTGCTGTATCTGATGATCGAGTTCAGGGCGCGTCCGGCGGTCTGGGAGGCGACGACGGCGGTTCCCGCGATCGCCGTCGACATGGCTCCGGCGAGGACGAGCGCGGCCAGCGACGCCCACATGCCGAGGGTGAACAGGCCGCCGAGGGACGCGGCCAGCAGGGTGATCAGCAGGTAGGGGCGGGCGCCCGCGAGCTCGCGGCCTTCCACGCGGTCGCACATGGACCGGTACCAGAAGTGCAGATAGCCGCGCATCGTGTTGGCCCGCAGCTCGTCGGCGAGCTCGGCCGTGGTGAGCCACCAGCGCATCATGCCGCGCACGTTGCGGGCGGAGACCGTCCGGTCGTGGACCCGGTAGTCGACCCGCGCGGCGATCACTCCGCCCAGGCCCCGGGGGACGACGGACAGCAGCAGCACTCCGAGGAGCAGCGGATGCAGGGAGGTGAGGACCGTCGCCGCGGACACCAGTTGGACGAGTCCGTTGGTGAGGGTCTTGGCGTCGTCGGCCAGGTCGACGGCGCGCAGCGCGCCGATCTCCGCCGCCTTGCTCCGTTCGCCGAAGCCCTCCGCGTCGTAGGCGGCGAGTTCGGCGCGCATGTACAGGTCGACCAGGGTGAGGTCCGCGGCCGAGGCGATCTTCGGGTTCAGGCGCCGGGTCGCCCAGTCCGCGAGGATCCACATCGCCGCGCCGGTGGCCATCGCCACGACGGCGACGGCGAGAGCGGGCCACGCGCGCGTGAGGCCCTCGCGGGGGTCGGGGACCATCAGCTGCGGCAGGGCCCTGGCCACGGCGGCGAGCATCACTCCCGTGCCGACGCCGGACAGGAGCTGGCACCCGACGACCGTCACCGTCATGCGGCGGTCGACCGTCCAGGCGAGCCGGGCCGTCTGCGCCAGTGCCGCGGGGATGCGGCGGGCCATGTCCCACAGGGTGGCGTCGTCCATCGCGCCCCGGTGCTTGCGTCCGTTGTAGTCGAGCTCCGGCGGCGCGGACGGCCGCGGGACTTCGCCGCGGGCCGCGGGGACGGTCACGGACCCGTGTGGTGTCATCCCCTCGTGCGGTGTCGTCCCCTCGTGTGGTGTCGTCATGCGGACACCACCGCCGGGAGCCGGTCGTACGGGAGCCGGTCGTACTGGTGCGTCATGCTCCCCACCCCGATGACGGCCGTGATGCCGAGGCGAACAGGGCGCGACGGACGTCGACCGGCCGCCGGAAAGCGGTGGCCTCGACGGCCTGAGCGGGAGGATTTTCGAACACGGGAGGCAGGGCGGTCAGCATGCGGACGGGATTCACGGATTCTCCTCGGTGGTGGGAAACGGACCGAACACCGCTACAACGTCGCTGATCACAGGGCCGATACGGGCGGCCTCGGGCGACTGGTCGAGCGGGAGTTCGAGGCCGGGCAGGTGGAGCGCGTACGCAAGGGCAGGTGCTTGGGCCACCCGTCCGTTCGATTCACTCTTCCGGGTACGGCGGCGTGGTCCCGGCCCCCGGCGGCGGGGGGCAGCGTTAAGTCACACCAGTGCCATGGCGCGACGCGGGGCCCAACGGTGGGGATGATGGAGGCCCGTCCATCGACCTCGGAACGGTACAGAGATGAACAGCTCCAAGACGCCCACGAGCGAGCACGTAGCCAGCAGCTCGGTGTTCGGCGCGCCCTGCTGGGTCAACCTGACCACGCGCGACCTGCGGTCCGCGGAGCGGTTCTACCACGCCGTCCTTGGCTGGGACTGGCGCACCGGCAAGCTGGGTGACGAGTACCGGTTCGCCCATGTGGGCGAGCTGCCGGTGGCCGGGGTGTCCGTGGTGGAGGCCATGGGGCAGACGGCCGTCGCATGGACGCCCTTCTTCGCCGCGTCCAACGCGAACGAGACCGTCGCCCGCAGCCAGGAGCGCGGCGGGACGACCGCCGTGGGGCCCATCTCGTTCCCTCCGGGGCGGGCGGCGCTGCTGGCCGACCGCGACGGAGCGGTCTTCGGCGTCTGGGAGGGCGAGCTGGTCGCCAACTGGGAGGAGTGGCGCCGGGCGGCGCCGGTCTTCGTGGAGCTCCACACCCGGAACGCCTTCGACGCGGCCATCTTCTACGCGGAGGTCCTCGGCTGGGCGTCCACGGTCGCGGGCTGCTGCGAAGTGGACTACGAGGACGAGAAGGTGGTGCTGCGCAGCCAGGGCGACGTCGTGGCCCGCATCCATTCGGGCGCGGTGGAGGCCGCGCCCGATCCCTCGATCCGGCCGCGCTGGCAGATCCACTTCACGGTCGCCGACGTGGCGGCGTGCGCCCGTGCCGCGGAGGCCAACGGCGGCAGTGTCGTCCAGGGGGAGACGGGCCCGGACGAGGCCATCCTGTGCGATCCCGACGGGGCACGCTTCGTGGTGCGCGCACATCAGTAGTCAGAGTGACTCGCATCAGTGGTCACAGTGAGACGACCGCGCAGGCCGCCAGGAGCGTCGCGGCGGCGAGGCTGCCCCAGAGGGCGGCGGCCGGGTAAGCCCCCTTCGGGTGCGTCTGGAGTCCGTCGCTAGGCTCCGGTCCCATGACCAGTGATCTGGGGTTCACCTGCGCGTGCTGCGGGGCCCACCACCCTGAGCTGCCCATGAACTATACGGCTGAGGCCCCCGCCGTATGGGATCCAGCCTTCGCCGACGCCGACGACTGCTTGCTCTCTACGGACCAGTGCGTGGTCCGCGGGCAGCACTACTTCGTCAAGGGCCTGATCGAGATACCGGTCATCGACAGTGGGGAGGTGTTCTCCTGGGGTGTCTGGGTCTCGCTCAGCCGAGAGAGCTTCTCCCGGGCCTCGGATCTGTGGGACAGGCCCGGCCGAGAGGCCGAGAAGCCGTACTTCGGCTGGCTCACCACCGATCTTCCGGTGTACCCGACGACGACCCTCAACCTGAAGACGCACGTCCATACCCGCCCGGTCGGCGAGCGCCCCTTCATCGAGCTGGAGCCCACCGACCACCCCCTCGCCATCGAGCAGCACACGGGAATCAGCCAGGAGCGCGTGCGGGAGATCGCGTCGGCCGTGTACCACGCCGGAGATGGACTGAGTGATACGCGACCCTCGTGAAGATGCCGAGTTGCTGGCCCTGGTTCGGCGGTATGTCACGCCCGAGCGGCGTTATCAGAAGCTCGGCGGCAGCTTGCTGCGGATGAGAAGTCCTGAGTACGAGCGATTCATGCGAGATCTCCGTGAGGACGCGGGGCTCATCACCCCGGATGAGATCACGACGCTTCTTGAGGGCGGTTGGAGAGAACGGAGAACCGCGGCTTGGCTCGTGGCTGTCTCCCGCCGGACCGAGTTCCGTGAGCGCCTCGGGGAACTTCTGCTGGCCAGCGAGGTCTGCTGCGTCGGACTGGCCTACAGCGTGGCCCTGGCCAGTTTCGGAACGGCGCGCGACGCTGATCTGCTCGCCGCCTACTTGGATCGCTACCTGCGCCGCCCTGATCTCGCATACGACCAGCCCGTCGTCATGGGCGCTCTTCAGTTCATCAATCTGAACCTTGGAAATGGTCAAGCCGACCGCTTCCGAGAACCGGGCGGCCTGTGGCAGCAGTGGCTCCGGGATGCACCGCACGTGAAGGACGAAGTGGACCCCACGCCCTCCTTCTTGAGCCTCATTCGTCGGCTTTGCGCATTCATCGACGAATGCGCAGAGGCGCTATGACCGCCCCGGCTCCCCCACTCGCTCGCTCACAGCAGGTGCTGGTTCGGGGATTTGGCGGCGTCCGCGTACTCGGAGAGTTCGATGACGGTGATGCCCGCGGACTCCAGGCCCTCGGAGTTGAGCGAAAGCGTGTCAGGTGTGAGCGTGTCGGGCTTTCGCCAGCCGACGACCACCCGACGGATGCCCGCCTCGCGGATCAACTGGGTGCAGGAACGCGGCCCGGAGGTGCGCTCGGTGCACGGTTCGAGGGAGCTGTAGAGGGTTGCCCCGGACAGCCGGGGGTCGTTCGGGGCGAGTTGGGCGAGAGCGCCTTCCTCGGCGTGGTCGTCCGTGTCGCGCAGGCGGGAGTGGGCACGGGCGAGCTCGGTGCCGTCGTCGGCGACGATGACCGCGCCGGCGGAGAACGCCGTGGTCGAGGGCGGGCTCTGCGTGGCGAGTTGGCAGGCCACGGCGAGCCAGGCCCGGTCGGCGGTGGTCGGCTCGGTGCCGGGTCCCGGCTGTCCGCAGACTTCGGGAGACTTGGAGGATTGGGGAGGTTCGGGATAGTTCGGGGGTTCGCGGGGTTCGCGGGGTTTGCGGGGTTCGGTCACAGGGTGCTCGTCTCCTTGGGTGCGTACCGCTAGGGGTACCACGTCACCGGAGTCCGGAACCTGTCTCCGGGCCTCGGGCCGCACACCCGGAGACGAGTTCCCGGAGACGAGTTCCCGATGACGGGCTCCCGCAAATGGCGCCTCAGGGCCGTCGCGTGTGGCGTGCCGTGCCGTCCGGATCCGGGTCCACCCGCTGGATGCGGGCGCGCTCCACGACCCTCGGTCCCACCTCCGCGGCCTTGCGGATCAGCGCGGGCCCGTCCCAGTCCGTGGGCCAGCCGCGCCACAGCCGCAGCTTGCCGTCCACGACGACCGCGGTGATCTGGTCGCGGTCGGCCAGCCGGACCAGTTCCCACGACAGGTCGTAGGACGGGGTGAGTTCGGGCACTTGGAGGTCGACGAGCAGGAAGTCGGCGGCTTTGCCGACGGAGATCTCGCCCGTCACCTTGCCGAGTCCGACGGCGTCGGCGCTCAGGGTCGTGGCGTGGGTGAGCCATGTGCGGCCCGCACCGCACGAGGAGTCGCCGGTCTGCAAGCCATGGCTCAGGCGCTGGGCGCTCTCCGCGGCGTCGATGAGCCGGAAGCCGCTGCCGCGGGTCCCGTCGGTGCCGGTGCCGAAGCGGATGCCCATGGCCCGCCACATCAAGGCGTGCGCGACGCCGTTTCCCTTCCAGGCGCTGGCGACCGGGTTGTAGCTGACCGCGGCGCCGGTGTCGGCGAGCATGCGCATCTCGTCGGGGGTGAGCAGGGTGGCGTGGGCGCCGAGGATGTGCGCGTTGAGTGCGCCGATGTGGTGCAGGTGGGCCACCGGGCGGCGGCCCACGCTCTTGAGGGAGCGTTCGACGGAGGCCAGGTGTTCGTTTACGTGGATCTGGAGGACCGCGTCGGCGTCCGCGCACAGGTCGGCGGTCCTCTTCAGGACCTCCGTGGTCGCGTCCTCGGGGACGGGTATCGCCAGTGAGGGGTGGATCAATCGGGAGCTCTGGAAGCGCTCCAGGTGTTCCTTGCCGCCCTTTCCGCCGGAGACGACTTTCGACAGCACGCAGCGCAGCCCGGCCTCCTCGGCGGCCTCTGCGATGACGCCCACGTCGACGGGCGCGCGGGTGCCGGCGTCGGCGGCGGTGGTGAATCCGCCGCGCAGCGCCTCCAACGCCGCTAGTTTCGCCGAGAGGTGGGCGGTCTCCTCGTCCAGGGCGCGTTCCAGCGGCTCCCAGACCGTCTTGAAGATCTCCGACGGCTGCCCGAACGCCTGGGCCTTGCCGAAGCTCTGCGTCAGGTGGTGGTGGGCGTCCACGAAGCCCGGCATGAGCAGGTGGCCCTTCAGCCGCACGGTACGGGCGTCCCGGTGCGCGTCGGTGAGCTTGCGGACCGGTCCGACGGCCTTGAAGGTGCCGTCCTGGACCAGCACCGCGCGGTCTCTGACCGGCCCTTCCGGCAGCAGGACCACGTCCGGTACGAGCAGCAGGCGCTTGCCGCGGAAGTCCCGCGGGCCGAAGGTGCCGTCACCGTCGCGTCCGACGGCGGACGCCGGTCCCGCCCCGGCGGCGCCGAGCAGACCGCCGGTCCCCACCAGCCCGGCCCCGACGACGAAGCCGCGACGTCCCACGCCGCGTGTCGCACCGCCCTCACGGTCCCCCTCCGGCCGCCCGTCACCCGACGCCCCGTCCTGCCACGCCTGTTGCACCACCGCACACTCCTTCGTGTCCCCACAGGAAAGCCCCGACCGCGCGCGGGCAGCCGGGGGCGCCGACCCTAAGCGAGTCCACAGGACGGAACAAGAGTTTCGACACATGGAACCGGAGGGCGGGGTTCGGTCGGACCGGGCAGCGGCTCGTCTCGTCGGCGCCGACGCGGCAGCGGGGTGGCGCAACGGGTCCGCGCTCCCCGCCGCGCCGCACGTCACAGGCGTCGCCGCAGGTCAGGGCAGGTGGCGTAACTTCCCGGAAACGTCGGCGGCCTAGGTTTCGCGGGTACCGCCCGGGCGTCGAGGCGTACGAGCCAGGTTCTCGGCGTATGAGCCAGGCGCTCGGCGTACGCCCCTCCAGCCCCGGCCCCGAACGTGCAGCGGAGGTCCCGTGAACGCCTCTCCCCCACAGTCCGCCGAGCCCCGACCGGCGCCGGAGAGCCCACGGCGGAGCCGGGCGGACCGGGCCCGGCAGGTCGCCGAAGTGCTGCGCCGTCAGATCGCATCCGGGGCCTTCGCCTCGGGCGTGCTGCCGGACGAGCGGATCCTGATCGCCGACTTCGCGGTGTCGCGCAACACCGTCCGCGAGGCGCTGGGTGTGCTCCGCGACGAAGGCGTCGTCGAGCGGCGTCAGGGCGTGGGGACGGTGATCGTGCGGCGGCCCTACGAGCACACGTTGGAGCGGCTGACCGGCCTGGCCGAGACGCTGGGCACGCACGGCGAGGTGACCAACCAGGTGCGGGTCGCGGGCCTGGTGCGCCCGCCCGGCGAGGTGGCACGCAAGCTGCACGTCCCCGAGGGCGGGCAGGTGGTCCACATCGAACGGCTGCGGCTGCTGGACGGCGCGCCGCTCTCCCTCGACCTGACCTACCTGGCCGCGGACATCGGGGAGCCGCTGCTCACCGCCGACCTGGCGGGCCGGGACCTGTTCGGACTCATCGAGGAGTCCACCGGCGGCCGGCTCGGCTCGGCGAGCGTCACCGTGCACGCGGTGGGCGGTGACCCACACACGTGCGCGTTGCTGGACATCCCGGCGGGCTCGGCGCTGTTCACCGTGGAACGGCTGACCAGGATGCCGGACGGGCGCCCGGTGGACCTGGAGTTCCTGCGCATCCGCGGCGACCGGCTGGCGTTCCGCGCCGAACTGGTACGCGCCGAACTCGTCCGCGCCGCACCGGAACCGCACACCGGCCCTGCCCCGTCACCGGCAGGAGGCGGACGGTGAGCCCCGACCCCGAGACCACCGGCAGGACGGCCCCCGGTCCCCGGCACCCCTCGGACAAGGCGGCCTCCGCGACGGACATGGCGGCCTCCGCGACGGACGAGGCGGTCTCCGCGACGGACAACGCGGCCTACGCGACCGAGGCCCGCGCAGCTCAGGGCCCCGGCCCGCTGACCGTCGCCGCGCTGTGCCTGTGCGTCACCTTGGTGGTGGGCATGGTCTCCGCGGTCAACCTCGCCGTCCCCGCGCTCTCGCGCAGCGCCCTGCGCCCGTCGGCCGAGGCGGTGATGTGGGTGGTCGACGGCTATGTGGTGTTCTTCGCCTGCCTGCTCATTCCGGGCGGCGCGCTCGCCGACCGGCTCGGCCGGAAGCGGGTGCTGGCGGCGGGCATGGGTCTGTTCACCGCCGGGTGCGTCCTGTGCGCCGTGGCGCCGGGCATCGGCACGGTGATCGCGGGCCGGGTGGTCAGCGGCGTGGGCGCCGCCGCCGTGCTGCCGACGACGCTGGCCCTGATGGTGGGCGCCGCTCCCGCGCACCGCCGGCCGCGCCTGGTGGCGGTGTGGGCGTCGATGACGGGCCTGGCGGCCGTGCTCGGCAACGTCGGTGGCGGTGCGGCGCTGCAACTCGGTTCGTGGCGGGCGTTGTTCTGGTGCGTGGTGCCGTTGTCGCTGGTGTCGCTTGCCCTGGTGGTGGCGTTCGCACCGGCGCCGCCGCGGCACGACCGGCCGGTGTCGATGGTGTCCGCGGTCCTGCTGCCGGCGGGGTTCCTCGCCCTGCTGTGGGGCATCGTCTCCGGCCCGCAGGCCGGTTGGGGCAGTCCGCGGGTGCTGGGCGGCTTCGGTGCGGCGGTGGCGCTGCTGGCGGCCTGGACCGCCCGGGACCTGCGCCGGGTGCATCCGATGCTCGACCCACGGCTGTTCGCCGTGCCGGTGGTGCGGGCGGGGGCGGTCGGCATGGCGCTGGTGTTCTTCGGGATGTTCGGCCTGTTCTTCGTCAACGGGCAGTATTTGCAGTACGCCAAGGGTTACTCCCCGCTCGGGGCGGGGGTGCGGCTACTCCCGATGGCGGCTGCGCTGCTGCTCGCGCCCCGCTGCGCGGCGGCCCTGGAGCGGCGCGCCGGTCCACGGGTGACGCTCGGATCGGGTCTCGCCGTGCTGGCCGCCGGCCTGTGCACGGTCTCGCTGGTCGGCCCGAGCACCCCATATCCCGTGTACGCGCTCGGGGCGACGCTCACCGCGGCCGGATGCGGCCTGGCGACGCCACTGCTGTCGTACGGCATGATGTCCGCGCTGCCGGCGCACCGGGCCGGGGTCGGCTCGGGATTGCAGAGCCTGGCGCGGGAGTTGGGCAGCGCGCTGGGCGTCGCGGTCAGCGGCAGTGTGGTGACCGGGGTGTTCACCGCGGGCCTCCCGGCGCCGCTGCGCGGGCCCGGCGCGCCGACGACCGTCCCCGCCGCCGAACACCGCCTGGCCGCCGAGGGGTTGGCCTCATCCGACCTGCGGCACGCCGTCGTCGCGGACTTCACCACCTCCCTCGACACCGCGATGCGCGTGCTGGCCGCCGTGGTGGTGACGGTCGGGGCGCTGGTGATCGCCTGGTACCCGCGCCGCAGGCCCCGCGCGCCGGACGGGCGGGAAGGCCACAGGGCGTGCACGCCCCGGTGAGCGACGGCGCGTTCACACCCCGGTGGGCGACAGGGCGTTCACACCCCGGTGAGCCAGTCGGCGGCCGCCGGGGACTTCCCGCCGACCGCGTCCCGGTAGGCGTCGCGCAGCGCCTCGGTGACCGGTCCGTGACCCTGCGTCGTGGTGCGCCGATCGTCGACGGACTCGACGGGCACGATCCCGATGGCGGTCCCGGTCAGGAAGATCTCGTCGGCGGTGTACGCCTCGGCGTGCGCCAAGGGTCGTTCGACGGTGGGGATGCCTGCGTCGGCGGCCAGTTCGAGCACGGTGGAGCGGGTGATGCCGGGGAGTATGCCCTGCTCCACCGGAGGGGTGTGCAGTACGCCGGAGCTGACGAGGAAGACGTTGGCGGCGGAGCTCTCGGAGATGTGTCCGGAGGCGGTCAGCAGCAAGGCGTCGTCGTAACCGGCCCTGACCGCCGCGATTTTGGCGAGTGAGGAGTTGAGGTACGCGCCCGTGGCCTTCGCCAGCGGAGGGATGGTGTCCTGGTGGTTGCGCCGCCAACTACTCGTCATGAGGCGCCAGTTGTGGTTCGGCTGCTCCTGCCACGCCCAGGCGGCGATGGTCACGCGGACCGCGGACAGGTCGAGGGCGACGCCCATGCTGCCGTATCCGAGGTAGACGAGGGGGCGGACATAGCGTGGCCCGGGGCCGCCCGCGCTGATCAGCTCCGTGGTGGCGTCGATCAGTTCGTCGTCGGTGTACGGGATGTCCATCAGATAGACGCGGGCCGAGCGCCGGAGCCTGGCGAGGTGGTCGCGGAGTCGGAAGACCGCTCGGCCGTCCGCGGTCTCGTGCGCCCTGATGCCTTCGTAGACCGCCCATCCGTAGTGCAGGGACTGGGTCAGCACATGGACTCGTGCGTCGTCCCAGGGGACGAGTCGGCCGTCCATCCAGATGTATTCGGCCGGGGACAGTGCGGTCATGGTGTCCTCCTTCGGGCGCCAGGAGGCGCGGGGGCCGCGATGCGGTGCCGCTGTGCCAGCGCGTACAGCGCGCGTGCCGTGTCCGGGTCCAGGGGGATGCCGTCCCGGGCCGCGGTGGCCTCATGGTCGCGCTCCGGGTCTCCGGGGCAGAGCACCGGCTCGGAGCCCGCGGCCGGTGCCCCGCGCGTGGTGTGCACGAGGTCGCGCAGCCGCCCGTCGAAGGCGCTCCGCCCGCCGAAAGCGGCCGGATCCAGGCAGAGCAGGAAGTGCGCCACCTCGCGTCCTTTGCCGGGCGTCGCCTGCTCCATGTGGTCGAGCTCCCAGTCCAGCGGGGCATCGGCGAGGACCGCGGTCATCAGGGTCACCAGCATGCCCAGGCCCTGGCCCTTGTGTCCGGCGCCGAGCGGGGACAGGGCCGCCACCTCGGCGGCGTCCCGGGTGCCGCGGCCGTCCGCGTCCGTCGCCCAGCCGGGGTCGAGGGGCATGCCGCGGCGCCCCCGTTCCCGTATCTCTCCGAGACACACCTCGCTGGTGGCCATGTCGAGAGCGAACTCGGTGTCGCCCCGGCCCGCCGCGACGCTGACCGGATTGGTGCCGAACAGCGGGCCCCGCCCGTTGTAGGGGGCCACCCGCGACGATGCGGACGTCATGGCCCAGCCGACCATCCCGGCCCCGGCCATGGCGCGGCTGTAGACGGAGGCGGCCCCGAAGTGGTTGGAGTTGCGCACGACGACTGCCGCGACCCCGTGCTCGGCCGAGCGCCGCACCGCCTCCCGTACGCCCGCGGTCCCGGCGACGACCCCCAGTGCGGCGTCGGCGTCGATGAGCACTGTCGGGCCGGTCTCCCTGACCGTACGGATCTTCGGCGTGGGGTTGGCGATGCCCCGTCCGATGTCGTCGAGGTAGCGGGGCAGCAGCCGCAGTCCATGGGTGCTGATGCCGCGCATCGAGGTTTCCACGAGCGCGTCGGCGACGACGGCGCGGGACTCGGCGTCGAGGCCGTGTGCGGCCAGGGCGGCGACTACGATCCTGCGGGCGGTGCCGGCATCGATGCGGTACGTCAACGGTCCTCTCCTCACAGCACGTAGGGCAGGTCGCCGGTCACCTTGACGCTCGACCAGTCGAAGTCGACCTCGTCGATGACCTCCAGTTCGGTGAGGACCTGGTGCAGCCCGCTGTAGTCACGCAGCAGCGCGGTGCGTCCGGCGGCCTTGCAGTCCCGGAGCATGCGGGTGCCGTCCGCCACCCCGACGAGCCGCATGATCGCTTCCCAGGCCCGGTAGTCGTTGGCGGAGTACGCCTCCAGCGCCCGGCAGAGCGCGTGGACCAGGAACCGCTGCTGCTCGCGGCCCAGTTGGGGGTAGAGCACCTTGAGCAGTTCGCCGCTGATGGATCCGTGGCAGACCTCGTCGTGCCGGTGCAGCCGGGAGAGTTCCACGTTCATCGGCTGGACGCCCGACGCCTTGGCGACGAGTTCGAGATAGGCGCCGATGGAGAGTTCGGTGGTGATGGCGAACGCGAGCGTGTACAGACTGCGCTGCCAGCGCTCGGACGCCTGCCCGGTCAGCGCGCGGTGCGTCTCGGAGACGTACGGCAGCGGCAGTTCCCTCGCGCGGAAGTGGCTGCCGCGTTTGGCCCGGGTGACGTCGCTGGCCATCCGGTGCATGAGGATGTGGTACTGCTCGTCCACCATGGCCTGCATCAGCGAGACCTCCAGGGCCTCGCCCCACAGGCCGGGGAACTCGCCGCGCAGGATCAGTCCGAAGGCCGGATTGACCACATGGGTCTCGGAGTACTCGGTGTTCCGGTTGAGGGCGATCATCGCCCAGGTGAGGATGGCGTCCCGCTGCTCCGGGGGCAGGCCCAGGTAGACGGGGTGGTCGGCGAACGGGACGATGTCCTCGGGATAGTCCGGCAGGGCGAGGTCGAACAGGTCGAGCAGTTCGGGGTCTTCCCGCTTGACGGTGGCCCTGCGCCGCCAATTGGCCGCGAGCCGGTGGATCACCGGGTTGTCGACGGCGCCGAACAGGGCGCTGCCGAGCTCGTCTTCCTCGGGGTTGCTGATGAACCGCTCGTCCATCCTTCATGTTCCTCTCGTGCTCTCGTGGCATCGGAGGGCTCGCCCGGTCCCGGTGGTCGCGTACGCATGGACCGCTGGGCGAGCAGCACTCCGGCGAGGACCGTGGTGACTCCCGCGCACTGCACGGCCGACAGGGTCTCGCCGAGGAGGAGGAACGCCGCTCCCGCCCCGGCCACGACCTCCAGGGTCGCGAACAGGCTCGCTGTGGACGGCGCCAGGAACTGCTGGGCCGCGATTCCGCTGAGGTAGGCGACGAGCGTCGCCACCACGCCTGCCCAGACGACCACCGCCCAGACGGGGGCGGAGACCGATCCCTGGCTGACGGTGTCCGCCAGGGCCGCGTAGGGGAAGCCGGTCGGCGGGGACAGGACGTTCAGCGCGACGGCGCCGACGGCGATGCCCAGCGCGGCCACGGCGACCGGGTCGCGGTGCAGCAGTGCCCGGCCGGCGAGCAGGAAGCGTACGGACAGGGCCGCCGCCGTCCCCAGGGCGGCCAGGACGCCGATCAGGTCGAGCCGCAGCCGTGCCCACACCTCGCCGACCAGCAGCAGACCGGTCAGGACGACGGCCGTGCCCGCCCAGACCAGGCGCGGCTGTGCGATGCGCCGCACGCAGCGCGACCAGACGACGACGATCACCGGGGACAGGAATTGCAGCACGACGAAGACGCCGACCGGGATCCGCGCCACCGCGACGCCGCACAGCGTCTGGAGCGCGGCGAAGGAGAAGAGGCCGAGGACGGCGATGACGGCCCACTCCTGTCGGGTCGCAAGGAGCTGCCGTGGCCGGGTGACGGCCGCGTACGCCAGGAGCAGCACGGCCGCGATGGTCAGCCGGGCCTGGGCGATCTCGGCCGCCGAGAGTCCCGCCGACGCGAGGACCTTGGTGGCGGGGCCGACCGTCCCGAAGGCGCAGGCCGACAGCGCGGCGAGAGCGGCACCGGCGGCCGCGCCGGTCGTGCGCGCCGCGTTCAGCACGGTCGCCCCTGTACGGCGGCGGCCTGCGGGAAGAAGAGCCGGTCGGGCCCGCCGAACGGGACCAGTTCGGACCACCACTGGGCGGCCGGGTCCCACCGTGCGTGGAACGGCCGGCCCACCAGGTCCGGTATCCGGGCCTGCAAATAGCGCAGCGCGAAAGCCCGCCCGCCCGGCAGGTCGGTCACTCCGTCCACGGTCACCTTTCCCTCGGTGGTCGACATGACCGGGCCGCGGGCGGTGCGGCCGAGGCCGGACATGCGCCGCACGGCGTCGCGGTGGATGTCGTACGCGCGCTGGAGCGGCAGCCCGAAGTAGCGTCGCGCGCCGGTGTCCCGCTCCACGAACAGGTAGTACGGGTGGATCCCGAGCAGGAGCTGCGCGCGCCACGCGTCCGCCCACACCGCCGGGTCGTCATTGACGTGGCGTACGACGGGCGCCTGGGAGCGCAGTTGGGCGCCCACTCCGTGCAGCGCGGCGACGGCGTGCCGGGTCAGGTCGGGCTCCAGCTCGCGCGGGTGCGACACATGCACCATGATCGCGAGCTGGCGGCCGGCCCGCACCACGCGTTCGAGCAGGCGGAGCAGGCTGTCGGCGTCCGGCCCCGTCACCAGGCGGGCGGGGTGGAAGGAGAGCGCCTTGGTGCCGATGCGGACGGTGGTGATGTGCTCCAGGCCGGGGCCGAGGACGGCGTCGATGTACGGTTTCAGGAGCTCGGTGCGCATGACGAGCGGGTCGCCGCCGGTGAACAGGACATCGCTGATCTCGGGGTGCTCCCGCAGATACGCGATGACCTTCCGCGGGTCGTCGTCCGCGATGCGCAGCTCCGGCCGGCCGACGAACTGCGCCCAGCGGAAGCAGTAGGCGCAGTACGCGTGGCAGGTCTGCCCGTGGCGGGGGAAGACCAGGGCGGTCTGCGCGTATTTGTGCTGCACTCCGCTGACCGGGATGTTGCGGGTGAGCTGCTCGCCGGGGTGCGGGTTGAGGCGGCGGCGGATGGCGGCGACGGTGTCCCGCAGCGCGGCGGGGTCGCCCAGCGCGCGCTCGACGGCGCGGAAGTCGCGCGGGTCGAGCATGTCGCGGTGGGGGAAGACCAGCCGGTACAGCGGATCGTCGGGGACGTTCTCCCAGTCGATCAGTGAGTCGATGACATGGGCGCTGACCTTGAACGGCAGCACGTGCCCGACCACTTCCACGTCATGGGCCGGCCGGGCGTCCTTGCACCTGTCGCGGACGAGCATGGCCAGCCTGCGTCCCGACACCGTCCGTGTCGCGGAGACGGCCTGTTCGGCGATGGTCATCTGAGGGTCGGGCCCTTCTGCTGGGAGGCGCGCTCAGGCGGCGATCCAGTACCTGGTGAGGTGGCGGCCGGCGTCCTCGTACTGTGAACGGGCGTGCAGCATCCGCTGGTTGTCCCAGATGAGCAGCGAGCCGTCGGGGATGAGGATCTGGGTGCGGTACCGGTCGAACAGCTCGCTGACCCGGTGGGCCAGATCGGCCCCGGCCTGCCCGAGCGGAAGTTGTTCCGGCGGCGGTGCCGAGTCGAGGGAGGCGTCGTAGTCCGCGGCCGTCAACAGGTTGTAGCTGAACCGCAGTACGGGGCGGCCGTGTTCATCGTCGTAGAGCATCGGGGCGAGCACGGGAGCGCCCTCGCTCCCCGGGCCGGGAAAGACGAGGCGCGGCCCGGTCAGCAGCGCGTGCTCGGCGGGGCCGAGCAGCTTCTCCAGGACCCCGAGGTCGAGCAGGTCGGTGTGGCCGCCCCCGCAGCGGGCCTGCCGGTGGCAGTAGAGGGCCAGATAGCGCGGACTCGGGTCCAGGCCCGGTGCCTCGGTGTGGGCGCGGATGGTGTTGCGGCTCTGGGAGTAGGCGCGGCCGTCGTTGCCCGGACGGTAGACGACTTCGTGTTCCACGGTGCCGGTGTACTGGGGGATGAAGCGGCCGATGTCCTGGAGCAGCTCGATGGCGTCCCGCTGGCCTCCGGGCCGGGCGACGACGGCGTAGCCGTCGGCGTCGAGTGCGGCTCGTACGCCCGACGCGGTTGCGGATCGTACGCTGGCCTCACATGGCACAGGCATGCGCGCCCCCCTATACGCTGCTCTGCTGCTCTGCTGCTCTGCTGCTCTTCCGCTGTGCTCCAAGCAGCCTCGCAAGGGGCACCGTGGGCGTATTGAAGAAAACCGACCTCGCCCGCAGGGTGGCTCAATCGGGCAGTACGAGGCTGGTCGGCTGCCCCTCGGCCCGGTCCACGTCCGGGGGCCCTGTGCGGCCGGTGGCGCGGGCGCGCAGGAAGCGCGACATGGTCCACCCCGTCATGGACTTGAACTCCCGGCTCAGGTGGGACTGGTCGGAGTAGCCGGAGAGGGAGGCGGCGCTGGCGCCGGGCAGACCGCCGGTCACCAGCCGGAGGGCGCCGCGCAGCCGCAGGATGCGGGAGGCCGTTTTGGGGAGCAGCCCGATCTGATGCTCGAAGCATCGCTCCAAGTGCCGCTCGCTCCAGCCGCATTCGTGGGCGAGCAGATGGACGGGCACGCCTCCGGACGTCTCGGAGAGCCGGTTCCATGCCCACAGCACGCGCGCGGAGACGGGTGGGGCGTCTTCGAGCCAGTGGGTCAGCACCTCGTCGAGGAGTGCGAAGCGCCCGGCCCAGTCGGGGCAGCTCTCCAGCCGCTCGTCGAGCGCGTGGAACCGGGTTCCGAGCAGGTCGGCGGGCTCGGTCAGCGCGTTGGCGAGCTGGTCCATCGGGGTGCCGAAGAAGGTGTACGCCGCCCAGGGGGCGAAGACGACCTCCACGCCGCGCAGCCTCCCGTCGTGCTCGCCGAGCCGGGCACGCGACTGCGGACCCGACACCAGGGAGGTGAACGAGCCCGCCCCGGCGAGCTCCTCCCCCACGGCGTCGTGCACGCGCAGCTTCTGCCCGAAGAGGATGACCAACGTCGCCATGCAGTCGGGGAGTTCGAGCCGCCGCCGGGGCGCGGTCAGGTCGAAACCGAATCCGCGGTAGCGCATGACGAGCGAGCGCAACCGGGCGGCGGGCAGGGCGGTTGCCACCTCCCAGGTTCCGGCCGGATCGAACTCGTGCCTCACCACGTCGCCATTGTGGGCGGGCGGGTCCCCGGCTCCGGCCATTGGTTCACGCCAGAATCCACGCGTGCCCCGCGGGGTGAGGGCCCGATGGCACGAGACCCCCCTCACCCGAGCCGGTCGATCACCTCGACGACGGGCCGCGCCCCGTCCTCCTCGGCGATACCTTCGGCGAGGAGGCGGGCACGGGCGCGCAGAGCCGGGTCATGGACGGCGACGGTGATCGCGTCCGACAGACGCTGTGCGGTCAGGCGCTGGTAGCGCAGCGGGCGTGGGGACACGCCGAGGCGGTGGAGACGGGCGGCCCAGAAGTGCTGGTCCAGCTGCACGGGGACGGGTACGGCGGGGACGCCCGCGCGCAGCCCTGCGGCCGTGGTGCCGGCGCCGGCGTGGTGGACGACGGCGGCGGTCCGGGGGAACAGCCAGGCGTGCGGTACTTCCCTCACCGTGATCAGGTCGTCGTTCTCGGCGTGCAGACCGCTCCAGCCCGCTTGCAGGACACCGCGCACCTTCGCCCGGCGCAGCGCCTCGCCGACAAGGGCGCTCAGCCTCTCCGCGTCCTCGGCGACGAAGCTGCCGAAGCCGACGAAGACCGGAGGCGGGCCGGAGGAGAGGAAGTCCAGGAGCCGCGGCTCGGGCTGCCAGCCGGGGAGGGTCTCGGGCCACCAGTACCCGCAAACCTGGTGCCCTTCGGGCCAGTCCCCCGGCCGGGGGACGACCCGTGGGCTGAAGCCGTGCAGGACGCCGCGCCCGCGGGGCAGGCCCAGGGGTCCGGCGAACCGGTGCGGCGGCAGCCCCAGTTCGCGCCGCAGCTCCCCGACGGCCGGAGCGAACATGCGGTCGGTGGCCGTCAACAGGGCGTGGGCGCTCAGGCGGTTCCCGTACGAGCCGAACGAGCGGGCTCCGACGACCGGCGCCGCGAAGGCCGCGGTGGGCTGGACCGGTTGCAGATAGACCCCGAGGCTCGGCAGCCGCAGCGCCTCGCCGAGCGTCGCGCACATCGGGTCGGTGACCGTGGAGCTCAGCAGTACGTCGGCGCCCTGCTCCACGGCGTCGCGCACGCCCGCCGCAAGCGCCGGCATGAACGCCTTCGCCATCCGCATCAGCCGCGCGAGAGCCACGGGCGCGCTGACCGCCCTGGCCAGCCCCTGCCCGCCCGCGGAGGCCAACTCGGCCCGCGGGTCCACGGGCAGCGCCCGGAACCCGAGCCCATGAGCGGCCACCGCAGCCCGGAACCGCTCATGAGAGGCAACCGCCACGTCGTGCCCCGCGCCATGCAGCCGCACACCCAGCCCGATGAAGGGAGCGACGTCACCCCAGCTACCCGCTGTCACGATCAGTACGCGCATGGCGACACTATGTCAGCCCGGATGGATCCGAGGGCTCGGCGTCCGGTCCACGTCCGGGCTACGTTCACGGGATGATGCAGCAGCAACCGGAAAACGTTCCCGCACCCCTCGACGGCCCGGCGGTCGATGTCTCCCACGCCCACGAACTGCTCCTCGGTTACCTGGACTGGTACCGCGAAACCTTGCTGCGCAAGCTCACCGGGCTCTCCGAAGCCCAGCTCCGCACCCCGGTCGAACCGCTCGGCTGGTCACCGCTCGGCCTGGTCCAGCACCTGGGCTGGGTCGAACGCCGATGGCTGCGCTGGGGGTTCGGCGCCGAGGACATCGCCGCCCATCCACCCGGCGGAGACACCGCGGAATGGACGGTCGCCGCCGACGTCTCCACCTCCCAGGTCATGACCGCCTACGAGGCGGAAGTCACCGCCGCCGACTCCCTCGCGAGAAACGCCGCGTTGCACGACAAGGCCCGCCTCGGCGGCCGTTTCAAAACCCCCGCCCAAGCCCCCTCACTCGGACGGATCCTCTTCCACCTGCTCCAGGAATACGCCCGCCACATCGGCCACCTCGACATCGCACGCGAACTCATTGACGGCGAGGTCGGTGAGTGATGCACTCAAGCCACTCAAGCCATCTGATGCAGATAGGGACCACTTTCAGTGACATTACGCGCCGGCAGCTTGGCCTCCAACTTCCAGCGTGTGGCACGGGCGACAGGCCGGACTTACGCCCCACTGCCCATTGCCACCCTGCGCGGCTGGGAAGAAATGGTGAGACTCTGCGCCGAGGGCTACGACTTCGACGTCTGCGAGTACCTCAACGACCTGTCCATTCGCGAACTGCTGCAACAGGTCATCGACGACCCAGTGGTGCAATCGCTGCCCGAGTACTCGTGGTTCTCCGCCGAACTCTCCCGTATCGATGAAGGCTTCCGGGCACTTCTGGCGCACGGCCCGGTTATTCGACCCGACGAGAGCCACTGGTGGCGGCGCTCGCTTCCGGACCGAGGGCAGCAGGAGTTCGTCGACGATGTACGGGAGCGGTACGGTGTCGTTGACGTAGTCGAAACGGACCTCTGACAGGAGCCCGTTCTGGTGCGGGTCGGTCAGGGTGCCGCCCTTCTCCGTCCGCCGCAGCGCGTAGACCTTCTTGTGGTCCGTTCGGCCAGCTTTGGATGACCGGGACCGCGAAGCCGTCGGAGTCCTTGGTTAGGGCCGGCGTCCTGGGGTCCTTCTTGCTCGAACATGTCACCGCCCCGAGGTCGGGCGGTCGAGCAGGGCGCCCCGAAAGCGTGACGCTGCCGCGAACGCATTCCCCGGGGGCCGGGCCAGGCAACAGACTCACCCTTCACGACCCCCGTCTGCATCCGGAGACATCCTGTGCCATCGCCCTGCGACCCCCAGCACGCACCCGTCGGCGAGGTGGGCGTGGCGCTCATGATGATCGACTCCCGCCTCAAGGGCATCCACGACGGCAAGACCGAGACCGACGCCCAACAGCAGTTGCTGATCCGCCAGTTCGCCCAGTCACTGGGTCCCGACGGGGCCAACGACGTGCTGGACGGCACGTGCACGCTCATCTACATGTACATGAGCTGGCTGCGGAAGGTGCACGAGCAGCACGAGAAGGACGTCATCGAGTACGTGGTGCCCAACCTCGTGGCCACGATGCGCATGATGCCCAAGAGCTGCCCCACGGAAGTCATCCCCATCATGGCCGGTCTGGTCACCGCCGCGGGTCTCGGCCTGAGCCCCAACCTGTGGCGCGGACAGTACGGGGACTGGACCGACGAGGAGATGACTCCCCTGGAAGCCACCGCCTTCCTCCTCGCGGAGCACATCAACCGCATCGCCGACGACCCGGACTTCGCCACCCGCATGATCACCGAGGCGCTCACCGGCGCGGAGGAGGGCTGACGCCCGTACGTACTGCTCACGGACGCGCCCGTCCGGCTCCTCCCACTCCTCAGACGGCCGCGTCGGCGAGCAGTTTGAGGGCGAGCGCTTCCGTTTCGGCGTCGGCCTTCTCAGGGCTGCCGGTGTCGTACGGCGGGTCGGGGTCGTACTCGACCGCGAGTTGCATCGCCCGTGCCACCTCGACGTCGGAGAGGCGGGCGGCGAGGTGCAGCCCCATGTCGATTCCGGCGGAGACCCCCGCGGCCGTGATGATCTTCCCGGCCTCGACGAAGCGGCCTGGCGTGAACGTGGCGCCGACCTCCGCCAAGTACGGTCTGGACGCCCAGAACGTCGTCGCGGGCAGGCCGCGCAGCAGCCCGGCCGCTCCCAGGATCAGCGAGCCCGTGCACACGGACGTCGTCCAGACCGACCTGCGGTGGATACGGCGGATCCACTCGTGGACCGCGGTGTCGGCCATCATGGCCGTGGTCCCCCGCTGACCGCCTCCCGGGATCACCAGGACGTCCGCGTGGCGTACGTCCCGCATGGCGCGCTCCGCCACGAGGCTCAGCTCCCCCGTGTCCGTACGGACCGGGCCCGTCTCATGGCCGACCATGGTCACCCGTACGCCCGGAACACGGCACAGCACTTCGTACGGTCCGACGGCGTCCAGTGCCGTGAACCCGTCGTACAGCAGCACCGCCACGTGCAGTCGCCCGGCCCCGGGCGCCGCCTGTGCCGAGCCGCCCGTACCGACGGCGAGGGCGGCCCCCGCCCCCACCGCTCCCGAGACCGCGCCGCGCAGCACCCCGCGCCGACTCGGCTCCCGCCGGACACCATCCCTGACCATCGTCACCAACGCCCTTCGCTGTGACAGCAGTTGTCGGACCAGTAGTCGTGCACGGTGGCGCCGGAGTTCCCCTTGGTGTCGGATTACCTCCGGAGTCATCGACGAAATGGGCCACGGCGAACGAGAGTTGGCGCATCACAGTCACTCAGACACTCAGGAAGGGACCATCCATGCCGTACTTTGAGGGCTCCGACGGGACCAGCCTCTTCTACACCGACTGGGGGCAGGGCAAGCCGGTGGTGTTCGTGGCGGGGGCCTGGCTGAGCAGCAGTTCATGGGAGTTCCAGATGCTGCCGCTCACCGAGCAGGGCCTGCGCTGCGTCGCGTACGACCGGCGGGGGCACGGCCGCTCGGACTGGGTCGGCCACGGCTTCGACTACGACACCCTCGCCGATGATCTCGCCGCTCTCCTCGACCGCCTCGACCTGCGCGATGTGACCCTGGTGGCGCACTCGATGGGCGGCGGAGAGGTGATCCGCCACCTCTCCCGGCACGGCTACGACCGGGTGAGCCGGGTGGCGTTGCTCGGGAGCACCGCGCCGCTGATGCTGGCGACGCCGGACAACCCGGACGGGCTCGGCCAGGAGGTCTTCGACGCCATGGAGGCCGAGCGGACCAAGGACCGGCCGAGGTGGATGGCGCAGAACACGCAGGCGTTCTTCGCCACGCACCTGGGCAACGCCGTCTCCGCCGAGCTCATGGAGTGGACGGTCCAGCGGTGCCTCGACTGCTCGGCCAAGGCCGCGGTCGAGGTCGTGAGGACGGCGTGCGGTACTGACGTACGCGAGGAAGTCGCCGCGCTGCGGGTGCCGACGCTGATCCTGCACGGCGACGCCGACGTCTCCGCCCCCGTCGCCCTGTGCGGGCGGCGCCTGGCGAAGCTGGTGCCGGACAACGTCTACAAGGAGTACCCCTTCGCCGGGCACGGCTTCTTCATCACCCATGCCGACGCGGTCAACCGGGATCTGCTCGACTTCATCGGCGGCGTCTGAGATTTCCAGACTTCCGGCGTGGATCGCCGATGAGTTCTCGCGACGCGAACGGTCTTCCTTCCCGAAACCCTGACCAAGACCGGGACCGCAAGCAACGAGGAGATCTTCATGGCCGGCACAGAGACCCGCAAAGAGACCCGCACGCTCACCGCGGACGGCGCGACACTGACGTACGACATCCACGGCGGCGTGACCGGCGTCGCGCCCGGCGACGACATCCTGTTCCTTGTGGGCTCCCCGATGGGCGCCTCCGGGTTCGCCACCCTCGCGTCGCACTTCACGGACCGGACCGTCGTCACCTACGACCCCCGGGGGACGGGCCGCAGCCCGCGCACCGACGGTGCGGCGGAGACCTCGGTCGAGGAGCACGCCGGTGACCTGCGGCAGGTGATCGAAGCGCTCGGCGCGGGACCGGTCGACGTGTTCGCGAGCAGCGGCGGCGCCGTCAACGCCCTCGCGCTGGTGGAGCGGCACGGGGAGCTCGTGCGCACCCTCGTCGCCCACGAGCCGCCGACCGCGCAGGTCGTCCCCGACCGGGAGGTGATGCTCGCGGTGTGTGCGGACATCCACGCCACCTATCTGCGCGACGGCATGGGTCCGGCAATGGCGAAGTTCATCGCGGTGACGAGCCGGAAGGGGCCGTTCCCGGCGACCTGGGCGGACGAGCCGGCGCCCTCGCCCGCCGACTTCGGGCTGCCGGCCGAGGACGACGGCTCGCGCGACGACCCGCTCGTGGGGCAGAACATCCGGGGGTGCACGAGCTACCGGCCCGACTTCGCCGCGCTGCGCGCCGCACCCACCCGCGTCGTTCTCGCGGCCGGTCGGGAGTCCGAGGGCGAGTTCGCCGCGCGCGCGGCGGCCGCTGTCGCCGAGGCGCTCGGCACCGAACTCACCGTGTTCCCCAGTCATCACGGCGGCTTCCTGGGCGGCGAATTCGGTCAGCACGGTGCCCCCGAACCCTTCGCGAAGACGCTGCGCCACACGCTCGACACTCACCGCTGAGCTCTACACCCACCGCTGAGCTCGGCACCCACCGTTGAGCCAGCAACCTGCCGCTGAGCCGGAAACCTGCCGCTTCCGCTCGACCGGCGGACCGAACCGCGCTAACATACAACCAAATGGTTGTACATGAAATGGGCGACCGGGCCGTGGACCAGCTGTTCCACGCCCTGGCCGACTCCACACGACGCGACATCCTGCGCCGGTGCGTCCGGACCGGGACGTCGGTGTCGCAGCTGGCGGAGGCGTACCCGATGAGCTTCGCCGCCGTGCAGAAACACGTCGCGGTCCTGGAGCGGGCCGGGCTCGTGACCAAGGAGCGCCGCGGCCGCGAGCAGCTCGTCCGCACCGACGCCGACGGTCTGCGGCAGGCCCGGCAGGTGATCGACCTGCTGGAGACGGCGTGGCGCGGGCGCGTGGACCGGATGTCCCTGCTGCTCACCGAGGAGCCCGCCCCGGCCCCTGCCCCGGCCGCTGAAGAAGACAACCCCTCAAGGAGAGCCGAACCATGACCGTCACCAGCATCGACAAGGATTTCGAGAGCCTCACGCTCACGCTCGTCGCCGACTTCACCGCCCCGGTCAAGCAGGTGTGGCAGCTGTGGGCCGACCCGCGGCAGCTGGAGCGCTGGTGGGGGCCGCCGAGCTACCCGGCCACCTTCGAGGAGCACGATCTGACCCCCGGCGGCGACGTCACGTACTTCATGACGAGCCCCGAGGGCGAGAAGCACCGTGGATGGTGGCGGATCACCTCGATCGAAGCGCCGACGTCCCTCGACTTCACCGACGGGTTCGCCGACCAGGACGGGAAGCCGGCCGCGGACCTGCCGGTCTCGACGGTACGGATGCGGCTGACCGAGCACGCCGGTGGCACCCGCATGGAGCTGCGCTCGGCCTTCGACTCGCGTGAGCAGATGGACCAGCTCCTGAACATGGGCATGGTGGACGGTCTGACCGAGGCCGTCGGCCAGATGGACGCCCTGCTCGCCGGCTGACGCGGCGCCGGGCGGGGAGCCCTCTTCCCGCCCGGCCCCTCCCCCGCGCGCACCGCCGTCGTGCAACACCGGCCGGACCGGCGGGCCCGCACCCCGGCAGGCGCGTGCGGGTCACCTAGACTCGCGCAATGGCCAAGTACTTCGACGTGCATCCCGACAACCCCCAGCGGCGCAGCATCAGCAGCGTGGTGGACGGGATCCGCTCCGGCGCGCTCGTCGCGTATCCGACGGACTCCTGCTACGCGCTGGGCTGCCGGCTCGGCAGCCGCGACGGCATGGACCGCATCCGGTCGATCCGTCAGCTCGACGACCGCCACCACTTCACCCTGATGTGCGAGAGCTTCGCGCAGCTGGGGCAGTTCGTTCACCTCGACAACGACGTGTTCCGCGCCATCAAGGCCGCCACTCCGGGCAGTTACACCTTCATCCTGCCCGCCACCAAAGAGGTGCCGCGGCAGATGATGCACCCGAAGAAGAAGACCGTCGGTGTCCGCATCCCCGACCACATCGTCACCCAGGCCCTGCTCGCCGAGCTCGGTGAGCCGCTGCTCTCCAGCACGCTCCTCCTGCCCGACCAGGCGGAGCCGCTGACGCAGGGCTGGGACATCAAGGAGCGCCTCGACCACCTCGTGGACGCGGTCGTGGACTCCGGCGACTGCGGCACGGAGCCCACCACGGTCATCGACTTCTCCGACGGCGAGGCGGAGATCGTCCGGCGGGGAGCGGGTGACGTCACACGCTTCGAGTAGGCCGCGTTTTCGAGTAGGCCGCGGTCAGGTCTCCGGTGTGCAGCATCCGTCCCGGCGCATCAGACGGCCGACCTTCAGCCAGTACGCCTCGTCCTGCCGCTGCCGCTGCCGCTGCCTTTCGAAGGCGGACGTCAGCTCCTCGGTCGTGTACGGGGTGCCGCCCCGGAGCACCGACACCGTGCGCACCATCGTGTCGAAGTCCGTGAACGGGTCGCCGTCCACCACGGTCACGTCGGCGACCTTCCCGGCCTCGATGGTGCCCAGGTCCCGCTCCAGGCCGAACACCCGGGCCGGCAGCACGGTCGCGGTGCGCAGCGCCTGTGCCGGGGACAGGCCGCCCAAGTGCAGGGCGCGCAGCCCCAGATGCAGTGCGAGGCCGACCGGGACGAGGGGCTGATCGGTGCCGAGGGCGACGAGGCCACCGGCGGCGAGGATGCGCCGGTAGATGTCGGTCTCTCTGCGCAGGGTGGCCAGTTGTGCCTCGCTCGGCGGTTCGGCCGCGCCGGTCCTGACCGCCGCGACGTCCCACGGCGGCATCACCGCGGTGACGCGCGGGTCGTCCGCGAGGCCGGGGTCCGCTCCGAGCAGGGGCGCCGACGTGAACGGCGTGGCGATCAGGGAGAAGGCCGCGCCACGTGCGCTGTAGATCTCGACGACGTCGTCACAGGCGCGGCCGGTCGCCGTCACGGCGTGCCCGAACTCCGCGCGCTGCGTGGCCTGAAGATGGGTCGTCAGGTCCTGGCCGAGCTGGATGCCGGGCGAGAGCAGATGGCCTCCCGTGCGCACGCCGAGCCGTTCGTGCGCGAAGCGCGCCGCCTCCCGCATCACCCAGCCCGGAGCCCGCACATAGGTCTTGACGAAGTCCCAGTCGAGCGCCTCCCCGCGCTCCAGGGAGCGTCTCAGGGCGGCCCTGCTCCGGTGGGCGCGGCCCATGCTGTACGCGACGCGGGCGCCGTCCAGGAGTTCCCCCGTCGTGAGGAGGCGGGGGCCCGCCAGTTCGCCCGCGTACACCGCCTCGCGGACGCGGGCCTGTTCGTAGGCGAAGCCGCCCAGCGACACCGCCGTGGTGATCCCGTACGTCAGTTGGCCCGCCGTCTGGCGTCCGCCGTACGTCGTCTGCCACGGGTGGGTGTGGGTGTCCCACAGCCCGGGGACGACCGTGTGGCGTGACGCGTCGACGTGGCGGGCCGCGGCGGTGCGGGCGGCGGGCCGGTGCGGCCGCACGGCGGCGATCCGGCCGCCGCGTACGACGATGTCGACGTTCTCCCGCACCTCGTCGCCGGTGCCGTCCCACAGCCGGCCCGCGTGCACGACGACGTCGGCGGGCGCGGGCCTGCGCCCGTCCAGCGGGGCCCGGACCGTGCGGGGTCGGCCTCCGTCGACGCCGATCAGGCGCAGCCGGCCGCTCGACAGATAGAGGAGCGACTTCGAGTCGCCCGACCATGTGGGGTGGTCCGCGGGTTCGGCGGAGAGCACGCGCGGTGCGCCGCGTGGCGTGCCGTCGGGCGCGACGGGCAGCAGGTTCAGCGCCGATTCGACGATCACGGCGAGCCAGCGGCCGTCCGGGGACCAGACGGGCCCGGAGTCGTACCGGTCGGAGACCGAGGCGTGCGGGGCCACGGCGTACAGCCGGTCCGCTCCGGTGGTGGCGTCGACGATCCGGACGAGGTTGTAGCCCTCGCGGAAGCGGTGGTTGATGCGGTTCCGGTCGCACAGCGCGAGGTGGCGGCCGTCCGGTGACCAACTCGGGCGGCCGGGCAGGCCCCCGCCGCCCAGTGGCGTGACCAGCGCGCGTTCGGCGCCCGACGCCAGGTCGCGGACCATGAGACGGCCGGTCATGTCCAGGCAGGCGAGCCGCTTCCCGTCGGGTGAGAGCGCCGGGTGGACCCGGCCGCCGGTCGCCAGTGCGGTCTCCGCGCCGGTGGCCAGGTCGTGGCGGTACACGCCGAGCAGCCCGTCGCGGTCGTCGGCGTAGAGCAGGGACTTTCCGTCCCGCGCCCAGGCCGGGCCGAGCAGGTAGCCGGTGGGCGCCGCCCTGTGCAGTCTGCGGGGCGGGTGGCCGCCCGAAGTGTGCGTCAGCCAGAGTGTGTTGAGGGCGGCGAAGGCGATTCGGTGCCCGTCGGGCGAGAGTGCGGGCAGGTGGATGCCGCGGGTCGGCCGCGCGCGCCCGAGCCCCAGGTCGTACTCCTTGATCCGGTACCGCGGGCGGTGCACCGGCAGGGTGGCGTCGAAGGGGATCGCTTCCGGCTCGCCGGGTCTGTCGGGGCGTACGAGCGTGAAGCGGCCGTCGACGGTGAGGAGGAGCTGCCCCTTCGCCGTCCAGCGCGGCGGCACGGGAGCGATGTCGCCGTCGAGCGCGACGGGCCGGCCGTCGACGACGAGGGTGCAGGAGGCGCGGGGCGCGGCCGTGGTCCGCAGGTAGGCGAGCCGGCGTCCGTCGGGGGCCAGGGCGGGCGTGATGACCTGCGCGGTCGCGGTCTCGGTGTGGACCACGGTGACGGGGTCCGCTCCCTGGGCGGGGACGGCCGCGACGGTGCGGGCGTCGAGCCTGGTGCCCTGCTCCGTGGTGACGACCGCGCCTCGGACGAACAGGAGCCGCCCGCCGTCCGGCGACCAGGTCGGGTCGAAGTCCTCCCACGGCGCGTCCTGCAAGGGCCCGTCCTGTCCGGGCCGCCCGGTCACGCGCGTCAGTTCACCGCTCGCGAGGTCCAGGACGTGGATGCGGTACGAGCCGCCGCGCACCGGGTCGCCGCCCCGCTCGGACGCGAAGGCGATGCGCGATCCGTCGGGCGACCAGGCGGGCCCCCGGTCGTCCCAGGGGCCGTCGGTGCGCTGCCGCAGACCTGACCCGTCGACGCGCATCGTCCAGATGTGGAACCCGCCGTCCTGGTAGGCGCAGAACGCGACCGACGTGCCGTCCGGGGCGTACACCGGCCGGTTCGGCTCAAGATCCGGCGGTGTCAGCGGCACCGCCTCACCGCCGGTGCGGGGCAGGGACCAGAGCGTGGCCTGCGCCTCGACGACCAGCCGGTCCGCGGCCGGCGAGAGGGTCGCCGCTCCGTTCGTGACGCGGGTGAACGAGAGGGGAACCGTGGTGCGCGGCCGGGCCGGGGCGGGCGCGGTCCCCAGCGCGGCGACCGCCCCGGAGACCCCCGCGGCAACGAACAGCTGACGTCGGGACAGAGGCAACGCGGTGTTGTGCCGGTCACAGTCCATGACACAGCACACTCGCCCATCACGGCCGCCGTGGGCAACACCGCACGACGACAACACGCCGGTGTCCCAAGCCTGTTCTACGTATGTACTACGTCTGTTCTACGGCACTGCCCTACGTCGGGAACTCGCCGAGCCAGCTGCGGTCGAGGAGGTGCCTGGGCAGGAACGGCGACTTCTCGTCCACGGGGAAGCCCGCGTCGTACGCCACACACGCCATCGCGAGAGGGCCGAGTGCCACGCGGCTGTACGGCGCGTCGCCGTCCGCGGCCCGGTCGTCCGCCCAGTAGCGCCCGTGGTGGGCGAGGGCTTCGGTGAGGGCCTCCGAGAAGGCGGCGTGGTCGCCCGCGATCAGGCGGTGCAGAAGTGCGGCCGGCTGGTAGTCGATCATGTTGAGGAAGTCGCCCGGGGTGCGGGTCGCGACATGGGGGTGGGAGGTCTCCATGGTGGCGATCAGATGCTGGACGACGTCGTCCATGGGGCGCCTGAGCCAGAAGGCCCGCAGTGTTTCGATCCAGTGGAAGACGTACGCGTCGAGGGGCGCGGCCCGGCGCAGGTCGTCCAGCGGCACGCCGCAGAGCAGGGTCAGTCTGTCCTGTTCCCGGCAGACGACGGCGAGGTAGAAGGCGTCGAGCCATGCGCGGGCGTCCGCGGCCGGTCCGGGCCCGGTGGCGGGCAGCCGCAGCACGTGGTCGGCGATGCGGCACTCCACCGTCCCCTGGTGGGAGGTGGCCGTGCTGAACAGCGCCGAGCCGGTCTGCATGGCCCACACCCAGGCCTCCCAGGTCTCCAGGCTCGCGCCGTCCGGGTCGGCCGCGAAGCGTGCGTCGCTCAGCTGCTTCGTGACCGTGAAGGCGCGGGCGGGGCCTGCGGGGCTCTGCGCCAGCCGGGCGATGTGCTCGACGGCGGCGGCGCGGTCGAGTCCGGCCGGGCCGGTGCCTGGTGCGGTTTCGGCTGCGCCTCGGGTTTCGGGGGCGGGGGCAGCGGGCGGCGGAGATCCGGCGTGCAGCTTCCTCATCACCTCCATCAGCTCGGGCGGCGGCACCACGGAGAAGGAGCGGGTCTCGTGGTCGATGGCGGTGAGGGAGGTCAGCCGCCCCTGGTGCCACCAGTACAGCCGGGGCGACAGCGCGCCCGGCCCGTCCTCGTGGGCGCCGAGCGCGTATGCGCCCAGGTCGTTGACCGCGTCCACCACCGTGCCGTCCTCGATCGGGTGGAACGCGAGCAGGTTCCTGCTGGGCACGGCGACGAGCGCGCCGGCCTCCGGCAGGTCCCTGCCGGTGGTCGCGCGGGCCAGCTCGGGGAGCACGAGCACTTTGCTCGCCACGAAGTGGGAGTCCCCGTGGACCGATTGCAGCCGCGCGCCCTGCGGTCCCGTCACCTCCACGTGCTCCACCGGTTCACGGATCAGGTTCTGCCGGGCCGCCGCCCAGAGCCGCTCCCACCCCACGCGCGCCACGTCGTGGTCGTCGAGGATGCGGACGGAGGTGGGGGCGTCGAGGGCGACCGCCAGGAGCAGGCCCTCGGCCACCGGCCGCGCGTAACGGAAGCCGTTCGCCTGCTCGCCGGAGAAGGCGTCGTCGGGCAGGAGGCGGAGGACGGCCCCGTCGAGCAGTTCCTGCGCGCCCTCGCCGCCCCGGGACGCGTCGGCCAGGGCGGTGAAGTGCTGTTCGACCAGGCGGGGCCAGTGTTCCTCGGCCACGGTGCGGCACTTGTGCGCCAGGTTCGGGAGCGGGCTGCGGTGCCCGTCGCCCCACACCACGGCGTCACCCGCCATCCGCGGGCGTATGCCGCGGTGCGTCAGGAAGTGATGGGCTGTCAGGCTCCGCAGATATTCGGCCTGCGGAGAGGTCAGCATCGGCAAGTGGGGATCGGGCGCGTGGCGTTCGTTCACCCGGTGACTCTACGAAGGGGGCGTCGGCCGTGGCCCACGAGGGGTGCGGAAGTGGTGAGCGGCGACCGCACGACATGGCGGCGGCAGCGGTGGCGCGAGTCATACCAGGAGCTGACCTCACCGCCCGCCGCGTACCTCCAGAGTCTGCCCGCGCGTACGACCGCGGACCGACGCGCCCCCAACACCCGCCGATCTAGCCTCCCTTGCCATGAGGAGAACCCGAACCACCTTGTATCGACGCACCCTTGTCACCACTCTCGCCCTCGCCCTCGCCGTTCCTCTCGCAGGTGGAGCGACCGCCTTCGCCGACGGACGCGGCAGCGGGGACGGCACCGGTGGCGCCGGTGCCACCTCGGTGAGCGACACCGCGACGGCACCGCTGCGCCTGCCGCGCCCCACAGGCCCCTTCGCGGTCGGACGCGACATCCTGCACCTCGTCGACAAGAGCCACCCCGACCCCTGGGTGCCCTCGGCGGGCGCGCGGGAGCTGATGGTGTCCGTGTACTACCCCGGACGGCACGGCGCCGGCCGGCCCACCTCCTACACATCGGAGGAAGAGGCCCGGCTGATGCTGGAGTGGTGGAAGCTGGACAAGCAGGTGTCCCCCGCCGCGTACAGCGCCACCCGCACCTTCGCGCGCGCCGGAGCACGGCCCGCACCGGGACGGTTCCCGCTGATCGTGCTCTCCCCCGGCTTCAGCGCTCCCCGCTCCACCCTGACCCACCTCGCCGAGGACCTGGCCAGCCGTGGTTTCGTCGTGGCCACCGTCGACCACGCCTACGAGTCCACCGGCACGGCCTTCCCCGGCGGGCGCGTCCTCACCTGCGAGGCCTGCCCCACCGCCGAGAAGCCCGGCGGGGGCAAGGCCGTCACGGAAGGGCGGGCCAAGGACCTCTCGTACGTCATCGACCGGCTGACCGGGCGCAAGGCCGCCTGGCGGCACGCCCGCATGATCGACCCCGGGCGGATCGGCGCGGGCGGGCACTCCATCGGCGGGGCCGCCGCGCTCGCCACCATGACGAGCGACCGCCGGGTGCGGGCGGGCATGAACATGGACGGCAGCTTCCACACCGGGCCCGCCGGGATCGACGGCCGCCCCTTCCTCATGCTGGGCACCGAGGAGCAGCACACGCCGGGGGTCGAGGACGGCAAGAACTGGGACAAGACGTGGCAGGGCCTGGACGGCTGGAAGCGCTGGCTCACCGTCGCGGGTTCCGGCCACTTCACTTTCACCGACGCGCCCGTCCTGATGGAGCAGGCCGGCGTGGTGGACCCCAAGGTGCCGCTCTCCGGCGAGCGCTCCGAGCGGATCACCCGGGCGTACATAGGGGCGTTCTACGAGCAGCAGCTGCGCGGCACTCCGCAGCCGCTCCTCGACGGGCCGACGCCGGAGAACCCCGAGGTCACCTTCCAGCGACGCTGACCTCCCCGGCACCGAGGGCTGAGGCGTGCCGGAGCCGGTGACCCAGCCCACTTGCGGGGGCCGGTGGCTGTGAGGCCACTCATAGGGGGCACGTCACATGCTAAAGGCGGTAGTAGCCGCCCGGGGGCGTCCAGCGGGGCCGTATGGTCCCCGCGGGCGCCCCGGGCCGGGGCCTCTTCGTAAGCGGGTAGTACGTCACATGATTGCGCGCCTCCCCGAGCGTCGCTAACTCTGGTCAGGTCTTCGGGACGCCCCGACCACCCGGCACAGTCGCCCGCTCCGGTCCGGCGCCCCTCACATCCCCATCCAGGAGTTCACTCCCGCATGTCGATGACCCGTGCCGCCCGCACCCGCAAGTTCTCCATCGCCGGCCTCGCCACCGCCGGTGCCGCCGCCGCGGCCCTCACGCTCGTCCCCTCCCCCGCCCAGGCCGCCGAGCCGGCCCAGGCGCCCGCCTCCGCGCCGCAGGCCGCGGGCGACAAGAAGTACCCCGACAACCTCGACGGCTGGATCCGCGAGTCGCTGGACATCATGAAGTCCAAGGGCATCCCCGGTACCTACGAGGGCCTGCACCGCAACATCATGCGCGAGTCCTCCGGCAACCCGAACGCGCAGAACGGCTGGGACGTCAACGCCCAGAACGGCACCCCCTCCAAGGGCCTGCTCCAGGTGATCCAGCCCACCTTCGAGGCGTACCACGTCGCGGGCACGCCGAACAACCTGACCGACCCGGTCGCCAACATCACCGCGGCCGCCAACTACGCCGCCGACAAGTACGGCTCCATCGACAACGTCGACTCCGCCTACTGAGCCACCGGCCCGGCACAGCACGTACTCGGTTCGCGAAGGAAGGCAGCGCATGCCGCACGAGAGCGGGAACGACGACCCGGCGCACACGGCCGGCGGCCCCTCGGCGCCCGGACACGGGCCCGCACGGGTACGCGGCTCGCGGCGCCGGCCCCGGAAGAAGGCCCTGCGGTACCTCGCGTGGGGCGCCCTGGGCGCGGTCCTGATCGGCGGCGGGGGCGTGGCCTACGCCTGGCAGCACCTCAACGGCAACATCCAGGGCACCGACGTGGACGCCGCCCTCGGCAAGGACAGGCCCGCCGGGCAGCGCGACGGGTCGATGAACATCCTCCTGCTCGGATCCGACTCTCGCGTCGGCACCCACGGCCGGTACGGCAGCGGTGTGAGCGGTGCACGGGCCGACACGGCGATGGTCCTGCACGTCGACAAGACCCACAAGAAGGCCTCGGTCGTCAGCATTCCGCGCGACACCATGGTCGAGCGGCCGCGGTGCGCGCAGTCCCACGGCGGCGGCGCGGCAGGCGCCCAGCAGGCCATGTTCAACTCGTCCTACCAGGTCGGCGGCCCCGCCTGCACGGTGAAGACGGTCGAGAAGATGTCGGGCCTGCGCATGAACCACTACCTCGAAGTCGACTTCAAGGGTTTCCAGAAGCTCATCGACGAGCTCGGCGGGGTCGACATCACCACCCGCAAGGCCATCGAGGACCACAACAGCGGTCTCTCGCTGACCGCCGGCAAGCACACGTTGAAGGGCGAGGAGGCGCTGGCGCTGGTCCGCACCCGGCACGGCGTGGGCGACGGCAGCGACCTCGGCCGCATCCAGCTCCAGCAGGCGTTCGTCAAGGCCCTGATCCACCGCGCCGAGACCGTCGACCCGCTCGGCGACCCCGCCAAGTCCTACGACCTGGCGGACACCGCGACCAGGACCATCAGCGCCGACTCCGACCTGGCCTCCGCGGCCAAGCTGCTCGGTCTGGCCAAGGAGCTGAAGGGCATCAGCCCGGACCGCACCGACATGGTCACCATGCCGGTCGCCTATGACGCCCGGGACGCGGGCCGGGTGCTGCCGCTGGACAAGGCGTCGCACCAGGTCTGGGACGCGCTGCGCCAGGACCGGCCCATCCCGCACTCCGCGACGCGCGAGTCGGTGGCCGACAGGACGGACTCACCGGTGTCGGCCGGCTCCTGACCCGGGGCGCCGAGGCGTCCGGCCTGGCATCGTGTCCCTGCCCACGAAATCTCGACCGAGTGGTTTCTGTTATCGCCGTGGGCGCGGGGCGTCTCCTGTGTGTCGGAGGAGTCAGCCCCCCACACAGAGAGTGGACACAGCGTGAGCAGCGAACGCCAAGTCGCGATGATCAGGGCAGCGCAGGACGGGAACCAGCAGGCGCAGGACGCGCTGGTGGCGGAGTATCTGCCGCTGGTCTACAACATCGTCGGGCGGGCCATGAACGGCCACGCGGACGTGGACGACGTGGTGCAGGAGACCATGCTCCGGGTCCTCGGCGGCCTGGACGGGCTGCGCGGTCCGGAGAACTTCCGCAGCTGGCTGGTGGCCATCACCATGAACCAGATACGCGGGCACTGGCGCGAGCGCGCGTCGGGCGCGATACCCGCCGGCGGCGGCCTCGCGGACGCGTACGACGTGGTGGACCCGGGCGCGGACTTCGTGGATCTGACCATCACCCGCCTCGGACTCTCCGGGCAGCGGCGGGAGACCGCCGAGGCCACCCGCTGGCTGGACGAGGACGACCGGGCCCTGCTGTCGCTGTGGTGGCTGGAGTCCGCGGGCGAGCTCACCCGGGCCGAGGTCGCCGCGGCGCTGGAGCTGTCGCCGCAGCACACCGCGGTACGGGTGCAGCGCATGAAGGCCCAGCTGGAGACGGCCCGCGTCGTCGTCCGCGCCCTGTCGGCCCACCCGCCCTGCGGTGGGCTGCGGCAGATCACCGCCGGCTGGGACGGGGTGCCGTCGGCGCTGTGGCGCAAGCGGCTGGCCCGCCACGCCCGCGACTGCGCCGCCTGCGCGGGCCACTGGTCGAACCTGGTGCCCGCGGAGGGCCTGCTGGTGGGGCTCGGTCTCGTGCCGGTGGGCGCGGCGCTCGCGGGCCCGATGGTGGCACCGGACCTCGTCGAGGTCGGCTCGGCCTCCCCCATGTCGGCCCACGGCGCGGGGGCCCCGCTCGCCGCCCGGACGCGGGCCCGCCGTGACCGCGCCAGACGCCGCCGTCGTACGACCGGTGTGGCCGCAGCGGTCGTCGCGCTCGGCATCGGCGGCGCCGCGGTGCACCTCCTCACCGGACCGGAGACGGACGAGAACGCACCGGCCACCGCCGCCGCTCCCGCCTCGCCCACCCCGTCCTCCGCCGCGAAGAGCGCCTCGCCCTCGGCCTCCCCCACGCGCTCGGCGTCCCCCAGCGCCAAGCCGTTCCCGAGCAGGACGAAGAAGAAAAAGAAGGCCGAGCCCTCCCCGACCCGCACCTCGGCCAAGCCCAAGCCCAAGCCGAAGCCCGAGGCGCCGGACCCCGCGCCGCCGAAGCCGAGCGGCACCGCCGAGCAGGTCGTCGCGCTCGTGAACACCGAGCGGGCCAAGGCGGGCTGCGGCCCCGTCCGGTCCAACGGCAAGCTCGCCACGGCCGCGGCCAAGCACTCGTCCGACATGGCGGCCCGCGACTACTTCGACCACCAGAGCCCGGACGGCACGGACCCCGGCGACCGCATCAGCGCGGCCGGCTACCGCTGGAGCACGTACGGCGAGAACATCGCCCGCGGACAGCAGACCCCGGCGTCGGTGATGGACTCGTGGATGAAGAGCCCCGGCCACCGCGCCAACATCCTCAACTGCGACTTCAAGGAGTTGGGCGTGGGCATCCACAACGCGGCCGGCGGCCCGTGGTGGACGCAGGCGTTCGGCACGGCCCGCTGACGCCGAGCGCTCAGCCGACCTGCTGGGTGTGGAACTGCTCGAGCCGCCGTTGCGCGAGTTGCAGGGTGCCGCGCTGGCGGCCGGGCACCCTGCGGCGCAGGGCGACCAGGCCGGGGCCAAGGGCGCGGACGGCCTCGGGGTCCCGCACGCGGTCCCAGAGGTGGTGGGCGCGGTCCGCCGCCGCCTCCACCTCCGGGGAGTCCGCGGACTGCCCCGCCGCGAGGCGGGCCGACGCCACCGCGAGCCAGGTCTCGCAGCTGCGGGCCGGGTCCCCGGCGAACCGCGCCAGGTCCGCCCGGACCTCCATCCAGTGGATGGTCTCCTTCGAGCCCGGTCCGTGCATGCGCAGCGCGCTCTGTTCCCAGGACGCCGCCAGGGCCGCCGCCTCGCCGTGCCGGCCCGCCTCGACGGCCGCGGTGATCGCCGCGTGCGGGTCCATGGAGGCGTCGGCGGGCGCCGGGGGCCGCGGCTCGGACGAGGCGGGGGGCTGCGTGCCCGGGTCGTGGACCGGCAGCAGGTCCGGGGCGCCCTCGCCGAGGCTCAGGGCGGCCTGCTGGTGGAGCTGGTGCGGCGGCGGGCGGTGGCCGCTGCGCAGGATGGTCGCGAGGGCCTTCATGTACGCGGGGGCGGCGGGCGTGCGGCGTCTGGCGGGCGGCGCGACGCGGCCGTAGAACGCGACGCCGGGCCCCGCGTCGAGAGGCCGCTCGGTGAGGGCCTGCCAGCTCTCCGGGTCGGTGTGCAGGTCGGCGAGGACCGTGGTGCTGCCCACCGGGCGCATCCGCAGCTCCTGGGCGATCCAGTGCCAGGGGAACCCGGTGTAGCGCACCGTCGCCGCGGTGGTCCTGGCGAGCGCGAGGTGCAACTGCCGCTGGCGCCGGTCGAGATGGACCTGTCCGATGAGGTAGACCGTCAGCGGTCCCGGCGCCATGGCGGCCGCCCGCAGCCGGGTCAGTACCGTCTGCGGGTCCAGCGGGTCCGCCAGTTCCACGATGCTCGCGGTCGGCGTGCCCGCGAGGGTCTCCGGGGGCACCGCCGCGAGGACGGGAAGTACGGAGGCCGCGTCCACCAGGCGCCCCTTGCCCACCGGGGCAGCCGCCACGAGCAGCACGGTTCCGGGCATGGGCCCCTCCCTCTCGATCATCACGTCAGCACCGTATCCGCATCTCCCGCCCGCCGCGCCCATCGGGCTTCACCTGCTGCACCAGGAGGGGTGCGGTTCGGGCGGTCGCTCCCAATTGCGGGCGATGCACGCGGAGTCGGACGATCGGGGCGCATGTCGACGCGTCGCCCCTCACCCCGGCCGCACCCGGACTGACCGGCCACGGGACAAAGGAGCTGGAGCGTGCTGCCGCGGAGCAGGGGTTCGCGCAGGGGCTCGGCGGTGCGAACGCCACGCAGCAGAACACGGGGCCCGGGGGAAGCTGAGCGGCCGATCGATGAAATCATCGGGGAATGTCTGACTTGATCATTGCCGCCTGTGACGGAGCGGCGAAGAAGAACCCCGGGCCGGCCGCCTGGGCCTGGGTGGTCGCCGACGCCGAGGGCCGCCCGCAGCGCTGGGCGGCGGGCCCGCTCGGCCACACCACGAACAACGTCGCCGAACTGACCGCGCTGGCCGAGCTGCTGGAGGCCACCGACCCGGCGCGGCCGCTCGAAGTGCGGATGGACAGCCAGTACGCGATGAACGCGGTCACCAAGTGGATCGCGTCCTGGAAGCGCAACGGATGGCAGACCGCGGCGAAGAAGCCGGTCGCCAACAAGGAGCTCGTCGTACGCATCGACGCGCTGCTCCAGGGCCGTGCGGTGACGTTCCGGCACGTGGCCGCCCACCAGGTCGGCGGTGATCACCTCAACGCGATCGCCGACGTCGCGGCCAGCGACGCCGCGACGACCCAGCAGCCCGCGGGCACCGCCCACGGCGACCTGGAGATCCCCGAGCCGCGCCCGGAGCGCATGACCGCCGCCCCCGCGGGCCGCACGCCCCGCAAGAGCGCCGCCCGCACGAAGAAGTCGGCCTCCGGCGCGGTGATCAAGGCCAAGTACCCCGGCCGCTGCCACTGCCAGAAGCCGTACGCCGCCGGTGAGAAGATCGCCAAGAACGCGCACGGCTGGGGCCATGTCGAGTGCCGGGACACCGCCGACGCCTGACGCGGCCCAGGCATCGCCGGTGCCTACCGGTCCCCCGTACTCCAGGCGGAGTTCGGCGCCGGTTCCTGTCCCCGTCGTGGCGGAGGCGAACATCCGGTCACCGAGGCGTTCCACCCCGATTCCAGCAAGTGCCGTGCCGGTGGAGTGGACTGTGTTGACGTCGTCATGCGAAGCACAACCCCCTTGATGTGCGCTGAAATTGTCGTGCCGGTGTTCGGAGAGCGTCCAATATCTGTTCGTACTGACCACTAGTCCGGTCGGTTATGGGGGTTTCCCCCGGATGGCGCAGCCGACGTGCGCTCCCGCGCCATGGACGGTCTCCTTTCTGCAATGGGTTACGACATAGACAGCCCGCGTGCAGCGGGCACCACACGACGTGACGCACTGGGCATGGCCGCGGTGCTGCTGGCGGGCGGCGCCCTCTCCTCGGGGGCCGCCGCGCCACGGGCCGGACTGGAGCCCGACGACTCCTGCCCGGCCACCTACGACGCCGAGTTCGAGGAGGCCCTCGCCAGGGCCGACGCGGAGTTCCCGGAGGACGACGAACGAGGTCTCGCCGAGGCGGGTCCCCGGGGGCGGTTCACCCTCCCGCTGCGCCGCCGCTACCGGGTCACCACCCGGTACGGAGCGCGCGGCGACTGGCTCGCCGGTCACCACACCGGGGTCGACCTCGCGGTGCCGCGGGGCACCGCCGTGTACTCGGTGGGCGCCGGGGTGGTGGTGCTGGCCCGCTGGTCGGGGGCGTACGGCAAAGCCGTCACCGTCCGGATGCCGGACGGGCACTACGCGCTGTACGCCCACCTCTCCCGCATCCGGGTGCGCAAGGGTGCCCGGGTCCGCGCCGGGACGCGGCTCGGCAGCAGCGGCAGCACGGG
The DNA here is from genome assembly GCF_055572995.1 of Streptomyces sp. NPDC030245. Lineage (NCBI taxonomy): Bacteria > Bacillati > Actinomycetota > Actinomycetes > Kitasatosporales > Streptomycetaceae > Streptomyces > Streptomyces sp. NPDC030245. Next base: position 107,786 of record NZ_JBVICF010000018.1, on the reverse strand, counting down.
CCGTGCCACCGGACCCCACCTCCACCTGGAGATCCGGACCCGCCGGCACTACGGCTCGGACGTCAACCCCTACCGCTACCTGGCCCGACGGGGCGCCCGCCTCTGGTGAAGGCGGCGGTCCGGCGGTGAGCGCGGAGTTCACGGCCGCAGGGACTTGAACGCCCGCGTCTGCTCGACGACCGCCCGCTCCGTGGGCAGCCGTTCGATGGACGAGGCGCCGAAGAAGCCGACGATGCCGGTGGTGTGCTCAAGGACGTACCGCGCGTCCTCGGGCTCGGCGATGGGGCCGCCGTGGCAGAGCACGAGGGCGTCGGGATTGACGCGCTTGGCGGCGTCGTGCATCTCCTGGACGGCGGCCGCCGCCTGGTCGAGCGTCATCGCGGTGCCCGCGCCGATGGAGCCCTTCGTGGTCAGGCCGACGTGCGGGACGAGGACGTCGGCGCCCGCCCGCGCCATCTCCGTGGCCTGCTCCGGGTCGAAGACGTAGGGCGCGGTGAGCAGGTCGCGCTCGTGGGCGGCGCGGACCATGTCGATCTCCAGGCCGTATCCCATGCCGGTCTCTTCGAGGTTGACCCGGAACGTGCCGTCGTACAGGCCGACCGTCGGGAAGTTCTGCACGCCGGTGAAGCCCATGGCCTTCAGCTGGTCGAGGAAGAGGTCCATGCGGCGGAAGGGGTCGGTACCGCACACGCCCGCGAGGACCGGGGTGTCCCGGACGACGGGCAGCACCTCGCGCGCCATGTCGACGACGATCTCGTTCGCGTCGCCGTACGGCAGGAGTCCGGCCAGGGAGCCGCGGCCCGCCATCCGGTAGCGGCCGGAGTTGTAGATGATGAGCAGGTCGACGCCGCCCTCCTCCGCGCACTTGGCGGACAGGCCGGTGCCGGCGCCCGCTCCGATGACGGGCCGGCCCTCGGCGACCTGGGCGTGCAGGCGGGCGAGTGCTTCCTTGCGGTTCATGGGGTGCTCCTGGAAAGGGTGGGTCAGCGGCCGGCCGGTGCGGCGGCGCGTTCGCCGATCATCTGGTGCAGGCGGTCGGCCATCGCGACCGCGAAGGACGCGTCGTTGATGTGCGCGTCGACCTCGTGCAGGCGCACACCGCTGCCGCACACGGTGGCGCGCAGGGCGTCGAGGCCCGTCATGTCGGCCACCGGGTCGGCGAAGGGGCCGTCCGTCGTGTCCACGGCCGAGAGTCCGCGCAGCGGCCAGAAGAGTTCGGCGGGCCCGCGGGCCGCGGCGAGCTTGTGGCCGAGCATGGCGCCGAGGGCGGCCATCTCACGGGCGGTCGTCCGCATGAGCGTGACCGTCGGGTTGTGGACGAGGAAGCGTCGCCCGGCGAAGCGTTCCGGGATGCTCGCCTCGGGGCCGAAGTTGACCATGTCGAGGGCGCCGGGCGCGACGACCTGGGGGATGGCCGCGGCGCCCGCCGCGGTGAGCCGGTCGGGGCCCGCGCTGAGCACTCCCCCGACGAGTTCGTCGGCGAGTTCGGTGGTGGTCAGGTCGAGCACGCCGTCGAGGAGGCCGTCGGCGGCGAGCTTCTCCACGGCGCGGCCGCCCGCGCCCGTGGCGTGGAAGACCAGGACCTCGTAGCCGAGTTCGGCGAGGCGGGTGCGGGCCGCGTCGACGGCGGGTGTCGTCACGCCGAACATGGTGGCGGCGACGACCTTGCGCCGCGGGCCCGCCAGCTCCTCCAGGTTGCGTTCCTGGCGGCGTGCCATGCCGGCCGCGGCGGCCGCCGCGTTGCCGAGGACGTGCCGCGAGACGGAGTTGATGCCGGAGACGTCGACGACGCTGTACATCATCGTGAGATCGCTGCTGTCGACGTACGGTGCCACGTCACCGCCCGCCATGGTGCTGACCAGCACCTTCGGTACGCCGATGGGCAGGGCCCGCATGGCCTGCGCGGCGATGGCCGAGCCGCCGCTGCCCCCTGCCGCGAGCACCGCGTGGAGCCGTCCCTGCCGGTACAGGTCGAAGACGACCCGCGTCAGTCCTTCGGCCATGGCGGCGACCGCCGCGCCACGGTCGCCCGCGCCCCGCAGCGCGGCGAGGTCGTGCCCGGCGGCGCGCGCCACCGTCTCGGCCGGTATGTCGGGCGTGGGTGTCTGGGCGGGCGGCGGGAGCACGCCGACGTCGACCAGCAGGACGTCGCTGCCGTACTCGCGGAGCCGTTCGCGCAGCCAGGCGTACTCCTCGCCCTTGGTGTCCAGCGTGCCGACGAGGACCACGGTCGCCATGTCCTTCACTCTCCTTCATGTGCCCAGTGGTGCTGATCCTGTGGCCGGTCCCGGTCGGTGACAACGACCAGTGGGGCCGGATTGGCCTGCGGGTAGGCGAAGATGAGGGCATGGCGAAGATCCCGACGGCCCGATTGTCACGGCTTCTCACCGGTTGGTCGTCCGAGGGGGCGGGGCCGCTGCCGCGGCGACTCGCGGACGCTCTGCGGGAGTTGGCCGAGCGTGCGGACGTCGCGCCCGGCACGACGCTGCCGTCCCAGCGTGAACTGGCCGGTGTACTGGGAGTGAGTCGCTCCACGGTGACCGCCGCGTACAGCCTCCTGGAGGACGCGGGCTGGCTGGAGAGCCGCCGCGGCAGCGGTTCGCGGCTGCGCGGCTCGGGTTCGCTGGAGCGGCACGCGGGTGAGGGGCGGCTCGCGAGCTTCGACGCGCGGACGAGCGGGGCCGATCTCTCCAGCGGTGCGCTGGACGGGCTCGGCGCGGTGGGCGACGCGGTCGGTGCGCTGTCGGCCGCGGACCTCGCCCCGATGCTGGAGGGCGACGGCTATCTGCCGCACGGTCTGCCGGAGTTGCGTGAGGGCATCGCGGCGTATTACAGCGAGGCGGGGGTGCCCACGGAGCCGGAGCAGATACTCGTCACCTCCGGTTCCCAGCAGGCGGTGTGGCTGGTCGCGCAGGCCCTCGTCGACCCGGGCGACACGGTCGTGGTGGAGAACCCCACCTACCGGGGGGCTCTGGAGGCGTTGCGGTCGCGCGGCGCGCGGCTCGTCCCGGTCGGCGGCGACCGGCCCGGGGCGGGCGGTGACGGCTCCGACGCCGCGGCGCTGCGGCGCCTGGGCGCGACGGTGCGGCCGCGGCTCGTCTATCTTCAGCCGGCCGTGCACAATCCGACGGGCCGCAGCCTGGACGGCGCGGCGCTGCGGGAGTGGGCGTCGGCGCTCGGCGAGCGTGAGCTGTTCACCGTCGAGGACACCGCGTGCGCGGAGCTCGGCCTGGCGGGCGACGGGGCTCCGGTGCCGCTGGCGGCCCGGCTCCCGATGGCGTCCACGATCACGGTGGGGACGCTGTCGAAGCTGTTCTGGGGCGGGGTGCGGGTGGGCTGGGTACGGTCGTCGCCGCACATCGTCGCGCGTCTCGCGAAGATCAAGACGTCGGTGGACCTGTCGTGTTCGGTGGTGGACCAGCTGGTGGCGGTGCGGCTGCTGGCCGGCCTTCCGCAGGCGCGGGCCACGCGCCGGGCGGTGCTGCGCGACCGGCTGGCGGGCGCGGAGAAGCTGTTGGACGCCCGTGCCCCGCACTGGGAATGGGACCGGCCGGCCGGTGGCCCCGCACTGTGGGTCCGGATACCGGATGTCGACACGGAGGCGCTCGCGCAGTTGGCACGGCGCCGGGGCGTGGCCGTCGTGCCGGGTTCCGCGTTCTCCGCCGTGGACGGTTTCCGGGACCGGCTGCGGCTGCCGTACGCGCACGGCGTCGACAAGCTGGAACGGGCGCTTCCGACTCTCCTCGACTGTGCGGAGCGCAGCCGCGACAAGAGCGCGACGTCCGATGTCAGACCCTCCTGACAGCATGAAGGCATGGGGTTTTTCGACGACTTGGCGCTGCCCGAGGAACCGGCCGAGCCGCGGGGCGAGGTGGTCAGGCTCGGCCCTCCCGGGGAGGACGCGGCCCGGGACCGGCCGCCGCTCGACTGGTTCGAGCCGGCGCCGGTGCCGCAGCTCGCGGTGGCCGGCGCGGGGCCGGCGGCCAAGGTGCTGGTGACCGGCTGGTCCGTGTGGCCGGATTCGGTCACGTTGCACCTCTCCGTGCACCGGCCGGTGTACCGGCACAGCGGCGGGGAGCGGCGGCAGTCCGGGCTGCGGGCGGGGCTGCTGCTGGGTGACGGCAGGCGGGTGACCTCGCTCGACACGACGAGCGAGACGCCCGTGCCGGTGGTCGGACCACAGGAGCTGCGGGCGTACGCGTCGCGGACCAGCAAGACGGCACACGCGTGCTGGTCCGAGGAAGCCGCGACTGGGACGGTGTCCAGGGTTACGGCCACGACGGGACGGCGCGGGACACGCGGTGTACGAGTTCGTCGACGGCATGAAGGACTTCTCCGAGCCCTTGGAGATAGATCTGCTACCGGTGACGGAGTCGGTGTTCGCCGGTACGGGAGTGGGCGCCGCCTTCAGCGAGGACTACATGCCCGTGGTCTTCTCCACCCTGCGGGACGGCACAGGCTGCGTCTACATCGGTATGCGCTGCGGCCCCAGGACCGCTGGACCACGACTGCACCGCGCAGGCCCCGGCTTGTGCCTTCGGCTCCGGCCGGCAAAGGCCGGACCACGGGGAACCGGCCGGCACGGTGCTGCCAGCCCTCGCGTCCAGCCGGCCCCCGCCCCGTCGCATCGGCGAGCCGCCACATCGACGCAGTGCACGACGGCGCGAACCAGGCACAGATAGAGCGACACGTCGTCGCCGATCGGAGGCCCATGCCGCACGATGAGAAAGACAGCCCTGCCGCCCTCCTGCCCCTGCTGCGCACCTGCGTCGACCGGTTGCTCGCGACGGCGGCCGCGCTGTCGGACCAGGACGTACGGGCCCCCTCCCTGCTGCCCGGCTGGACCCGGGGCCACGTCCTGACCCACCTCGCCCGCAGCGCCGACTCGCGCACCCGGCTGCTCACCGCCGCCCGTACGGGAGCCGACCTGCCGCAATACGCCGACGACAACCAGCGGGAACGGGAGATCGAGGAAGGCGCCGGGCGATCCGCCCACGCACTCCTCGATGACATGGACACCGCGCTGCGCCGCTTCCTGGCCGCGGCCGACGACCACCCCCCGAACGCCTGGGACGTGCCGGTGCGCTGGCTGGGGGGCGGTCTGCGGCCGGTACGCGGGGCCGTCGCCAGCATGCTGCGCGAGGTCGAGGTGCACCACAGCGACTTGGACACCGGGCACTGTCCGGCCCACTGGCCCGCCTCCTTCGTCACCCGCGAACTGGCAACGACCACCGCGAAACTGCGTTCCGACCCCACCGCCCCGCCCATGACGCTGCGCGCCGACGAGGACCAGGTCCCGCGGGTGATCGGCGACGGCCCGGGGCCGCGGGTGACTGGCCCGGCAGCCGAGCTGCTGGGCTGGCTCACCGGACGGACCGACGGACACACCTTGAGCGTCGAACCGCGAGGACCCCTGCCGACGCTGCCGACCTGGCGCAGCTGACCGCCGCAGCCACTCCTCACGCGCCGCAGTCATCGCGCCGTCACCGGCGCTCACCTTCGCCGGCTTCGCGGTCGCAGGTGTCGGTTTGGCGTACGCCTCCCCCGTCGTCATGGAGTTGAGTGGTTCGGCCGGCCGACGGGTCGACGGGGGCGGTGGCGAGCGCGAGGTCGCGTTTGCGACAACCATCGCCTACAGCGGGTTTCTTGCTCGGCCCTCCGATGGTGGGCAGGTCGCCGAGCTGACCAGCCTGCCGGTCGCGCTCGGCGCTGTCGCGGTGCTCGTGTTGCTGATCGGCCCGCTGACCCTGGCCGCAGGTACCTTCCGGCGCCGGGAGTCGTCGTCGGCCGAAAAAGCAGGGGCACATCCGGCCCGGGCCACCAGCGGGCGCAAGGGGGACTGACCCAGCCGCCACGGTCGTGGGCGCGGGAGTCCGCCCCCCGGTACGGGAGGCGCCGCCGGACTTCATCGTCGCGCTGCCCCGCTCGGCCTGCGCCGCGGTCTGGCTGCGCAGACGGTGGCCCGGTCGGTCTCGTTGGCGCGAGACCGACCTGCCCGGCCACCCCGGCGGCTGCGTTCTCACCCAAGAGGGATACGTGCCGGGCGACAGCGACGTGCTGCGCGCGATATCGGCGGGGGCGACCGCCTACGGGCTGTACGTCAACCTCAAGGGCGGCGCCCACGGCACCCTGGCCAGGGACGGCCGTCTCGTGGAGCACGAGGAGATCGGTCTGCCCCCGGACGGGACGGATCCGGCCGCGCACTGGCGCTTCCGGTTCTGGCGTTCGGGGCGCGGTGTTCCGTACGCCGCGCAGGAGCTCGCCTATGCCTGCGGGGCGGCCGGACTCCGCGTCACCGACGCGCGGCCCGCCGTGGACGACACCCTGCCGCGACGCTGGGTGGAGCTGCCCCCGCACCTCGTGCGCTGACGACGGGGCTGCGCCAGCCGTTCACAGACGATGCACAGACAATGTGCGGGCGGTGTGCGGGCGATGCATAGGCGAGAGAGAGGAAGTCCGGGTGCTGGAGCGGCTCAACCAAGCCATGGAGTACGTCGAGCGCCACCTCGGCGAGACGGTCGACGTGGCGGAGGCCGCCCGTATCGCGGCCACTTCGGAGTACCACCTGCGCCGGATGTTCGCCGCGCTCGCGGGCATGCCGTTGGCGGAGTACGTCCGGCGTCGGCGGCTCACCCTCGCGGGCGCCGAGGTGCTCGCGGGGCGCGACACACTGCTGGAGATCGCCGTGCGGTACGGCTACGGCTCGGGCGAGGCGTTCGCCCGGGCGTTCCGCGCCATGCACGGCATCGGGCCCGGCGAGGCCCGGCGCACCGGTGCCACGCTCAGCTCCCAGTCCCGGATGACCTTCCGCCTCACCATCGAGGGGAGCGGCGACATCCGCTACCGCGTGGCGGAGAAGCCGGCCTTCACCGTCGTGGGCCCGAAGACCTGGGTGCCGCTGGTGCACTCGGGTCCCAACCAGGCGATCGTCGACTTCGTCCGCGGGATCGCGGCGGCGGACGTGGCGCGCCTGGAGCAGCTGTCGGACCAGGAGCCGCGGGGCATCCTCGCCGTCTGCGACGGCCTGGACCCGAGCCGCGCCGAAGGCACCGAACTCGACTACTACCACGGGGTGATCACGTCCGCGGCCGCTCCCGATGGCGCGGCCGTACTGCACGTCCCGGCCGGGACGTGGGCGGTGTTCTCGGCGTCGGGTCCCGTCCCCGATGCCATCCAGCACCTGTGGCGGGACGTGTTCACGGAGTGGTTCCCCTCGAACCCGTACCGCAGCCGGCCCGGCCCGGAGATCCTGCGTACGCGGCTGTCGCCCGACAAGTCCACGGCGGACGCCGAGCTGTGGCTCCCGGTGGAGCGGGAGCGGGACCACGGCTTCGTCGGCGCAGGCTACCCCTCCGGGTAGAAGCGGGCTACCCCTCCGGGTAGAAGACGAAGAGTGTGCAGCCGGTGGTCGTCTGCGGGATGTGCGAGGAGCCGGCGGGCGCGTGGATGAACGAGCCCGCGGGGTAGTCGCGTTCACCGTCGTTGAAGACCCCGGAGACGACGTAGACCTCCTCGGGTCCCGGCTCGTGCACGTCGATGCCCTCCCAGCGGGAGTGCGGGTCCATCTCGAGGACTTGGGCGCTCGCGCCGTTGCCGCCCTTCCACAGGGGGCGCAGGCGGATGCCGGGGAAGAGTTCGCGGGTGGGGGCGTCGTGCACGGTCGACCAGACGTAACCGGGTGCGGTGTTCTGTTCTGCCATCTCTGCCGTCGCTGTCGAAACAGTCGTCTCTGTCATCTCAGCCGTCTCAGTCGTCTCTGGCGTCATGGCGCCAGCCTTCCCGACCGTCGGCGTCCCGCCGAGTGTCTGAATAGTCATGGCGAGGTATTTTTCTGCCATGCATCATGTCGTCGCGCTCGTGCACGCTCCCCAGTCGACGTTCGAACTCGCCTGCGCGGCCGAGGTGTTCGGCATCGAGCGGCGCGGGATCGCGCGGCGGTACTCGTTCGGTGTGTGCGCCGAGCGCCCCGGCCCCGTGGGCACGCGCGCCGGGTACGACATGGTCGTGACCGACGGCCTGGACGCGCTCGACCGGGCCGACACCGTGGTCGTCCCCGGCTGGCAGCCCACCGCCGAGACCCCCTCCCCCGCCGTGCTGCGTGCGCTGCGCGCCGCGCACGACCGCGGGGCGCGGGTGGTCAGCATCTGCTCGGGCGCCTTCGTGCTGGCACACGCGGGGCTCCTCGACGGCCGGCGCGCGACCACGCACTGGGCCCTCGCGGACGAACTGGCCGCGCGCTTCCCGGCCGTCCGGCTCGATCCCGACGTGCTCTACGTGGATCACGGGGACGTGGCCACCAGCGCGGGATCCGGCGCGGGCATCGACCTGTGTCTGCACCTGGTCCGCGCCGACCAGGGCGCCCGGTACGCCGCGCACGTCGCGCGGAACATGGTGATGCCGCCCCATCGCGAGGGCGGTCAGTTGCAGTACGCGGCCCCGCCGCACCCCGCCCAGTTCGACGGTTCGCTGGCGCCGCTCCTCGCGTGGGCCTCGGAGCGTCTGGCCGAGCCGGTCGGCGTCGAGGAGCTGGCGGCGCACGCGGGTGTCTCGGTGCGCACGCTGGCGCGCCGTTTCGCCGACCAGCTGGGTGTCAGCCCCGGTCAGTGGCTGCTGAGCCAACGCGTCGGCGTCGCGCGGGAGTTGCTGGAGTCCACCGATCTTCCGCTCGACGCGGTGGCGCGGCGTGCCGGGCTCTCCTCGGCGACCAATCTGCGCAGGCGTTTCCTGCGGGCCCTCGGGACGACACCGGGCGTTTACCGCCGGGCATTCCGCGCGGCTCCATAGACGGGCCCACCACCGTGACTACTCTCAGTAGTCATAGAGTTGACGCCCCATCAGTTTCTTTCGCTCGCTAATCCTATCGTCCTATGAGGGTAAGAACGGCTCTGAGCGGGAACGATTGACTCGTGACCTCGGTGCCGCCCAGGACTCGATGGCGTCCGGCGCCGGTCATCGCACGCCACGCCATCGCCGGTACGACTACTCTCCGTGAAGGGAAAGAGACACTGCTGGACTGGGATACGGGCACCGCCGACTTCACCTTCGGCCTGCGCCACCGCGTGGTGAACGGCACTGATGTCCTTGCGTTTTGGGGCGAGCTGGACGCCTGGGCCGACCAGGAGCTCTCTCCCCGCGTCACGGCACTCCTCGACCGGGCCGGCCCGCGGGTCGTCGCGGACCTTCGGGGAGTGACGTTCATGGACGCCGGCGGCCTGCGGCTGCTGGTGCGCATCCGGAACCAAGTGATCCTCGACCGCGGCACCCTGTGGCTCGTGCCCGGCAGCGCGCGCAACCGGCGGCTGCTGCGCATCACCTCTCTCGACCGGGTCTTCACCATCCCGGCCGGCGCGCCGATTCCCTGCACGCGCGCCGGTGCCCGCAGCGGGTTCCGCTGATGCGGCCCGGGGCATGAGCCGGAGCGATCCGGGCATTCGGACGACATGCATCTTCCCTCCATACGCCTCCCCGACATGCGTCTCCCGTCGGCCGCGACCCGCGGCAAGAGCAAGGCACGGCGGGCGGCCAAGGGGCGCGGCGTAGCAGCGGTGGCACGTGCCGGGTTCGTCGGGCGCGGCGTGCTGTATCTCCTCGTCGGCGCGCTGGCCCTGCGCATCGCCTTCTCCGACGGCAACGGCGGCCGCCAGGCCGACCGCGGCGGCGCTCTCGCGGAGCTCGCGGAGAAGCCCTTCGGGAACGTACTCCTGTGGCTGCTCGGCATCGCCCTCGCGGGGATGGCCCTGTGGCGGCTCTCCGAGGTCTTCTTCGGGCAGGCGGGGCCGGACGGCGACGCCGCGCACAAGCGGGCGCTGGCCGGCGCGCGTTTCCTCTTCTACACCTTCGTCGCGTACTCCATCCTCGCCTACGCCGCGGGCGACAAGGGCAGCGGCAGCGGCTCCAGCGACCGGCAGACACAGGACGCGACAGCGAAGGTGCTCGACTGGCCGGGCGGGAAGTGGATCGTCGCCGTGGCAGGCGCGGGCGTCATCGTGGCGGGGCTTTGGATCGCCGGACGGGCCCTGTTGCGCAAGTTCCACGACAAGCTGCGGATGGGCGCGATGTCCCGGCAGGTGCGCCGGGGCGTCGACGTCGTCGGCATCGCGGGCGGCACGACGCGAGGCGTGGTGTTCGCCGTCGCGGGCGGCTTCGCCATCGCGGCGGCGCTGCGCCACAAGCCGGGCGAGGCGAAGGGCATCGACAACACCCTGCGCTCCTTCGCCGACACCGCCGCCGGGCCCTGGCTGCTCGCGCTGATCGCGCTCGGCCTCGCCGCCTTCGGCCTCTTCTCCTGGGCGAACGCGCGCTGGCGCAAGCTCTGAGGGGCGGCTCAGGCCCGCTCACGGGACAGCGCCGCCATGTCGCATCCCTCGCCAGAAGTGGCATGGGATGCCATGGCGGCGCTTGAGCGCCACGGAGGGCATTCGAACGCCCGACATGTACGATGACGTGGTGACTTCCCGCCCTCCCCTGACCCTGGCCGAGCGCAAGCGTCGGCTCGTCTCGGACGAACTGACCGAGTCCGCGCTTCAGTTGCTGGCACGGAAGGGGTACGAAGCGGTCACCATCGACGAGATCGTGACCACCGCCGGCGTGTCCCGGCGCACGTTCTTCCGGTACTTCGCGTCCAAGGAGGACGTGGTCGTCCAGTTCCTCGCCGACATGGGCATCGGCATGCGCGGGGAGCTGGCGGACCGCCCCGCCGATGAGCGCCCCTCGGTGGCGCTGCTGCACGCCGTCAAGGTTCCGCTCGCCGCCTGCTCCGACCACTTCGAGCGCGCGCTGAGCGTGGTGCAGCTGATCCTGCGGACCCCGGCCCTGCTGGCCCGCTTCCTGGAGCGGCAGGAGCAGTGGCGCGGCGATTTGACGGAGGAGATGGGGCGCCGCACCGGGCGCGACCCCGGGACCGACCTGTATCCGCGGCTGGCCGCGGGGATGGCCCTGACGGCGTTCGACGCCGTGCTGACGCGGTGGAGCGGCAGCGACGGCGCCGAGGACCCGGCCGAGCTGCTCGACCGGGCCTTCGAGGTCATCGCCCCGGCGCTGGACGCGGTCGAGGCGGCCTAACCCCTACGATCAGAGGCCGAACTCCTGCGGTGACACGCCGAGTGCCGCGCACGCTTCCCGCAGGACCTGCTCCTCGGCGGGGGCGATGTACCCGTCGGCGCCGGCGACGACGAAGCCCGTCTGCACGACCGCCTTCGCCTCCATCGGCTTCTTGGCGGCCTTGGCGATCTCCTGCATGGCCTCGGCCTTGCCCTGCTGGAAATTGACCGTCAGCTGGTCGACGTGCTTGTTGAACCGCTGGCGGAGCTGGTCCGGCGGGAAGTTCTGCAGAACGTCGTTCTGCACGATCAGTGACTCGACGTGCTGGCGCTCGGCCGGGTCGACCGACCCGTCAGCGGCGGCGACCAGGGCGCACATGGCCATGCTGGCGTCGCGGTAGGCGCCGCTCTTGAGCTCCGTCTTGAGCGAGGCGAGCTGGGTCTTGAGCACACCCACGAGCTGAGCCTTCGATCCCCCGCCGGACCCGGAACCCGGCCGTCCGTGGCCGCCGGAGCTCCGCGTCCCCTGCGACTGCTGCAGACCCTTGGCCTGGTCCTTGATCCGGTCCCACATCGCCATCCGTGCCACCTCGACTGCTGTTCGCTGGTCGGCGCGCGGGCGCGCGCCACTTTGCCAACGCCTTACCAGCCCGCGGAGTTCCACACGGGGGCACCCGTGCGGTCGCTCAGTCCTTGTCGACGTGCTCCCGCAGGATCTTGCGGTTGGTCGCGTCGACGTCGAAGGTCGTCTTGTTCCAGTCGTCGGTGGTCACGACGTCGACGGACCACAGCACCGTGCGGTCCTTGTCGGAGTCGTCGAGCTCGACGGAGGTGACGGTGCCCTTCTTCTTGTCCGTGGCGGTCTCCACGGCCTGCTCCGGCGTCACGGTCGCCTTCTTCAGCCAGTCCGCGAGCTGTCGCTTGTCGTCGGCGTCCTGGTCCTTGTCGGCCTGGGGCTTGTCGGCCTTGCCGGTGACCGCGTCGACGCGTACGGAGTGCGGGGTGCCGTCGTCGGTGGCCACCTCGGCCTCCCAATGCGGGGCGTCGGGCGTGCCCTTGAGCTCGATCGAGACCGGCTTCGACTTGTCGACCGTCGCCAGCGCGCTCTTCAGCGCGTCGTCGTAGCCGACCTTCGCCTTGGGGACGAGGGCCTTGCGCTCGGCCTGGTCGTCCGTGAGGGCGCCGTCCGCCGAGGTGCTGGGCGACGCCGCCCGACCGGCCTCGGAAGCGTCGGTTTTCGCGGCGCCGCCGCCGTCGTCGTTGCCGCAGCCGGTGAGCAGGGCACCCGCCGCGACCGCGGCACACATGAGAGTCGCACCCCGCGAAGCCGACAGGCGGCTACGCCTTACAGATACATTTCTTTTTGTGACCATATGGCCACATTAAGCTACATATCATCACCTCACACGGAGAGACACGTTCGCCTACACGACCGCCCCCGTCCCCCGCTCCCTCCGCCGCCGCGCCTCCAACGGGCTGTACTCGTCCTGCGCCTCTTCCGGGCCGCTCGGACCACCCGGACCGCCCGGCCGGCGCGTGCGCGCGGGCGGCGGCGCCGGGTTGCGGCGTTCGAGTGCGAGGGCGATCGGCACGGCCGTGAAGACGGTGGAGGCCACGCCGATCAGGACCCCGGCGATCAGCGCCAGCGAGAAGTCCGCGAGCGAGTCGCCGCCGAGCACCGCGAGGGCCGTCAGGATGAACAGCGCGCCCATGCCGGTGTTGACGGTGCGCGGCAGCGTCTGCACGACGGCCCGGTTGGCGAGCGCCGGCAGATCGCCGCGCGGATCGCGGCGGCGTGCCTCGCGCACGCGGTCGAAGACGACGACCGTGTCGTTGACGGAGTAGCCGATGACGGTGAGCAGGGCGGCGAGGAAGACGCTGTCGACGGGCTTGCCGAGCCAGGCGAACAGGCCCACCACGAGCAGCACGTCGTGGACCATCGCCGACACGGCCGCCGCCGCGAGGGTCCAGCGGAAACGTACGCTGAGGTAGATCAGCTGGGCGGCGACGGCGATGCCCAGGGCGATGAGCGCCTTCTCGCGCAGTTCGCTGCCGAGGCTCGGGCCGATCATCTCGTCGCGCTCGACGGTGACCGTGCCGCCCGGCCCCGCCAGGGCCTCCTTGACGCGCTGCTGCTCGGCGTCGGTCAGCCGTTCGGTGCGGACGGTGATGTCGCCCTCGCCGGACTCCTGCACCACCGCGCGCGGGAAGCCCGCGTCGGAGACGGCGCCGCGGGCGGTGTCGGCGTCGACGGGCCTGCTGGTGCTGTACTCGACGAGACGGCCGCCGGTGAACTCGACACCGAACTCCAGGCCGCGCAGCACGATGCCCGCGACGGCCACGACGACCAGGAGCGCGCTGGCGCCGAGCCACCGGCGCCGGTGGCGCACCAGGTTCGGGTTCCTGCGGGCCAGCCAGGTGCGGACGCGGCCCGTGGTGGCGATGCCCGTCCAAGCGGGCCGCTTGCGCACGAGGCTCCGTCCGACGGCGAAGTCGGCGAGGACCCGGGTGATGACGAGCGCGGTGACCATCGACGCGAGGACGCCGATGCACAGGGTGATGCCGAAGCCCTTGACCGGTCCGGTGGCGAAGAAGAACAGCAGGCCGGCGGCGAGCAGCGTCGTCACGTTCGAGTCGACGACCGCGCTCCATGCCTTGGAGAAGCCCGTACGCAGGGGTTTGTTCAGGTCGGTCGAGCGGACGGCGAGGTAGTCCTCCCTGGCGCGTTCGAAGACGAGCACGTTGGCGTCGACGGCCATGCCGATGGCGAGGACGAACCCGGCGAGGCCGGGCAGGGTGAGCGTCGCGCCGAGCGCCACCAGGGCGGCGTACGAGATGAGGCCGTACAGCGCGAGGGCGACGGCGGCGAGCGCGCCCAGGAGCCGGTAGATCACGGTGATGAACAGCGCGGTCAGGGCGATGCCGATGAGGGCGGCCCAGGTGCTGGCCTCGATGGCGTCGGCGCCGAGCGTCGGGCCGACCGTGCGTTGTTCGATGATGTCCACGGGCACGGGCAGGGCGCCGCCCTTGACGAGGGCGGCGAGGTCGCGGGCCTCGGACTGGTCGAAGCCGCCGGTGATCTGCGTGGTCCCGCCGGTGATGCCGGTCTTGCAGGCGACGCCCTCGTTCACGCCGGGCGCAGAGATGATCTTGCCGTCGAGGGTGATGGCGACGCGCCGCTCCGGGGCGCCTTGCGGCGCGCAGGCCGCCTCGCCGGTGAGCCGCGCCCAGGTGTCGCCCGCGTCCTTGCGGAAGTCGAGCGTGACCAGCCACCCGGAGAGCGTCTGCTGGTCGAGGGTGGCCTCGGCGTCCTTGACGCCCTCACCGGTCAGCGCGGTCGGGCCGAGCGTGAGGTGGTTGCCGGGCCGGTCGGGGTCGGGGAGCGTGCGTGAGCCGTCGGCGGCGGGCTTCGCCGTGCCCTTTCGGGCGGACTCCCCCGTCACCGGGTGGACCGTCAGCTGGGCGGTGCGGCCGATGACGTCGGCCGCCTTCCGCGGATCCTGTACGCCGGGCAGCTCGACGATGATGCGTTTCTCGCCGGAGCGTGCGATGCCGGGTTCGGAGACGCCGAGGGCGTCGACGCGCTGCCTGAGCACTTCCAGGGCGCGGTCGGTGGACGCGGCGTCCGCCTTGACGGTGGGTGAGTCCTTGGTCTCCAGGACGATCTGGGTGCCGCCCCGAAGATCGAGGCCGAGGCGAGCGGTTTGGGTGAGGGCGATGTACAGGGACAGGGCGACGACCGCGAGCGCGACGATCGCCCGCCACAGGGCTGGGCGGGACATGGGTTCTCCACGATGAGGGCAGGACGGAGGGACGCGTGACCGGGCGTCGCGGATGCGGTGCGCCGGTCAGGCGCCGGGGACGGTCTGCGTGCTCATCGGTGGGGCGGTGCGCGCGGGGCGGCGGGGGCGAGGGGCCGTCGCGGTGGGGCGGGCGCGGTGGCGGGGCGGGTGTCGGGTCCGCCCAGGGCGCGGTGCGGCGCCGTGTCGACGGCCGACTGCGCGGGGCCGGCCGGCTGCGGGCCCGGTATGTGGGCGTCCGGGCGGTGTGCGAGGGCGACGTGGAGTGCCGGCACGTCGTGCGGCCCGGCCGGCTCGCCTGCGTGGGCCGCCACGGTGTGCCGGGTGAGCGGCGCGTCGCCCGCCGTCCCGTACGCCGGGGCGGAGGGGACGAAGAGGGCGAGGACCGTGACGACGAGGGACAGCGCGGACGCGGCCAGGCGCGCGGAACGGCTCTGCTGCGCCACGCCTGCCCCCGTCCCCACGGCTCTCCCCGGATGTCCCTTCGGGTGCGCACGGTGTGGCACCGCCCTGCTCAACGTACGGCCCACCCGGAACCGTTCCGCCCTACGGCATCAAGTTCCGTACTCCCCTACGGCATCAAGTTCCGTACTCCACGAGGCTGGTCGGGACCACGATCTGGCGCGGTGGTTCCGCGGCCGCGGCGTGCAGCCGACCGGCGAGGAGGCGGCCCGCCGCACGGCCGACCTCGTCGCTGTCGTACGCGACGAGTGTCAGGGGCAGCCCGAGCGCGTCGGCCAGTTCGAAGTCGTCGAAGCCCGCGAGGGCGACGTGCGCGCCGCCGTCGGCCCGGACGTCGGTGGCCCGCAGGGCGCGGAACGCCCCTATCGTGTTGCGGTTGTTGGAGCAGAACAGCGCGGTCGGCGGTTCGGGGAGCGCGAGGAGCCCGGCCGCGGCGCGCGTGGCCTCGTGCGGTTCGGTCTGGCCCTGGCGTACGAGGCGTGGGTCGACGGTGAGGCCCGCCGATGCGAGGGCCGCCGCGTAGCCGCGGAGCCGTTCGGTGCCGGTGTGGACGGCGGGCGGGGAGCCGAGGAAGCCGATGCGGCGGTGGCCGCGCTCCAGGAGGCGGGCGGTGGCGTCGCGGGCGCCGCCGAAGTCGTCGACCAGGACGCAGTCCGCCGCGAAGCCCTCGGGCGGACGGCTGGCGAGGACCACCGGCACGCCGTCGGCCACCGCGGCGGCGAGGTGGCGCTGGTCGGCGCCCGCGGGCACGGCGATGATGCCGTCGACGCGGCGGGCCAGCAGATCGGCGACGAGACCGCGTTCGACATCGGTGTCCTGGCCCGTGTTGCCGATGACCGTCTTCAGGCCGTGCTCGGCGGCCACGGAGTCGACGCCGAGTGCGAGGCGTGAGTAGAAGGGGTTGGCGAGGTTGGTGACGACGAGGCCGACCAGGCCGGTGCCGCGACCGAGCCGGAGGCTGCGGGCGACCTCGTTGGGGCGGTAGCCGAGGGCTTCGGCGGCCGCCCGCACCCGCTCGCGGGTGGCGGGCAGCACCTGCGGGTCGTCGCGGAGGACCCGTGACGCCGTCATCGCACTGACCCCGGCGCGTTCGGCGACGTCCCGGAGCGTCGGCTGACCGCTCTTGAGGTCGCGCGGTGGCCGGCCGCCGCGCGGGTCGTGCGGTGCGGGCATGGTGCGGACGTCCTTCCGTTCCGTTCGGCGCGCCGCCCGGACGCGGTGGCTCGGGCGCGGCGGTTCGGGGTGCGGCGGGTCAGGGAACGGCGGCCGCGTGTGCCGCCGCCCCGACGAGCGCCGCCTCCGCGCCGAGCCCCGCGGGCCGCAGCGTGACGGGAGTATCCCCCAGGCCGCGGCGGAGCGCGGGGCGGAGCAAGTCCCAGGACGCGGCCATGGCGCCGCCGACGACGAGCACGCTCGCGTCGAAGGCGCGCACATGCGGGGCGAGGACGGTGCCGAGGGTGGTGAAGGCCTCGTCGAGCACGCGCCGCGCACGCCGTTCCCCGGCTCGCGCCCGCGCAGCGATCTCCCGCACGTCCAGGTCCGGTGGCACGTGCTCGCCGTCCCTGCGGTCCGCGTCCTCATCCCCATGTGTGTAGCGCGCCAGGATCGCGCGCCGGGACACCGAGTCCTCCAGCGGTCTGCCGCCCGCCTCGACGAGGTCGATGCGGCCCTGCGGCGGTACGCCGGGGCCTTCGTGCTGCACGTCGCCGGCGGCGAGGAAGGCGGAGCCCACACCGGTCCCGAGGGTGATGCCCACGCATCGCCGGTGGCCGTGTGCGGCGCCCGCGAGCCACTCGCCGAGGAGGAAGGCGTGGGCGTCGTTGAGGAAGACCGTGCCGGCGGGGCGCGGCCACACCCCGTCGAGGAGCACCGCGCGTACGTCGACGCCGTACAGGTCGTCGAACTTTCCGACGCCCTCGAAGCGCGCGATGCCCTTGTCGTAGTCGAAGGGTCCTGGCACGGCGACGCCCCACACCTGTCCGGCCGGGGCGTCCAGCTCTCCGGCGCAGCGGACGAGCCCGCCCAGTACGTGCTCCGCGGTGCCCCGGGTGTGGACGGGCCTGCGCACGCGCCGGGTCACGGTCGCCGTGCCGGGGTCCACGAGGGCGGCGGCCACGTGGGTGCCGCCGAGTTCGAGGACGGGTCTGCCCTGCGGCGGCCTCACGGGCGCACCAGCGCCTTGACGACCTTGACGGGGGTGTCGCCGATCGCCGCCAGCCGGTAGGGGCCGACCGCCGCCGGGACCGTCAGCGTCTCCGCCAGGGAGAGGGTGTGCCGCTCCCCCGCCGCCGTGCTCAGCATGACGCCCTCGCCCTCCACCACGTTCAGGACGTGGAAGCGGTCCGCCGTGTCGTCGTCGGCCTCGGCGTCCGCGTCGAGGGCGTACCGCCGCACTTCGTAGAACATCTCGTCCAGCGCGCCCAGGAGTTCCTCGCGCCAGCCGCTTCCGGTGCGCAGGGTGCGCGGTTCCTGGATCAGGTCGTGTGCGACGGCGTCGCCGCGGCGGCCGGACTCCAGGTTGGCGAGGCCGTGTGTGTAAGGGAGGGGGCGGGGCCGGCCGTCGGCGTCGGGCCGCAGCCAGTCGTAGAAGCGGAGGGAGTAGAGGTAGGGGGTGGCGCTGATCTCCAGGACGACGTTCCCGGCGCCGCTCGCGTGCGGGGTGCCGGCGGGGATCATGAAGAGGCGGCCCTGTTCGGCGGGGAAGGTCATGACGTGGTCCTCGGGGTCCATGGGGATCCCGTCGTGGGCGGCCTCCTCGATCTCCTTGCGGAAGAGGTCCAGGTCGGCGTCTTCGCGCAGGCCGAGGAAGACGCGGGTGTCCGGGCCGCCGAGGGTCATGTAGTACGTCTCGTGCTGTGTGTAGGGCCAGCCGAACCGCTCCCTCATGTACCGCTCCTTGGGGTGGCAGTGCACGGAGAGGTCGCCGCCGTCGACGGTGTCGAGGTAGTCGAAGCGGATCGGGAAGGAGGTGCCGAAGCGGGCCGTCACGGGCGGGCCGAGCATCGCCGCGGGGTGCAGCACGCACAGCAGTTGGAAGGGGATCTCGGCTTGTCGGCCGGAGTGGGTGCCGATGAGGACGCCCGCCTCCGGGGCGATGAGTTCGTAGCCGAGGGCGGTGTTGCGGGCCGTAGGGTCGAAGCCGAGCCTGCGCTGGGCCCAGTGGCCGCCCCAGGGTGTGGAGTTGAAGTAGGGGCGGGTGCGCACGGGGCGGCGGGCGAGGCCCGTGAGGGTGGCGCGCAGGCCGGTGCCGTCGATGTACGTGGGCCGTCCGGGGTCCTGCGTGTCGAGCCAGGCGTCGAGGCGGGGGGCGAGGGCGTCCCGGTGGCGGTCGAGGACGGGCCAGTCGATGTAGAAGAGCCGCCGCAGCTCTCCGTTCTCGTGCGGGAGTCCGAGGTTGTGGCCGGTGCCCGCGGCGACGGCCGCCTCGGCGTGGCGCTTGGGCAGGTCGGCGTACCAGAGCAGGTCGTGCGGAAGGAGCGCGGCGCCCGGGCCGTGCACGAGCAGCACGTCGCGGCCGGTGGGCCGGCGCGGCCGCGGGAGGTCGTCGAAGAAGTCGCGGAGGGGGTTCTCGGCGAGCTTGGCGTAGTAGGGGTCGGTGGCGTCCTGCGCGGATTCGGTGCGGTGGCGCACCGCGGTGGGCGGGGCGTGGTGGGCGCGCAGGTCCAGGGCCCGCACGGCGGTGCCGCGTGCGGTCAGCTCCGCCGTCAGGGCGGCGGCGAGGGCGTCCCAGTCCACCGTCGGCGGGCCGTCCACGGCGACGGTGAGGGGGCCCGGGGGCAGTTGTGCGGCGACGGCCTGCCAGCCGGTGGCGAGGACGGCCCCGGGCGCGGGGGCGTAGCGCGGGTCGAGCCGGTACACACGTTCTCCTTCGCGCGGACGTACGGGAACAACGCTCGGGGGCGGATTTCAGGGGCGTACGGAGGGATCGGGAGGTGAGGTGTCGCCGGTCGGTCCGGCGACGTGGGTGGTCCGCTGGAAGAGCACGGCTGTCGTGCCGAGCGTGGGCACGTCGAGCGTCACCTCGCCGTCGGTGCACGCCAGTTCACCGGCGGGGGTGCCGAGGAAGTCCGCCCGGTGTGCGGCGGCGACCGGGAAGCGGGCGTGGATCCGGCAGGCCACCGGCTGCTCCGCGAACGACTGGAGGCGCAGCAGGACGTGGCCGGGGCGCGGTGTGGTGGCGCCGACGAGGCGGACGCGCGGGTCGTCGATCTCGACGAAGCAGCACAGGTCGTGGGGGGCCGGCGCGCCGTCCGAGCTCCCCCTGGCTCGGACGGCGCGCATCGGGCGGCTCCAGGCGGCGGCCGTTCGCGGACCGAGGCCGCCGGCTCCGGCGCCGCTGGTACCGGGGCCGCAGGCGAGGCTGTAGCGGTAGGTGAACTCGAAGCCCTGTTCGCTGGGGAAGTTGGTGTCCCACAGGTTGTTGTGGATCCAGGAGTAGACGGTGGCGGGCTCGTCGTGGTCCATGGTCTTCGGGAACGGCGCGTAGGGCAGGGCGATGTTGCCGAACTGCACGAGCGGTGCGTCCTGCGTGGACCAGGCCACCGTCAGGCCGTCGTCGCCCAGGGTCACCCAGCGGCGCACGGCTCTCATGTGCAGGGCGGAGCCGGGCACCACCGGCAGTCCGCTGCCTGTCGCGCCGCCCGAGGCCTCCATGCGGACGACCGGGTCGTCGAAGGCGAAGGGGAAGGCGAAGTAGGCGCTCTCCTTGCCGAGGCGGGCGTCCTTGTCGAGGCGGTTCTCGATGTCGAGGCGGGGCACGCCGTGCGGGAGGGTGAGCATGGTGCGCAGCCGGTTGGCGCCGGCCGGGCGGGTCTCGTACGTGATCGTCTCGGCGGTGGCGGTGGAGCGGCGGGCGATGAGCGCGGCGGGCGGGGCGACGGCGCGGGTGCCGAGGTGTTCGAGGCGGTCGGATGCGGTGGTGCGGCTGGAGTTGTGGTTGAAGGCGCCCGCGGTGGTGTAGCTGTCGTGGACGTAGCCGTTGAAGCCGACGACGGGGTCGGCGCGGACGAGTTCGCGGCCGGTCCTCTTGTCGGTGACCGACGCGACGCAGGCGTGTGCGAGGTCCACGCGGACGGCGAGGTGCTCGTTCTCCAGGAGGGTCGGGTCGGGGTGGGCGAGCGCTTCCGCCGCGGACTCGGCGGGGTCCTCGCGTTCGGTGCCGCCGGTCGGGTTCCAGCCGGTGGCGGCCTTCACCGTCGCCTCCTCCGGCGCCTGGTCGCTCCCGGTGGCGGTGACGACGATGTCCAGGCGGACCGATCCGGCGGGCGGCACGTCGTCGACGCGGACGAGGAGGAAGCGTCCCGCGTCGCGGTGGTCGTCGTTGGTCTGCCGCTCCTCCTCGTGGGCGAGCCGCCGCCCGTCGCGGGCGTCGCGGACGGTGACCGGCCGGTTGAGCGGCACGGTGCTCTCGGGCAGGAAGACGCGGACGACGTCGGTGCGCGGCCATGAGCAGGTGTTGACGACGTGGTACGTGGCCGCCGCGTCCGGTGAGGCGGCGAGCCGCTGGCCGAGGCGGGCGCTCGCGCGGGCGAGGAGCGCGTTGCCGTCGTCGTGGGCGCGCATCGCCTGCCCGTACTTCCAGTGCCACTGGTGTTCTCCGGAGTGGCCGCCCTCGTCGCCGTGGGTCCACGGGTCGCCGGCGCCCCAGGTGTGCTCGTCGAAGAGCGACACCGCTTCGTAGACCCCGGCGGCGTCCCTGCTGTCGTCCTCGGCCCCCGTGGCGCCGAGGAGGGCGGCGAACGCGCCGATGGTCTGGGCGTCGGCGACCACGGACTGGGCGGTCCTGGCCAGGGAGAGCGGGCGCGCCCCCGACCCGACCCCGTCGACCCACCAGTCGGTCCAGTCGCCCTCGAAGGTGCGGATCTCGTCGCCGAGCCGGGCCTCGGCGTCGGTGAAGAAGTCCTCGTTGCGGGAGAGCCGCAGCCGGGGGAAGGCCCAGGTGTCGTTCCAGCGGCGGACGGTGTCGGCGATGACGCGGCGGGGCGGCGCGTTGTCGCCGAACTTGCCCTGGACGCGCAGGTGGAGCACGTCCCAGGGGTAGGGCTCGCGTTTGACCTCCGTGCGGTCCATGGCCCAGCCGAAGATGCCGCCGCGGTAGGGGTAGGGGTGGGTGGCGAGGGAGGTCAGGTAGGCGGGCAGCAGGTCGTCGACGTCCGCGTAGCCGGTGTCGAAGCCGAGGAGCGGGCCTTCCATGTAGGCGAGGCCGTGCGGGGTGTCGGTGACCCACACCAGGACGCTGTTGCCGCTCGGCGCGCGCCAGCGGAAGAGGCGGGGCAGCTTCTCGCCGCCGACCAGGTGGGGGACGGAGCGCCCGGCCCAGTTGTGGGCGACGGAGAGGTACTTGACGCCCGCCGAGGCCAGCGCGTCGACAAGACCGACGACGGCGCCGGGTACGTCGGTCTGCATGGCGGAGGTGAACTCGACGCCGTGTTCGTCGCGCACGGCGCGGGCCGTGCGCAGGAGTTCGTGCAGTTCGTCCGTGGAGCAGGTCTCGGTGTGCAGGTTGAAGGGGAGCGCGGTCAGCTCGATGCGGCCCTCGCGGACCCTGCGCACGAACTCGTCGACCTGCTCGGCGGGCCGGGCCCTCGCCCACTGCTGGAAGGACCACAGCGACTCGACGCACCACCGGAACCGGGACTCGGCGGGCCAGTCGTCGGTGGCGCGGGTGAGCTCCAGGCAGGAGTCGAGGAAGGAGAGGTGCTCGGCGAGGACGGTGCCCTGGGGGTCGGTGTAGCCGATGTCGAGGTGGGAGTGGTGGATCAGGTGCAGGGTCCAGCGGCGCTGCGGGGTGAGGTGTACGTCGATGCCGTCGCGCCCGTCGGGGAGGGCGACGGTGACGCGGGTCGCCGTGTCGACGGCGGGCAGCAGCAGCCGTACGGAGTTGCCGGGCCCGGCGACACGCTCGCAGCGCAGGGCCGTACCGGACTCGGTACGTACGCTCAACTCCCCCGGCAGCTGGGTGCCGTTGACGGGCTCGACGCGCAGCGACTGGAGCAGCGTGCCGTCGTCCGCGTGGCGCATGAGGGGTTCCTCGGTGAGCCGCAGGGCGGTGCCGTCCGCGAGGGTGCCCTCCGCGCCGACCACGCCGGCGCGCAGGCTGTCGCGGATCCGGTCGTCGTCCCAGTCGGTGGTGCGGACCAGAGCCCGTGTCGTCATGCGGATCTCTCCCGGTGGGGGTGTGTCGGGTCAGCGGGCGGAGGCGGTGATGCCGCGCAGGAACAGGCCGCGGAAGAGCAGGAAGAGGACGAGGGTCGGCACGGACACGATCAGCGCGCCGGCCAGGATCACGGGTGGGCCCGTCGTGGAGTAGGCCTTGTTGAGCGTGGCCAGGGTGGCCATGACCGGCTGGACCTCGGGGCTCCGGCTGAGGGTGATGCCGAGGAGCAGGTCGTTCCAGACGGCCGTGAACTGGAAGAGGAAGGCCGCGCCGAGGCCCGCCTTCATCAGCGGCAGGTGGATGCGCCAGAAGATCCTGTGGAAGGAGGCGCCGTCGATCAGCGCGGCCTCCGTCAGCTCCGGTGGCATGGTGGTCATCTGGTTGCGGATCAGGAAGAACGCGAAGGGCACCGCCCACGCCGCGTACACCAGCATCAGGCCGAGCCTGGTGTCGTACAGGCCGGCGTCCGCGTACAGGCCGAAGAGCGGTGCGAGGATGATCTGGAGCGGGAAGAGCGTGCCGGAGTAGATCAGCCAGAACCAGAAGGCGGGCTTCGGAATCGGCAGGACGACGACGGCGAACGCCGCCATGGCGGCCACCAGGACCGCCACCAGGCCGCAGACCACGGCGTACAGGAGCGAGGACCGGAAGCTGTCGCCGATGCCCGCCACCTGCCAGGCCGTTTTGGCGTTGTCCAGCAGGTCGAAGCCCTGGAAGCGCCAGCTGGGCCTGCCGCCGTAGTCGGCCGCGGGCGTCAGGGCGTTGACGGTCAGCAGGTACAGGGGTGCCAGCCAGAGCACCACGCATCCGGCGACGAAGACGTTGCGTACCGCACGTCCCAAGAGACTCACCTCCTCAGCTCTGTGCCGTGTGGGCGTCGGGCATCTGGCGGCGCAGGTACAGCCAGGACGAGGCGACGACGATCACGGTGAGGACGAGCGCGATGGCCGAGCCGTAGCCGACGTGGAAGAGCCGGAACGTCTCGCGGTACATGCTCAGCGCGAGGGTCTCGGAGGAGCGGGAGGGGCCGCCCTGGGTGAGGATCCAGATCATGTCGAACGCCTTGAAGCTGTTGACGACGGCCATGCCGACCACCACGACGGTCACGGCGCGCAGCCCGGGCAGCGTGATGTGCCGGAACATCCGCCAGCCGCTCGCCCCGTCGAGTTCGGCGGCCTCGACCGTCTCCCGCGGGATGGCCCGCAGGCCGATCGCGAAGAGGACGACGTTCAGTCCGGTCGCCTGCCAGGTACTCGCGACGATCATCGACAGGGTGTTCTGCGGCCACTCCAGGAGCCAGGAGCGCGCGAGCCCGTCCAGGCCGATGGCGCGCAGCACCTGGTTGACCGCGCCCTCGGACGTCAGCATGAAGTACCAGACGACGGCGGTGGCGGTGGCGGAGATGGCGTACGGCAGCACGATGATCAGCTGCGCGGCGGCGCCGAACCGCATGCGGTGGGTGGCGACGGCGATGAGGAGCCCGGCGAGGACGGGCAGGAGCAGCGTTCCGCCCACCCACATCAGGGTGTTGAGCACCGAACGGCCGAAGATCGGGTCGTCGGCGAGGCGCGCGTAGTTGTCCCAGCCGGTGAAGCTGCTCGTGAAGCCGTTGTCCTCGAAGAAGCTGCCGTAGACGCTGCGGAAGAACGGATAGACGAACAGGACACCGACGAAGGCGAAGGCGGGCAGCGCCCAGGGCAGGGCGGCGAGGGGGCCGCCGAGCCTGCCGCCGCCCGCCCTCGCGGCCTGGTGCGGGGTGCGGGTCGGCACCCTGCGGCGCGTCCGCGCGGGCCGCGCGGTGCCGTGCGCGGGGGTCGCGGTCCCGGTCATGTCTTCTCCGCCTCCCGCCACACCTGCCAGGCGTCGTCGGCGCGGTCCTGCATGGTGCGCAGCGTCGTGCGGTACGAGGACGGGTTCAGCAGGAAGCCGGCGAGGTCGTCGACGGTCGCCTCGACCAGTTCGGGCGGGCCCTGTTCCCAGAAGCGGTTGAGCAGCCACAGCTTGTCGCCGCGGACCTTCTTCGCGAGCCCTTCGATGACGGGGTTGGCGGCCTCGACCTCCGGGTTGGGGCAGCCGTCCTGGAGGGTGTGCGAGAAGGCCTTCATGACCGTGGGGTGCAGCCAGGCGCCGGTGGCCCGCAGCGCCTCCTCGTGGTCGGGGCCCTTGACGGTGGCGACGAGGGCGCTGGACTCGAAGATGACGCTGGGCCTGGCCTTCGGGTCGGCCATGGGGAGCACGAAGGCGCCGAGGTTCTTGCCGGGCTTGCCGCCCGCGGCCTGAAGGGTGGAGCCGAGCCAGGTGCCGCAGGGCACCATGCCGAGCTCGCCGTGCAGCATGGCCGCCGCGGCGTCGGGGTGGTTCGTGTCCATGGGCGTGAACCAGTCCTTGTCGAAGAAGGACGCCAGGGTGCGCAGGGCGCGTTCGGCACGCGGGTCCGTGTACCGCTCGCGGCCGTTCATCAGGTCGTCGTAGAAGCGGGGGTCCTGGCGGCTGAGGATCTCCTGGAACCAGATGAAGGAGGGCCAGCGGTCGCCCGCGGTGCCGTGCAGCGGGGTGATGCCGTTCTTCTTCAGGCGCGCGCAGGCGGTGAGGAAGTCGTCCCAGGTGCGGGGCGCCGTGAGGCGGTGTTCGCGGAAGACCCGGGGGTTGTAGAAGAACACCCAGTACGCGAGGTTCATCGGCAGGCCGTAGACGCGGCGCCGGTAGGTGAACGCGCCGCGCAGGGAGGCGTCGACCCAGCCCTTGGCGACGGCGTCGTCCCACTGCCGGGTCAGGTCGGCGATGCCGCCGGTGCGGGCGAGGTCCTGGAGGCGGTATCCCGACCAGTACTTGAGCATGTCGGGGGTCTTGCGGGTCCGCAGTGAGGACCGCACGATCTGCTCGAACGACTCCAGGAAAGGGATGACCTGGGGCACCAGCCGCAGCGCCGCCACCGACTTCATGGCCGAGCCCGCGGCGGCCATCGGCTTCTCCCACGCCGCGCTGTCGCCGAGTACGGCGACCTTGCCCGGCGGCTGGCCCTCGGCGGAGCCGCAGGCCGTGGCGCATGTGGCGGCGAGCGCGCCGGTCGCGGCGGCCCGGAGCAGGGTGCGGCGTTCGAGGGGCGGGCTCGGCGCCAGGGGCGCTCCCCCCGTGGGGTGGCGGCTGTGACCACTGTGACGACGACCTGACATGGATGACTCCCTCAGGTGTGCCTCAGCCCGTTGTTAGCGTTAACACGGGCGTCTTGGAGCTTCACCTCGGGGGCGGCGGATGTCAATGGGTCGCGAGCCGGTCATGTGCCGAACTCCCTTTGGCTTGCGGGCCGTTCAGGTTCTCGGCGCCAGCCGGTCGATCTCCCGGACGACGTACTGGGCGTGCGGCTTCACCTGCGGGAGGAGGTCGTCCCAGTGCTCGTCCTCCTCGCCGAGGTAGACGGCACGGGCGCGGGCGAGAACGGGCCGGTGCTCGGCGGGCAGGCGGGTCAGGGCCCAGTCGGCCGCGCCGTCCTTGGACGTGATGTCGCCGGTGGCCAGAGTGGTCCAGACGCGGGCGAGGGTGAGCAGGACGTTGCGCGTGTCGGTGTCGAGTTCGGCCAGCAGCTCGGGGACGCCGGCGAGCATCGCACGGGTGACGTCCGCGGCCGGGACCGGGTCGAGGACCCGGCCCGGCTCCGGCCCCATCAGGGGCGCCCGCCCCCGCAGCACCATCGTGACGAGGAGCGCGAGATCGGGGCTCGGCCCGGGCTCCGGCGTCCGGCCGCGCAGGTACGCGTCGCGCAGCCACTCCCCGTACTGGAACTCGCACCGGGGCGGATACGTCCAGGGGCGGACGTCGTCCTGGACGGCGACGGTCAGCTCGACGGGGCGCAGCGCGTCGCCCGGGGCGCCGCCGCCGGACAGGGCGAGCAGACCGTCGGTCAGGGCCTGGCGCTGCCCCGCCGTGGTGCGCCGCCGCGCGACGAGGAGGATGTCGATGTCGCTGTGGGGGCGCAGTCCGCCGAGGACGGCCGAGCCGTGCGCGTAGACACCGGCGATGTCACCCGCGGCGAACACGTCGCGGACCAGGCGGACCACGTCGTCGGTCTGCGTCACGCACCGCTCCCCTCGCTCCGTGCCACTCCACCCTCGCCCCGCATCGTAGACACCCGGCGCACCCGGAACCGGCGCACCCGGCCGCGGGAGGGGTCAGAACGGCTTGGTGGGCAGGTACTTGCCGTCCAGCGTGATCACCGCGCGCTCGCCGCCCTCGGGGTCGGCGACCTTCCGCACGTCGAGCTTGAAGTTGATCGCGCTGATGATGCCGTCGCCGAACTGCTCGTGGACCAGGGCTTTCAGGGTGGTGCCGTAGACCTGGAGCATCTCGTGGAAGCGGTAGATGGTCGGGTCGGTCGGTATGCCGCCGGGGATCGAGCCGCGGGTCGGGATCGTCCGCAGCAGGGCCGCCGCGTCGTCGTCCAGGTCGAGCAGGGCCGCGACGGCCCGCGCGGCGGGCTCGGGCAGGGCGTGCTGACCGAGGACGGCCGCGGTGACGAAGGCGACGGACAGGCCGGCGGCGTCGGCGATCTGCTGCCAGGACAGGTCCTTGCGCGTCTTGGCCTCCACGGCGAGGACGGCGAGGTCCTGGCGGGCGGCGGGGTCGAACTGGGCGTGGATCATGAGTGATCTTCCTTTCGCACGAGGGGTTTTCTCTAGGGGGGTCAGGCCGCCGCGGTGGCGGCCCGGGTGAGGTCGTCGACGGCGCCGGTGGCGATGTCGTAGACCCAGCCGTGCAGCGTCAGCTCGCCGCGGGCGAGGGCGCGCGCCACGGAGGGGTGGGTGGCCAGGTGGGCCAGCTGGGCGTGGACGTTCTCGCGCACGAGGGCCGCCACCCGTTCCGCGCCGGTCGTGGAGTCGGGCGTACGGGCCACGGCGGCGTCCGCGTGGCGCAGCCAGTCGGCGACGGCCGGGGCACCGCCGAGGTCGTGGCCTTCGGCGAGGGCGGTCATCGCGCCGCAGGCCGAGTGGCCGCACACCACGACGTCCCTGACGCCGAGGACGCCCACCGCGTACTCGACACCGGCGGCGACCCCGTCGGCCGCGTACGGCGAGTGGGCCGGTACGAGGTTGCCCGCCGTGCGTACGACGAACAGCTCGCCGGGCTCGCGCTGGGTGATCAGTTCGGGCACGACACGCGCGTCGGAGCAGCCGATGAACAGCGTGTCCGGCGCATGGCGGGCGGCCAGGCCCGCGAAGAGCTCCGCCTTGGCCGGGAAGACGTCCCGCTGGAAGCGTTTCACTCCCGCCGTGAGGTCTCGCATGGTCACTCCCTTTCGCATTCCGGTGGCGCGCCCCTGGGCAGAGAGCCCGGGGGTCGGCAGTCCCGGCGTCGGTAGCCCCAACGGGGCCGGTGCAAACAACCCTGCATGACCTGCACCTATAGTGTCCAAGACGCAGTAACCATGACTTCCATCGATGCCATCTATAGTTTTCGGCATGGCTCCCGAACTACGTCACCTGCGTTATCTGCTCGCCGTCGCCGAGCACGGCAACTTCACGCGCGCGGCCGAGGAGCTGCACATCTCCCAGCCGACGCTGTCCCAGCAGATCCGGCAGCTGGAGCGCGCGGTCGGCGTCGCGCTCCTGGACCGCAGCGGCCGCGCGGTGCGGCTCACGGACGCCGGCGCCGCCTACCTGCCGCACGCCCGGCGCGCCCTCCAGGACCTGGCCGCCGCCGAACGGGCCGTGCACGACGTCACGGACCTGTCCCGCGGCACGCTGCGGCTGGCCGTGACACCGACGTTCACCGCCTACCTCGTCGGACCGCTCACCGCCCTGCTGCGCGCCCGCCACCCCGGCATCACCCTCTTCCTCCGGGAGCTGCCGCAGGACCGCGTCGAAGCCGGTCTGCTCGCCGACGACCTCGATCTCGGCATCGCCTTCCACGGCGCCCACCTGCCGGGCCTGGCCGCGACGGACCTCTTCACGGAGCGGCTCAGCCTCGTGGTGGGCGACCTCCATCCGCACGCCGGACGCACCGACCCGCTCTCCCTCGACGAGCTCGCCGCGACCCGGCTCGCCCTGCTCAGCGCCGACTTCGCCACGCGCGTGCAGATCGACGCCCACCTCTCCACCCACGCGGTACGCCCGGACGTCGCCGTGGAGGCCACGTCGATCATCGCGCTCACCGAGATCGTCCGGCACACCCCGCTGGCCACCGTGCTGCCCGACGCCCTCACGCGCGACCGCCCCGGCCTGCACACCGTCCCGCTCGCCCCCGCCCTGCCCGAGCGGACGGTCACGCTGCTGCACCGCGAGAGCGGCTACCGCAGCGCCGCCGCGCGCGCTTTCACCGGACTGGCCCGGGAATGGGCACATACGCAACTTCCGCCGCAGCGCTTCGACGACGGCACACCCACCTTTTGATTTTTGTTTGGCCGCGCTCCGACAGGACACTCGATGTGCAGGAGCGGTTGATCATGACGACTCCCTCCGGTATTCAGATTCCGCACTACAGGTATCGACTAAAGGAGTCCTGAATGAGCAACGAGATGTGGAGCTACGTTCCGACCGCCGGCCACAGCCCGGACAGTGACCTCACGGGGTACAAGGTGGAAGCCGCCGACGGGCACATCGGCAAGGTCGACAAGCATTCCAACGACGTCGCCAACCAGTACATCGTCGTCGACACCGGTGTATGGATCTTCGGCAAGGAAGTTCTGCTGCCGGCCAGCACCGTGACCGCCATCGACAACGACGAGCGGCGGATCCTGGTCTCGCTCACCAAGGAGCAGATCAAGAACGCTCCTGAGTTCGACAAGGAAAAGCACCTGGGCGACCCCGCCTACCGCGACCAGCTCGGCGGGTACTACGGCGGTTCGGGCCACTGAGCCCGCTCAGAGCCGCACCGACTCGCCGGTCAGAGCCTTGCCTCACCGGTCAGCGGGCGGTCGACAGGCGTACACTTGAATTGTTCTGAGGGTTGGAGGATCCATGATCGCACTCGGCCTCATCCTGCTCGTCCTCGGTCTGCTGACCGGCGTTTCCATCCTCTGGACCATTGGCGTCGTTCTCGTCGTCATCGGTGCGGTCCTGTGGGTTCTCGGAGCTGTGGGACACTCCGTGGGCGGACGAAAGCATTACTGGTAGAGCGGTAGCCGCCAGAACTCAATAGAGGCAAGGGAAGGGGGCCGGAGTATTCACTCCGGCCCCCTTCCCTTGCCTCTCTTTTTGTTTGCCGAGTTCCTCAGAGGTGGTGCCGAGTTCCTCAGTGGTGGCCGTGAGCGGTGTCGGAGGCGCCACCGAAGAGCCGCGCGACCGCACGGAACGGCAGGGTGACCACCGTGGCGATGGCTCCGCCGATGGCTCGGAGAACGTCTGCAATGGCCTTCAGCATGATCGGGCCTCCAAAGAGCGATAGCTCAATAGCGGTCAATTGCCATGTGTCACCACACGGCCTTACACGCGTCGCTTGCCCCGAAAGCACGCACGAAAACTGCTCGGCCCGCCCGCCCCGGTCCGTACTCCCTCTCCGCGTACTCCCTCTGCTGCCGACGAGAGGCGGATGCCCCACCGGGTGGCCAGGATGGAGCGAGCACCGCCTCCTGAGCAGTCGCCGCCATGGGAGCCCCGCGCACGGGGTACCCGGCTTCCCAGTGACGGGAGACCCCACAGACCGCTCCCCCCCCAGGAAAGGCAGACCCCATGACCCCAACGCAGGACGTCGTCGAGCTGATCCTCCAGGACCACCGCACGATGGAGGACCTCTTCCGCGACATGCGCAGCGTGGAGGCCGACCGGACCGCCGCGCTCAGCGAGTTCGCCGACCTGCTGATCGCGCACGCCCTGGCGGAGGAGGCCGAGGTGTATCCGGCGCTGCGTCGGTTCAAGAACATCGACGACGAAGAGGTCGAGCACGGCGAGGAGGAGCACGAGGAGGGCAACAAGGCGCTCCTCGAACTGCTCGAGGTCGAGGACGTCGGTTCGGACGAGTGGGACGAGAAGCTGGAGAACCTCGTCGAGGCCGTGAACCACCACACGGACGAGGAAGAGCGCACGATCCTCAACGGCGCCCGGGAGAACGTGGCCATGGAACGGCGCGAGGAACTCGGCGCGGCGTTCCTGAAGGAGCGCGACAAGCAACTGTCCGCGCACTGCGGCAGCGTGGACAACATCCGCCGCATCCTGAAGGACTGAGCTCCGGACGCCGACGCCGATGGGGGCGAGCAGCCGATGCGCTGCTCGCCCCCATCGGCATGTGCGGGACCGGCCGGGGCGGGGCGGCTAGACGGCGGAGGTGCTGGGCTGCGGGGGGTGCGGGGCTGCGGGAGCGTTTGTCACCCAAGTGCCAAGGTCGCGGGCGTGGATGCGCACGCGTACGCGTAGTGCGGCGCAGAATCGTCCACTACCTTGCACGAGCCTTTCCTGAGCACCCCCTCACACACTCGTGCCCCGCACCCCCCGCATCCCCCTCCCTCAGGAGAATCCCATGCGCATGCCCGCCCCGCGTCGCACAGTGGCGGCCCTCGCCGCCGTCACGGGAATCGCCGCTCTCGGTCTCGGCGCCGGACCCGCGACCGCCGACACCAAGGCTCCCTTGCGCTACGTCGCACTCGGCGACAGCTACAGCGCCGGTTCGGGCGTACTGCCCCTCGACCTTGGGGCACCTCTCCTGTGCATCCGCACGTCTCTGAACTATCCGCACCTGCTCGCCGCGTCGTCCGGCGCCCAGCTGAAGGACGTGACCTGTGGCGGCGCGCAGACCAAGCACTTCACCACGTCCCAGTACCCGGGCGTGCCCCCGCAGTTCGACGCGCTGAAGAGCGACACGGAGCTGGTGACGCTCACCATCGGCGGCAACGACAACAACACGTTCATCAACTCGATCCTCGCCTGCGGCAGCGCGGGCCTCCTCTCGGGCGGCAAGGGCAGCCCCTGCAAGGACACATACGGCGACAAGTTCAAGGACGAGGTCGAGACGAAGACGTACCCGGCGATCAAAGCATCCCTCGACCAGATCAAGGCCAGATCGCCGAAGGCCCGGGTCGCGATCCTCGGCTACCCGTGGATCACCCCCGCGAAGGCCGTGCCCGGCTGCTTCGCCAAGCTGCCCATCGCGGACGGTGACGTCCCCTACCTCCGGGACCTCCAGGCACACTTGAACGGCGCGGCGCAGCGGGCCGCCCAGGAGACCGGTGCCACGTTCGTCGACCTGGCCGCCGCGTCCGACGCGCACGACGCCTGCCGTCCCGCGGGTCAGCGCTGGATCGAGCCGGTCCTCTTCGGCACGAATATCGTGCCCGTGCACCCCAACGCGCTCGGCGAGGCCGGAATGGCCAAGGAAGCGGCCAAGGCGCTGAACCTGTCCTGAGCTGTTCTGAGCTGTCCTGAACTGTTCTGAACTGCCTTGAACTGTCCTTACCGGCCTTACCGGACGCCCGGCGCTCGGGCCGGGGGCGGGGGCTGCGATCCTGTGCGGGTGAACGGGATCAAGTGGCGTACCAGCAGGAACCGCTCAGGGAACCGCTCCGCGCGGAGCGGCGAGACGCCCTTCGAGGGGCGGTGGGCAGGCGCGGCGGGCGCCCGGCGAGGCAGCAGCGCACGCGTACGGACCGGTGTGGGCGGCGCGCTGCTCCTCGCCCTGCTCGCGGGGTGCTCGACCGGCGGTCCGGACGGACCCGGCGAACCCGGCGGATCGGGTGACTCCGGTGGCTCCCGTGCCGCCGGCCGCCATGACGTCCGGCAGCCGCCGGTCGACGCCACGTTCGACTACCAGCTGGGCGGCCCGTACGCGCCGCCGTCGAAGGTGCGCGTCGTCTCCCGCGACCGCACCGCCGACCCCGTGCCGGGCCGCTACAACATCTGTTACGTCAACGCCTTCCAGGCCCAGCCGGGCAAGGAGGCGGCGCGCTGGTGGCAACGCGAGCACCGTTCTCTTCTCCTGCGTGACGAGGAGGGCCGCGAGGTCGTCGACGAGGACTGGCAGGAACCCCTGCTCGACATCTCCACCGAGAAGAAGCGCGCGGCCCTCGCCGAGATCGTCGGCGCGTGGATCGACGGGTGCGCGAAAGCGGGCTACGACGCGGTGGAGCCCGACAACCTCGACTCCTACGAACGCTCGGACGGCCTGCTCACCCCCGACGACGCGGCCGCGTTCGCCCGCCTCCTGGCCCAGCGCGCGCACCGCCAGGGCCTGGCCATCGCGCAGAAGAACACCACCGACCTGCTGGACCGCCGCGAACGGATCGGCTTCGACTTCGCCGTGACCGAGGAGTGCGCGCGCTACAAGGAGTGCTCGGAGTACGCGTCCGCGTACGACGGGAAGGTCTTCGACATCGAGTACGTGACGAGGGACTTCGACACCGCCTGTCGCACCTGGGGCAAGAATCTCTCCGTCACACTGCGCGACCGCGACGTCCTGCCCGCGGGCGAGGACGGCCACGTCTACCGGCACTGCTGAGAGCCCCGGCCGCGCGCCCCGGCAGCCAGGGCCGCCAACTCCTCCGCGGTGCGCGGCTCCTCCCCCTCCCCCGCCGCGAGGCCGCACGTACGCAGCAGCTCACCGACGGCGATGCCCCACGGCAGGTGCAGCCCGGCCGCGGCCAGGAGGTCCCGCCGGGCCAGCGTCTCCGCCACCGGCCCCGTCCGCACCCCGGAGGGGG
This sequence comes from Streptomyces sp. NPDC030245, assembly GCF_055572995.1. Classification (NCBI taxonomy): domain Bacteria; kingdom Bacillati; phylum Actinomycetota; class Actinomycetes; order Kitasatosporales; family Streptomycetaceae; genus Streptomyces; species Streptomyces sp. NPDC030245. The sequence goes on along the minus strand of NZ_JBVICF010000018.1, from coordinate 74,711 downwards.
TGAGCAGCGCCGCGTCGTCGGCCCAGCGCAGGGCCAGGTCGACGTCGTGGGTCGCCATGACCACGGTCGTCCCGGCGTCCCGCAGCCGCCGCAGGGTGGCCAGGAGCCGCTCCTGGCCGTCGGGGTCGAGCCCCGCGGTCGGCTCGTCGAGGATGAGCACGCGGGGGCGCATCGCCACGGCTCCGGCGATGGCGGTCCGCTTCCGCTGGCCGTAGGAGAGCAGGTGGGTGGGCCGGTCGGCGAGCGCGGTGATGTCGAGGGCGGCGAGCGCCTCGGCGACCCTCGCCCGGACCTCGGCGTCGGGCAGGCCGAGGTTCAAGGGGCCGAAGGAGACGTCCTGTTCGACCGAGGCGGCGAACAGCTGGTCGTCCGGGTCCTGCACGACCAGCTGCACGGTCGTGCGGAGCCGGGTGAGGCCCTTGCGGTGGTACGCCACGGGGACTCCCTCGACCGTCAGCTCGCCGGAGCCGGGCCGGAGGCCGCCGCTGAGCAGTCGCATCAGGGTGGTCTTGCCGCTGCCGTTGCGTCCGAGCAGGGCGAGGGCGCGGCCCTCGACGACGTCGAAGTCGAGGCCGCTGAGGACGGTGGGCCCGTCCTCGTACGCGTAGGACACCGCGCGGAGAGCGACCACGGGCTCGCTCAGGGCCCGCGCGGCGCTCGTGGCACCCGTGGTGCTCATCGAAGGAACCTTTCCAGGACGAGGGTCAGGGCCACCAGGCCCACGAGGAGTGCCGCGCCCGCGGCGAGGAAGGGCCGGGAGATCCGGGCCTCGGGCACGAGGACGCGCAGGGTGCCGTCGTAGCCGCGCCCGGCGAGCCCGGCCTGTAGCCGGCTCGCCCGGTCGAAGGCGCGCACGAACGCGGTGGCGCCGAGACCGGCGAGGGAACGCCAGGTGGCGGCGCGGGTGGTGTGGCCGAGCCGGGCGGCCTGCGCCTGTCTGATCCGGCCCATGGAGTCCAGGAGCAGGAAGCTCATGCGGTACGTGACGAGTGCCACGTCCACGACCGGCGCGGGCACCCCCGCCTTCACCAGGCGGGGCAGCAGGTCCGACATGGGGGTGGTGAAGGCGAACAGGAGCACGCCGAGCGAGGCCGCGGAGGTCCGCAGGAGCAGTCCGCCCGCGCGCGCCGGGCCGCCGTCCGCGAACGCCACGAACCCGTCGGGGCCGCCGACCTGGACGAGCAGGGTCAGGGCGCCGGTCACGCAGAAGCCGAGCGGCACGCGGTAGGCCCGCCACAGCTTGCCGGGCGGCACGCCCGCCGGGCCGAGCAGCAGCGCGAGCGCCGTGACCAGCACCAGGACGGCGCCCGGCCAGGGCGGCAGCGAGATGGCCAGGACGGTGAGGCCGAGACCGAGCACGGCCTTGTCCACGGGGTGCCGGCGGCGCCAGCGACTGCTGTGCGCCGCCGCGTCGATGGGCAGCACGCCGGGTCAGGCCCGCTCGGTCCCGGACCGGGGGCTGCCCGCGTCGACCGGCTCGTCGGAACCGCCCGCCGCCTCGGACCGCACGGCTTCCGCTTCCGCCCGCGCCTGTTCCGCGCCCTGGCGGCGGCCCTTGCGCAGCCCGAAGTAGTAGGCGAGGACGCCCGCGCCGATGGCCGCCTGGAGGGCGAACAGCGCGGACTCGACCTCCCCGGACGGGGGTTCGTACAGCGGCGAGAACCACGGTTCGTAGTCCGGTTCGAGCTCGGTGATCGCCGTCTCGGCCTGGGCGTCGGCGCCGGCGAACGGCTCTTCCTCGTCGTCGCCGAGACCGAGCGCCAGGGGCAGTACCGCGAGCGCGGCGACGATGAGGAGCAGCAGTGTGTTGATCTTCGCGTTCCGGCTCATCAGGCACTGGCCCCCGTCTGCGTCTCGGACGTCTCGGCTGTCTCGGGCGTCTTGGCTGTCTCGGGCGTCTCGGGTGTCGTGGCGCTCCGCTTGCCCTGGAGCAGTACGCCGAGACGCGTGAGCTCGCCCTTGCTGGACTGCACGAGCAGGCGCATCACCAGGACGGTGAGCAGGCCCTCGCTGACCGCCAGGGGGATCTGGGTGACGGCGAAGATGCCGCCGAACTTGCCCAGGGCGCCCAGGAAACCGCTGCCGGGGTCGGGGAACGCCAGGGCCAACTGGACGCTGGTGACGCAGTACGTGGTCAGGTCGGCGACGAACGCCCCGAAGAACACGGTGACCATGAGCGGCACGTCGTACCGCCTGAGGAGCCGGTAGACCGCGTATCCCGCCCAAGGGCCGATGATCGCCATGGAGAACACGTTGGCGCCCAGGGTGGTGAGCCCGCCGTGGGCGAGCAGCAGCGCCTGGAAGAGCAGGGTGATGGTGCCGAGCACCGTCATGATCGGTGGCCGGAACAGGATCGCCCCGAGCCCGGTCCCCGTCGGGTGCGAGCAACTCCCCGTCACCGACGGGATCTTCAATGCGGATAGGACAAACGTGAAGGCCCCGGAGGCACCGAGGAGCAGCGTGCTCTCCGGGTGCTCCTTGACTTCACGGGTCAGGGAGCGGACTCCGTGGACGACGAACGGCGCGGACGCTACGCCCCAGGCGATCGCGTGCGCCGGCGGGAGGAAACCCTCGGCTATGTGCATGGCTCAGCAGACCCTCTCCAGCACCTCGTGGATGGACAACGCGCCTTGGCCGGTCTCCTGGCTGACGGGTCGTACCGACCGGACTCCGCCTTCCCGGGTGCGTGTGCACCCAGTGGCTGCCGCGAGGGCTGGAGCCGGACTTCCCGATCACAGTGGCGAGGGCCGCACCGGCATCACACCGGATTTCCCGAGCACCAAGGCGTGGTGACACTAGTGCGCAAAGATCTGCCTGACAACTCGCGCGGCGGCCGCGGCGGTGGCACGCCTCGACACGCACCACCACCGCGTACGCCCCTGCTCAGAGGCTCAGCGCCTCCGGCAGTCGATCACGACTCGTCGTTCACCCACAGCTGCCACTTGCCGCTGCTGGGGTTCTTCTTGCAGGCCCACTCGGAGTAGATGGAGTTCCGGCCGTCGGCCTGGCACGCGGACAGGGTGCGGTAGGTGCCCACATAGATCCACGACATCGCGCCGAACTCGTCCGTAGCCTTGGCGGCGGTCTTGGCGGCAGCCTCGCTCGTGCCGGAGGACGCGGTGGCCTTCGGAGTGCTGGTCCGGTGCGTGTCGGCCACCGCGGGCGTCGCCGCGAGCGCGGTGGTCAGCGCCGTCGCGGACACGAGCAGGGCGGCCTTGTTCATGTGACGCACGGAATTTCCCTTCGTCGGAGTGGAGCTGTGGCAGAACGGGGGCGGGTGTCGGCGCCGCCGGCAGCGAGGTGTCCGGCGGCGCCGCCCCCTCCCCCCGTGAGCCGGGATGCTGGTGCGTTCTCCCGGCCCTGCCAGTGTTGGCCGCCGGCCGCCATTGATCGACTCGTTTCGGACTGGCCCGAAACGAAGGCCGCGAGGAGGATCGCCCGGGTGACGCTGCGCATCCACTTCACCGCCGAGGACCTGGCCCGCACCCGACTGGCCTCGGCGCCACGACCCTTGCTCGAACTGGAGATCGCCGTCCGGTTGGTGCAGGAACGCTCCCATCCGGTCCGGTTCGACGCCTGGCGCGGACGGGCGACCCGGCACCTGGTGCCCCGGATGCGGACCTTGTGCGAGTTGATCCCCGCCACCGGCGCGGCGGTGGACTTCCTGGACCTGAGCGGTGAGGGGCACCCGGACGACCTGGTCGACCGGCTGCGCGGGACACCTGCCGACCGGGTCCGGAAGGATCTGCGGCAGTGGGCCACCGGCCGCCCCCCGGGCCTCTCGTCCGATGTCCGCGCGCTCGGCGACGACCCGTCCCTGGTCGGCGAGTTGGCGGACACGGTCGCCCATGCCCATCGGCACTTCATCGCGCCCTACTGGTCACGCATCGACAGGCTCGCCCAGGTCGACCGCACCCGCAGGCTCCAGCAGCTGGCCGGGCACGGCGTCGAGCGTCTCCTGAGCGGGCTCAACCCCCGCTACATCGCCTGGCGTCCGCCCGTCCTGCACCTGACCATGGCTTCCGGGCGCGACGCCGACGTCCGTCTCGGCGGGCGCGGGCTCCTCCTGATCCCCACCCTGTTCGGCTCGCACTATCCCGCTCTGGACGACACCGCCGAGCCCCAGCCGTGGATCACCTATCCCCTGCACGACGACCGGCCGGGCGCGGTGCCCGCCGTGTTCACCGCCGAAGCACTGACCGGCTCCGCCGTCCCGCCCGCCCTGACCGCGCTCCTGGGCCGCACGCGCGCGACCGTGCTGCGCGTCATCGGCGACCACCCGGCCTGCACCACGGGCCAGCTCGCCTCGCACGCCCGTATCGCCCTCGCGAGCGCCAGTGAACACGCAAGCGTCCTGCGCCGCGCCGGACTCACCGCACAGACCCGCGACGGCAAGAGCGTCCGGCACACGCTCACACCGGCCGGACACGTACTCCTCGACGCGGGCACGGGCTGACCGGCCCGCCCGCGCCCCCTACGGGCCCCCGGGAGGCGTCAGAAGAATTCGTCGAGCAGCCGGTAGAAGTCCAGCTTCTCCTTGTCGGCCGTGACCGCCGCCCGCTCCTCGTACCGCCGCAGGAACCGTTCGGCGTACCCGGGTCCGAACCACGGGTCCTCCTCGTGGGCCAACTCCCGCAGCAGGACGGCGAGGTCGGTGTGCCGGTCCGCCCTGCCGAGCCGGACGACGTCGATGACTCCGGTGACGCGGCAGGTGTCGGGGTCGAGCAGGACGTTCTCCGGGGTGAGGTCGCCGTGGGTGACGACCGGGTCCTCCGCCGCCGGGCGGGTGCGGCGCAGCTCGTCGAGGAGGCGCTGCCCGGTCCATCCGGCGCGTTCCTCGTCGAGGTCGTCCAGCTCCACGAGGCCGTCGGCCACGTGGCGTGCGGCCTGCTCCATGGTGACCGGCAGGGTGCGGTCGAACGGGCAGTCGTCCAGGGGCAGTCGGTGCAGGGCCGCTGCGAGGTCGGCGAGCGACTCGGCGACCGCGAAGCGCTGCTCCTGTGGCCACTCGTCGGCGGCCGGCCTGCCGGGCACGGCCTCGGTCACCAGCCACGTCACGCGGTCGTCGGCGCCTCGCTCGACGATGCGCGGCACGGGGATGCCCCGGCCGGCCAGCCAGGCGAGGCGGTCGGCCTCGTCCGCCAGGTCGGAGGGCGGGCCGTCGGACGTGACCGGGGTGGTCTTCACGTACAACTCGGGTGCGTCCGCGCCCGCCCCGGTGAGGTGGTGCACCTCGGCGCCCGATGCGCCGTCCGTCGCGGGGGTCCATCGGTACGCGGCGTACCTGCGCCGCAGATCGCTGCTCATGATCGGCATCATGGCAGGCGAGACCCGCGGCTCCCACCCGATATTTCGGGGGGCGTTGATGCGTTGCCGGCCGACCCGGTGCGCGCTGTCGGTTGCGGCAGTCGGGGCAATCGGAGCGGGCCCCGGCGGCGGGCGCCCGGGAAAAAGAACCGGGCGGGCCGGCCGGGACGTTCCCCACTGGTCAGTGGGGGCGTCCCGGCCGGCCCGCCCGTGCCGAACGGCGGTGTGTCAGCGGCCCACGGGTGCGAGCTCCCGGTCCGCCTCGGCGTCCGGCGAACCGGTGTCGCCGAGGTTCTTGTGGAGCTTCTCGCCCTCCACGTCCACGTTCGGCAGCGCCTTGTCCAGCCAGCGCGGCAGCCACCAGGCGGACTTGCCGAGCAGGGCGAGGACGGCGGGCACGATCGCCATGCGGACGACGAAGGCGTCGAAGAGGACGGCGACGGCCAGACCGAAGCCCATCATCTTGATCATGTCGTCGTTCTCCATGATGAAGCCGGAGAAGACGCTGATCATGATGACCGCGGCCGCGGCCACGACCCGTCCGCCGTGGGTGAAGCCGGTGACGACCGACTCGCCCGGGCGCGCCCCGTGGACGTACGCCTCGCGCATCCGCGTCACGAGGAAGACCTCGTAGTCCATCGCCAGGCCGAAGACCACACCGATCATGAAGATCGGCATCATGCTCATGATCGGGCCCGGCTGGTCGACGCCCACGACGTCCGCGAGCCAGCCCCACTGGAAGACCGCGACGACGGCGCCGAGCGCGGCGGCCACCGAGAGGAGGAAGCCGAGCGCCGCCTTGAGCGGGACCAGGATCGAGCGGAAGACCAGCATCAGGAGCAGGAACGCCAGGCCGACGACGAGACCGAGGTAGGGCAGGAGCGCGTCGTCCAGGGTCTGCGAGAAGTCGATGGTCATCGCGGTCTGGCCGGTGACCAGGATCTCGGAGCCGGTGTCGGAGCCGATGCCGTCGGCGGTCGAGCGGATCGACTTGACCAGTTCCTCGGTCTCGTGGTCGCTCGGCCCGGTCTCCGGGACGACGTTCATGATCGCGGTGTCGCCGGCCTTGTTGGGCTGGGCGGGCGTCACCGCGGCGACGCCGTCGATCTTGGCGATCGAGTCGCCGACGGTCTTGGCGGCCCCCGCCACGTCGGCGTCCTTGCTGACGGTGACCATCAGCGGGCCGTTGAAGCCGGCGCCGAAGGACTCCGACAGCATGTCGTACGCCTTGCGCTGGGTGGTGTCCGGCGCGGACGAGCCCTCGTCGGGCAGGCCGAGCTCCAGGCTGGCGGCCGGGACGGCCACGGCACCGAGGCCGATGACGGCGACGAGGAGCACGGAGAGCGGGTGGCGCAGGACGAAGCGCGCCCAGCGGGTGCCGAGCTTCGGCTTGGCGTTCGGGTCCTGGAGCTCGCTCGCGGACTTCTTGCGGTCCTTGCGGCGCAGCACCTTGCGGCCGGCGAAGCCGAGCAGCGCGGGGATCATGGTGAGCGCGATGAGGACGGCGATCACGACGGTGGCCGCCGCGGCCAGGCCCATCTTGGTGAGGATCGGGATGTTGACGATCGCGAGGCCCGAGAGGGCGACGACGACGGTGAGGCCGGCGAACACGACGGCGGATCCGGCGGTTCCGGTGGCCCGGCCCGCGGCTTCCTCCGGTTCGCGGCCCTCGGCTATCTCCGCGCGGTAGCGGGAGACGATGAAGAGGGCGTAGTCGATGCCGACGGCGAGGCCGATCATCATCGCGAGCGTGGAGGTCGTGGCGGAGAGGTCCAGCGTGCTGCCGAGCGCCGCGATGCCGGAGATGCCGATGCCCACGCCGATGATCGCGGTCAGCAGCGGCATGCCCGCGGCGACCAGCGAACCGAAGGTGAGGATCAGGACGACCGCGGAGATCGCGATGCCGATGAGTTCGGCGCTGCCGCCCATCTCCTGCTCGGCCATGACGGCGTCACCGCCGGTCTCGACCGTCAGGCCCGCGTCGCGGGTCTGGTCGGTGGCCTTGGTCAGCGCGTCCCTGGCCTCGTCGGTCAGCTCGGTGGCGGGCACCTTGTAGGTGACCGACGCGTAGGCGGTGGAGCCGTCCTTGCTGACGGTCTTGGCCTTGAACGGGTCGTCGACAGAGCCGACCTGCGGGCCCTTGCCGATGGCCGCGACCATCTTCTCGACCTCGGCCTTGGGCTTGGCGGAGTCGATCTTCTCGCCCTCGGGGGCGCGGATGACGACTCGGGCGCTCGCACCGTCGGCGCTGGCGTCGGGGAAGCGCTTCTCCAGCAGGTCGAAGGCCTTCTGCGACTCCGTTCCCGGCATCGAGAAGGAGTCTTCGGGCGCGGCAGGGGCGGCCGAGGCGGCGAAGATGGCACCGGCCATCAGCCCTACCCAGAGCAACGCCACATAGCGGCGTCGCCGGAAGGCAAGGCGACCTAGTTTGTACAGGAACGTAGCCACGGCGAAAGGGACTCCCGTCGGGTTCGGCAGGCGTGGACGACCCTCTGCCGGTGCGATCGGCGCACGTCAGCGGGTCCAGCAGGATTCCTCTCCATCCTCACTGCCGATGGGGGGCCGCAAGTCCGCCTGCGAGCCGGACTATCGGCCCACGGTCGCTGTACTGCACTGCGCGCGGAGTCATCCCATGGGAGGAGAGCGGATCTCCCTTTCTAGGCCACAGGGTGCAGTCACGTGTCAACGCTTCTTTCATCATTGGCGCGGAACTTTCGCTTCCCCTTTTCTCCCTCCCCAGCCCGGTCAGCATGTCTGCACCACACACGTATCTTCGCCGGAAGGCGGCGCGCACCCCTGATGGCCGGATTCCGCCTCAGCGTCCGAGCGCCGCCAGGCCCTCGGCCGCCTGGTCCGCCGCCGTGGCGCGGGCCGCGGCTGCCTGCGCGCCCTCTCCCAGCGCGTCGGCCAGCCGCGCCCGCGCCAGCCAGTTGTACGGGCAGACGGGGCGCAGCTGGACGCGCTCGCTCAGCAGGGTGCGGGCCAGTTGGTGGCGGCCCGCGCGCAGGGCGGCCTCCAGCAGCGTCTTGTGCACGGCGTCGCGCTGGGCGTGGCTTCCGCCGTACTCGTTCAGGCGGTGCCGTACGGGGAGCAGGAGGTCCACGGCCCGGTCGTACTGCTGCTTTCCGTAGGCGATCAGCGCGCGGCACACGGGCAGTCCGACGTCCGCGGTCATCGCGTGGTTCGACAGGCGCGGTCCACTGTCCGCGACGTAGCGCTCGCGGTCGCGCACCAGGCGTTCGGCTTCCGCGATGCGGTCCGCGCCGGTGTGGGCCATCACCGCGTGCACGTCGTTGAAGGCGTAGTACGCGCCGTCGTGGCGGGCGGCCCAGGCGTCGGCGAGCCGCTGCCACCGGTCCCCCGCGTCCTGTCCGGCGAGGTGCAGCCGCCACAGGAGCGCCGCGGCGTCCAGGAGCTCCATCGCCGCGCCCGTCGATCCGGCGTGGTGCAGGGCGCTGTCGTAGATCTCCAGTACGCGGGAGACGTCGCCGGCCTCCAGGGCGTAGAGGCAGTAGTGCCACCAATTGTGCACGTTCAGGTAGTTGCCCGCCGCCCAGTCCGCGGCGCGCGCGTCCAGGTAGCGGATGCCGTCGGCGAACCGGCCCTGCATCTCGTAGGTGTGCACCACGGCGTGGATGGCCCACACGTCGCGCGGCCGCCGGTCGACGGCCGCAAGGCCCGTCTCCCTGGCCTGTTCGTAGTGGCCGGCTTCCTCCAGGCCGAAGGCGTACATGCCGAGGACTGGGCCGTAGTGCGGGTCCGCCGTGTCCCAGGCGGAGAGCGCGCCGCCGATGCGGTCGCGCAGCCGTGGCGCGTTGCCGGTGAAGAAGTCGATCTGGTGGCCGACGGCCAGGGCGAGCACGTCGCGCGGGTACTCGACGGAGATCTCGCCGAGCAGGCGGCCCGCCCGGTGGAGGTCGCCGTCGAGCCAGGAGGTGGCGGCGGCGACATGCATGCGTTCGCGCGGTGTCATCCCGCCGCGGTGGACGTGTTCCTTGAAGCGCTCGAAGGTGCCGCGGGCGTCGGCGGCGTCCTTCTCCTCGGTGCCGAGCAGGCCGAGATGGGCGGCGAGGACCTGGCCCATGACCGAGCGCGGCGCGGCGGCCAGCACCCGGCCCGCCGTGTCGGCCACCTCGGCGCGGAAGAACAACAGGTGTTCCAGGGCTTGCTCGTAGAGGTCGACGGCCTCGGTGCTGGTGTGTGACATCGGGTGACCGTGCCGGTCGCCTGCCATGGTCGGCTCCTTCCGCGGGGCGGCGCCGAGCGGCCCGGTGTGCGGTCCGCCGGCGGCGGGAAACCAATCCTGCCCGCCGCGGCGGCGCTTGACGCACCGTGACCGGTGCGTGCCGCGCGGCGGGAGCGGCCACCACAGGCACTCTGGCATCACCGCTGCGGGCGGCCTACCTTGGCAGCGGTGGACGCACCACTCGAACGGCTTGTCATGCACTTGTCCCTTTTCTCCCGGCAAGAGGCACGAGGTGAGCCATGTTCCTCCGGCACAGACCCCGCGCGCACACGCGCTCCGCACCAGGACGTCCGGCCCGGCGCACCACCGTCGTCGCCGCCGTCCTCGCCACCCTGGCGGCCGCCGCCGTCGGCACCGCACGGGCGACACCCGACGACACCGGGCGGCCCAGCGAGGCCCGGCCCTCCCTGGCCCGGCCCATCGACCCGCAGAACTGGCGCAACCCCGACGACATGACCTGGCGCGAGTACCGCTCCGTCCCCGGCACGAACTGGGCGGACCCCGGCCTCGAACCCACCGACAAGACCTTCAGGGGTGCACTGGTACTCCTCGACTATCCCGACGAGGAGTTCACCGTCAGCAGACCGCCCGGCTCGACGGTCTTCGGCAACCCCCAGCCCACCGCCGCCAACGTCCCGCGCGGGCAACTGCCCAAGTTCTACGAGGACTTCCTCAACAAGCCGGGCGCACTGAACCGCGGCCACACCATCAACGAGTACTGGATGGAGGACTCCGGCGGACGCGTCGGAGTCGACCTGGAGGCCTTCGGCGTGTACCGCATGCCGTTCAAGTCCTTCCAGTACGGCATCGAGCCCGCCATGAACCCCGGCGCCTGCCCGACGAACACCACCTGCGGCAAGGACATCCGCACCAACGGCAGGGCCGCCTGGGTCGCCGAGGTCGGCGAGCGGAAGGCCGCCGAGTTCGACTTCGTCTTCTACCTCACCGCGGGCCAGGACGAGTCCTCCACCTGGCAGGAGTTCGGCCAGATGAAGTTCGGCTCCGAGGGGCAGGTACCGGCCGCCTGGGGACCGCCCTCCCCCATCGCATCCGGCGGCAACTCCGCCGCCACCCGCTATGTGCCCTGGACCTCCTGGCAGGCCGCGGCCCGCATCTGGCCCAACGCCACCGCCGGCTCCTCCACCCAGGCTGAGAGCTCCGGCATGGGGGTGTACGCCCATGAGCTCAGCCACATCCTGGGCATCGGCGACAACTACAACAACCCCTACGGCAAGCCCCTGAGCCGCGCCTACACCGGCATCTGGAGCATGCTCTCGCGCGGCTCGTTCAACGGTCCTGGCGGGCCGCACACCCGCTGGAAGATCCCGGCCACCGAAGGCGGCTCGATGGGCTCCCAGCACATCCTGCGGGACAAGCTCCAGCTCGGCATCGTCGACGAGAAGAACGTGCTGCGTCTGGACCGTGACGCGCTCGACGAGTCCGGCGTGGCCGTCGCCAGGGTCACCGCCCGCTCCGCGCCGCCCGGCGCGAAGGGCCTGGCCGGCGTCAACATCGCCATGTCACGCGACCTGTCCCCGGCCTGCGACCGCGACACCGACCCGCTGTGCGACGGCGGCGGCTACCAGAACTACACCCTGGAGGTCGTGGACCGCATGGGCATGGACTCCTTCACCCCGGACAACGGAGTGCTGATCACCAAGACCAAGAACGAGGACAGGGCCCCGTTCGCCTGGGTGATCGACGCCCACCCCGAGGACATCGGCATGGTGGACTTCATCCGCCCCGACGGCACCCCGCAGAAGATCACCATGGGCGACTACCGCCAGCTCAGCGACGCCCTCTTCCACGCCGGTACGGACTCCGGCAGTTCCTACGAGTACGTCGACCGCGCCAACCGCCTGCACTTCTACGTCACGGACATCCACCGCACCCGCTCCGGCGTGCTCTCCTACACGCTCGCCGTGAAGTCCCTGGACGGCGCGGGTCCGCAGCGCCGCGGCACCGCGCTGGCCCGCGGAAAGGCGGCGGGCGACCCCGTCAAGAGCCGCGCCACCTGCACCTTCCCGCTGACCAACACCGGCCGCGCGCTGGCCGATCCGCCGGGCGACCACCCCGAGGACGTCACCCGCTACCTCGACTCCGACGTCTACCGGCTCTCCGCCAAGGCCACTGGCCGCGGCTGGTCCGCCTGGCTGCCCAACAAACTGGCCACCGCCAGGGCGGGCGCCACGGTCGAGGTGGACGTCGCCGTCGCCGCGAAGCCGGACGCCCGACCGCAGGGCCGCCTCACCCTCACCGCCCGCTCGGTGAGCGACCCCGACAAGACGGCCGAGGCCACCTGCACGGTGGCGAGGAAGGGCGGCCGCTGACGGAGCGTTCCTCCGCCCCTTGTCAGGCCGTGGGCCGCAGGGGGCGGAAGAAGTCGCGCAGTTCGCGCGCCACCTGGTCCGGTTCCTCGTGGGCCATGAAGTGGCCCCCGTTGCGCGGGGTGCTCCAGTGGCGCAGGTCCGTGAAGACGCGCTCGGCGAGGCTCTTCGGGTAGTGCGTGAAGGCCGGTTCGTGGCTGAGGGTGACGGCGCCGGGCACGGTGATGGGCGGCACGGGCGTGTTGTGCCGTACGTAGTCGTAGTACTGGCGGAAGGAGGAGCCGATGCTGCCGGTCGCCCAGTAGAGGGTGGCGACGGTCAGCAGGGTGTCCTTGTCCCAGCGCGCCTCCAGGTCGCCCGCGCAGTCGCTCCAGTCGCGGTACTTGTCGATGATCCAGGCGAGCAGGCCGGCCGGGGAGTCCCGCAGCGCGGCGGCGAGCGTATCGGGCCGGGTGCACATGATCTCGCTGTAGCCCTGGTCCTCGGCGTCGTACGCGTCGAGGTGGTCGAGGTAGGCCTGCTCCTCGGCGGTCGGCGGCCGCGCGTCGAAGTCGGCGGAGACCACCGCCGAGGTGATGTGCACGCCCACGACCTCGTCCGGGTACAGGGCGCCGAGCCACTGGGTGACGCCTCCCCCGATGTCCCCGCCGAAGGCGCCGAAGCGGCGGTGGCCGAGGGTCTTCGTCATCAGCTCGTGCCAGATCCCCGCGACGTTCCGGCGGGTGAAGGGGCCTTGCGGCAGCTCGGAGTGGAGGAAGCCGGGCAGGGAGGGCACGACCACGTCGAACGCGTCGGCGGGGTCGCCGCCGTGCCCCGCCGGGTCGGCGAGCCGCCGTGCGAGGGGCAGCATCTCGACGTAGCTGCTCGGCCAGCCGTGGCTCAGGACCAGCGGCAGCGGCGTGGGCGCGCCCTCGGGCCGCACCCCGCGCAGGTGCACGAAGTGCACGCGGGAGCCCGCGACGTCGGCGACGCGGTGCGGGAAGGAGTTGAGCGCGGCCTCGGCGGCGCGCCAGTCGAAGCCGTCCGCCCAGTAGGAGACGAGCTCGCTCAGATAGCCGGGGTCGGTGCCCGCGGCCCAGTGGGTGGGGTCGGAGGCCGCGGTGAAGAGGGTGCGCCGAAGGCGCGTGCGCAGGTCGTCGAGGACGTCGTCCGGGACGGATACGTGGAAGGGCGTGGCGTTCACGGTGGTTCGGTTCCTTTGCTCAGGAGGATGCGATGTCGAAGGTCTCGATCGCTGGGGCGCTCCTGGCGGTGGCGCCGAGCCCGTGACGGGGGACGTCAGACGGGGCTGGGGACGCGGACTGCGGTCAGGAGGGCCCGGACAAGGTGGTGCGTGCTGTGTCGCGCGGTCATCGGGCTCACCTCCTCGCGTCTGTCGTGCGGCACGGCGCCGGTGGGGCGCGCGCTTCGCCGGTGATCATACACACGTACGACCGAGCGGCCTCTGGGATTTTTCGTCGTCCACTGCCGCCCCGAAGCCGGCGTCCGACGTCGTTCCGGAGTCCTAGGACCCATGGACGGTGCGGGGGCCGCCCGAAGGTCGTGGTCCCGGGGATGGCCGCCCGGCGACACTGGTGCCCATGGACACCGAACAGATCGACGCCTACCTGCGGCGCATCGGCACCGAACGCCCCGCGGGCCCCACGACGCGAGCCCTCCGCGACCTGCATCTGGCGCATCTGCGGAGCGTTCCCTTCGAGAACCTCTCGGTCCACCTCGGTGAGGACATCGAGCTCACCGACAAGGCTTTGGTGACGAAGGTGGTGGACGGGCGCAGGGGCGGCTTCTGCTACGAGCTCAACGGCGCCTTCGCCGCCCTCCTGAGGGCCCTCGGCTTCGATGTCACCCTGCTCCAGGCCCGGGTGTACGACGACGCCGGAGAGCCCGGCATCCCCTACGATCACCTCGCTCTCCGCGTGCGCACCGAGGACGGCGGGGACTGGCTCGCCGACATCGGTTTCGGCGCCCACAGCCATCTGCCGCTCGCCTTCGCCGACCGCGGCGGGCAGACCGACCCCGGCGGGACGTTCCGCATCGCGGAGGCTCCGGAGGGCGACCTCCAGGTCCTCAAGGACGACAAGCCGCAGTACCTGGTCGACCGGCGCCCGCGCGCGCTGGCCGACTTCAAGGCGGGCGCCTGGTACCACCGCACCTCGCCGGACTCCCACTTCACTCGCTCCTTGGTCTGCTCCCGCATCACCGAAAGCGGCGGCCGGATCACCCTGGCCGGACGCACCCTGACCACCACCGAGGACGGCGAGCGGCACACGACCGAGCTGTCCACGGAGGCGGAGGTGCTCGCGGCGTACGACCGGCACTTCGGCATCGTGCTGGAGAGGGAGCCGCGGATACGCGAGGCCCAGTGATCCGGTGACGCCGGGCGGCGCGATCCGGTCGCGGGACGGCGATGACTTCCGGGCGGTGCGAGAGTCCACACAGGCAGACAGGAAGGGCGGACAGGACCGCCGCGTACCGACAGGAGAGCGCCATGCCCAGGATCACGCCCAGCCTCTGGTTCGATGTGCAGAGCGAGGAAGCGGCGAAGTTCTACGTCTCGGTCTTCCCGAACTCGGAGATCAAGAACGTGTCGTACTACGGAGAGGGCGGCCCGCGGCCGGCCGGCACCGTCCTGACCGTGGAGTTCTCACTCGACGGACAGCCGTTCACGGCGATCAACGGCGGCCCGGAGTTCACGTTCGACGAGGCCGTCTCCTTCCAGATCGACTGCGCCGACCAGGCCGAGGTCGACCACTACTGGACGAAGCTCTCCGAGGGCGGCCAAGAAGGCCCCTGCGGGTGGCTCAAGGACAAGTACGGCCTGTCCTGGCAGGTCGTGCCCGCCGTGCTCGGCGAGCTCCTCACCGACCCGGACTCCGGACGCGCGCAGCGCGCCATGCAGGCGATGCTGGGCATGGGGAAGCTGGATGTGGCGGCGCTGCGGGCGGCGGCGGACGGCCCGGCGTAGCGGAACCGCGTCCGGGCCCCCGCGCCGCCCGGCGTTTCCGGCACCGGCGCGCCGCCCCCGCGCCCGGCTACGCCTTCCGCGCCAGGACCAGGCGCCAGCGGGGACTGCCGTCGGGCCGCCGCCCGAACTCCTCCAGAGGGTGCAGCCGCACGTCGAAGCCCGCGTCGACGAGGTCCTCGCGCACGCCGCCGAGCGGGAAGGTCCGGTAGTACATGACGAACGGCGGCCGCCACAGGCGGTTCCGCACGCGCATCACCCCGTCGAAACCGAGCAGCGCCCAGTACCAGGGGGAGGTGACGGGCTGCGGGGCGCCGATGGGGAACGCGAAGAGGCCGCCGGGGCGCAGCGCCCGGTGGACCCCCGCGAAGAGGGCGGGCCGCTCGGCGGGCAGGAAGTGGCCGAACGCCCCGAAGCTGACGGCGAGGTCGAAGCCCGCGGAGAACGGCAGGGCGCGGGCGTCGGCCCGCACCCAGTCGACCGCGGGCCCGCCGGGGCCCGGTCCCGGCACCGTCTCCGCGGCGGCCGCCAGCATGCCCGCGCTGAAGTCCACGCCGGTGACGCGCCGACGGCACAGCGGCAGCAGCGCACCGACGCCGGCGCCGGTGCCGCAGCACACGTCGAGGCCGTCGTCGAAGGGGCCGAGGGGACGCAGCGCGTCGGCTGTCGCCCGCAGGAATCGGCCAGGCGTGCGGAAGGGCGTGCGGTCGAATTTCGGGGCGAGCAGGTCGTACCCGTGCTCGGTGGACGAGAACGCCTGGACGGCGAGTTCACGCAGCGTGGGACCCTGGGAGGAGAACATCGGCTCCAGGGTAGTCAGCGGGGCCGGCGCACGGGTCCACGGTGGAGCGGCGCCGTGGCCGGATACCGCCACGAGGTCTACCGGGGGGTGGCAGGGGTCGGGTAGAGGTGCACGTCTGCCCCAGACCCGCTCCCCTCTCCCGGAGGTGCCCCATGGCCGCAGACCGGCACAGGACAAGGACCGCATCGGGCAAGACCCGGTTCGACGACATCTACGACCGGCCGGACCCGCGCGCCTACTTCCGGACGCTGGCGCCCTACGAGTACGAGATACCGCAGCACGCCCAGGCGGTCTTCCGCCGCACCCGCGAGCTGCGGGCCCGGCTGTCCGGCGGCGAGGGCCCGGTGACGGTCCTGGACCTGTGCTGCTCGTACGGCATCAACGCGGCGCTGCTCAACCACGACCTGACGCTCGCCGACCTGTACGCGCACTACACGTCGGACGAGGCCGCCGCGCTCACGCCGCACGAACTCGTCGTACGCGACAAGGAGTTCTACGCCTCGCGGCGCCGCCCCGACGCCACCCCGGTCATCGGGCTCGACCTGGCGGAGAACGCCACCCGCTACGCCCTGGACGCGGGCCTGCTCGACGAGGCGTACGCCGAGAACCTGGAGCGGCACCCGCCCAGCCCGCAGCTGTGCCAGGCGGTCGCCCGCACCGGCCTGATCACGGTCACCGGCGGCATCGGCTACATCTCGCACCGCACTTTCGACACGCTGCTCGACTGCGCCCGGCTGCCGGTGTGGGTGAGCGCCTTCGTGCTGCGGACGGTGCCCTATGGACGCATCGCCGAGACGCTGGCCGCGCACGGCCTGGAGACCGTGACGGATTTTTCACGGACCTATACGCAGCGGCTCTTCACCAGCCCCGAGGAGCGTCGCGACGCCCTCCGCCAGGTGGTGCTGGCGGGTGAGGACCCCGAGGGGTACGAGTCGGAGGGCCGCTACCACACGCGGCTGCACGAGTCGCGTCAGAGCGTCAGGACGTAGCTCGTCCCCGGGCGGCCGTCGAGCCGGACGTCCCCGTCGGGCACGAAGCCGGCGCGGACGAGCACCGCCCGTGAGCCCGGGTTGTCGAGCGTCGTGGCGGCACGCAGCACGGTCAGGCCGTACGCGGTGGCGGCGAGGTCGCGGAGCTGCCGGACGGCCCGGGTCGCAAGGCCGCGGCCCGCGGCCTTCTCCGCGACGCGGTAGCCGAGCTCGGCGCCGCCGTCCGCGACGTCGACGAGGTTGACCCGCCCGACGATCTCGCCACCGTCGTCCACCAGCACGTGGAAGAAGCACGCCCCCGTCGCCTGCTCCGCCAGGAGTGCGCGGTGCCGCGCGTCGAAGTCCCGGAAGTAGGCGTCCCCGCGGTCGGGGACCGACGCGGCGAAGTAGGCCCGGTTGGTCTGCTCGAAGGCGAGCAGCGCGGGGGCGTGGTCGGGCCGGAGGAGCTGGAGCTCGGGGGTGGTTGAAGGTGCGGGCATGCGACAACCTCACGCAGGGCCGCCCTTGCCCGGCCGTACCTGCTCGTACATCGCCACGAGCACGCCGTGCACCGGCTCACCGGCCGCGTCCTCCTCGGTCTCGTCGACGAGCCGGGCCAGGGTGTCGGCGAGTTCCCTGGCCTTGTCGGGGCTGAGACGCACATGCCGCAGGGAGAGGGTGGTCCGCGGCGACCGCCCCAGCTCCTGGGCCACGGCGCCGAGCATGGCGGCGGTCCCCTCGGTCCGCGGCTCGGCGACGGCCATGCGTTCGGCCACCCGCTGGTAGTACTGCTCGGTGCCGCCCCTGACCTTGCGGGTCTCGGCGACGCGGACGAGTCCGGCGGTGCGCAGCACCTTCAGATGGTGTGCCACGTTCCCCTTGCCGGTGTCCAGGCGTGCCGCCAACTGGCTGGTGGTGGCGGGCTCATGGCCCAGCATGAACAGCAGTCGCTGCCGCAGGGGATGCGCGAGCGCGGCGTGCTGCTCCGGTGACTCGATCTCGACGGTCTGGTGCGGCGGGGGCGGTTGAGGCGGCGGGCACGGCTGGGGCTGATCGGGCATGCGTCAAGTGTCCAATGTTCTTGACGCTTTCGGAAGAGGGCTGTTCTACTCCTCTGCCATGACCACCGTCACCCAGCGGCTCAGCGTCGCCCCCGTAGTCGAGGCGACCGCCCAACTCGTCGACAGGCACTATGTGTTCCCCGAGCTCGCCGAACAGCTCGGCGTATTGTTGCGGTCCCGCCTCGCCGACGGCGCGTACGACGTGGAGGACCCCGCCGACCTGGCCCGCCTGGTCACCACGGACCTCCAGTCCCTCAACGGCGACCTGCACCTGCGCCTGAAGCACCACGCCCAGGAGGTGCCCGCCGAGCAGGGCGCGGCCGCCCTGTCGGCGCTGCGTGAGAAGTTCGACTCCTCGCTGGGCGGCGCGCCCCGGGTGGAGCTGCTGGACGGCCGGGTCGCGCTGCTCGAACTGGGCCCGGCCATGTTCCCGCTGTCGTGGTCCGCCGGGCCTCTGGGGGCCGCGCTCACCCTGGTCGCCCCGGCCGACGCCCTCATCCTCGACCTGCGCGGCAACACGGGCGGGGACCCCGACACGGTCGCGTTCGTCTGCGCGCATGTGCTGGACGGGCGCACCCACCTCAACTCCATGTACTGGCGCGAGGGCGAGCGTCTCGAACAGTCCTGGAGTCCCGCGCACGTGCCGGGCGCCCGCTTCGGCGGCAGCAAGCCGCTCTACGTACTGACGAGCGGCCGCACCTTTTCCGCCGGTGAGGAACTGGCGTATGACCTCCAGCAGTTGGGCCGGGCGGTCGTCGTCGGGGAGACGACCGGTGGCGGGGCGCATCCGCGCGAGGGGTGGACGGTGCATCCGCACCTGGAGGCGACCATTCCGGTCGGGAGGGCCGTCAATCCCGTGTCGGGGACCAATTGGGAGGGCACGGGCGTACGTCCCGATGTGCCCTGCGCCGCTTCCGACGCCCGCGACCGGGCGCACGCGCTGGCGCTGGAGCGGCTCGACGCGGGGGACGTCGAGCCGCGTCCGCAGGCGGCCGGCCCGGCGGGTGCACCGGTGGGCTGACCGCGTGGGCGTCACTCGTCGCGGCTACGAGGCGTCGCGCACCGTTCCGGTGACCACCGGGCCCGGGTGCGGTTCCCAGTTCTCGTCGTAGACGTGGAGCTGGGCCTTCAGGGATTCCTCCGGTTCGCTCGTCCGGTCCTTGACGGTGGGCACGCGCACTTCGGTGCTCTTCTTGCCCGCGGGCACGACGACGAACAGGCCTTGGCCCTCCGCCATCTTGGACAGCGACCGCTCCGGGCGGGGCCGCGCGCCGAACTCGCTGTCCAGCCAGCGCGGGTCGACGTCCAGGGTGGAGAGCTCCTTGCCGCCGTCGACGGGCAGGAAGGAGAACATGCCCATCATGTCCACGTCGACGGGCTCCGAGAGCGTCATGCGCCACGTCAGCGGCTTGCCCTCGGTGACCCGGTCCTTGACGGGTTCGAGCGTGATCTTCGGCATCGGGTCGTCGTTCCGCGCTGTCACCCCGCCGTGGTGGGAGCCCACCACCGCGCCGCGTACCGCCTTGACGAAGGCGTCGTGCGCGACGTCGTAGCCGTAGCGGGTGTCGCCGCGCACCTCGACCGGCACGTCGACGCTCTCCCCGGGACGCACCGTCACCGTGCGGTGGGTGACCTGCTCCGTGCCGGGCTTGCGCACGAACAACCGGACCTTGCCGCTGCCCTGGCCCGAGACGTGCACCGGGACGCGGTAGGTGCGGACGCCGGAGTCGCCTTCGTCGACGGTCAGCCGACCGATGTCGACGCGCGGCAGCTCGGCCGGCCGCACGGCGGGAGTGCCGGGCCGCCAGCCCCAGGCGTCCATGAGCCAGGCCTTGCCCGAGCGGCTGCGCGGGGTGAGTTCAAGGGTCTTGACGTGCTTGAGGTCCAGCGCGTCCCGGGCCGCGGCCGACAGCGGTACGCGGACCTCGCGCCCCCAGTAGGAGGCGGTCCGGTCGCTGCCCGGCAGTCCGTCGACGCTGATCCGGCCGAGCTTCGCCCGGTGGCCCGACGCGTCGACGAGGGAGACGTCGAACCGGGTCCCGGTGGTGTTGGGCGGCACGATCAGGCGCAGCGCCACGTCCTTGGCGCCCGCGAGCGACACGGGGCGTGCGGGGCTCACCCGGACCGGGTCCCCGGCCCTGCTCCAGCGCATCGCCACCGCGTCGCGGCCGGGTTCCGGCGCGACCTCCCACTGGGCGAAGTGCGGTGAGCTCCCTGCCGTGCGCTCCGGCAGGCAGGCGTCGGCGTCCTCGGCGGCCACCTGGGCGCACAGGCGCCCGCCCTTGACCTTCGTCGAGGCGCCCGGCAGCAGGGCCTGCGTGCGGTGACCGCCGACGGCGTGGGTCAGCACCCGCGCGGGGTCGGCGGAGGGAGCACGCCGGCCGGAGCCGTCGAGGAGGGGCCGCACCCGGTCTTCGCCCGCGACGAACAGGCGGGCCGAGGCGGCTATGTAGGTGGCTCCGGCGGCCTGCTGCCGCTTGGCGGTGAGCCGGGTCGCGGCGTTCTTCGAGCAGACCGGGTCGGAGGTGTCGTCGGACGGGAAGTCGTCCTCGGCGGGCGCGGTCGCCTGGCCCGGAGTCCACTCGCTGTTGAAGAAGTTGTGGTTGGCGCCGACCATGTACACCGCGCTGTGCAGGGCGGCGCCCCGGCTGACGCCGCGCGTTCCGTCGACGTAAAGCTCGCCCTGGAGGTCGGACACGTCTCCGTCGCAGCCCGGCAGGATCGTCGTGGAGGGCACGTCGGGGACGGGGTTCTGGCCGAAGACGGTGGGGCCTATCAGCACATTGCCGCGGATCTTCCAGCGGACAGGACCGCGGTGGCCGTCCTGGTCGGCGGGCGGCCGCGAAAGGCTGTCCAGCGCGGCGCGGTTGACGCCCTCGCCGCCGCGGGAGTGCCCGACGAGGAGGACGCGGGACAGGTCGGCCGGCGCGACGGCGCGCACCCCGGCGGGGGCGGTGGACCGCTTCTCGGCCCACTCCGCCCAGCGGGCGAGGTGCAGCCGCACCAGCGAGGAGCGGGCCTGCGCGCCGCCGTCCTCGGCGAGGTGGTCCTGGCCGTTGATGCCGTTGGCGGCGATGGACACGGTGACGTATCCCTGGGAGGCCAGCAGCTTCTGGGCCCGCTGGTAGCCCTTGTGGCTCGGCACCGGCTTCGTGCCCGGTTTGCAGGGCCACCCCATGTCCTGCCGGTCCCCGGCGCCGTAGCAGGTGTAGTGGCGGCCGTGCAGGAACAGGGCCAGCGGCCGCTTCCCCGGGGCGTCGGCCGGGCCGATCACGTCGGCCTTCATCTCCACCGGTGCGGGGAAGCCGGGCAGCCGTACCGGATCGAGCGAGTACGTGCCGGTGACGGTGCGGTAGCGGCCCGGCTTTCCGGGGTCGACGCCGTTGGCGGGCGCGGGTGGCGCGGGGCGGAGTGTGGGGTCGGGGCCCGGCCCGCGCGACGCGGCGTCGGTCCCGGCCCGGTCCAGGCGGCGCCCGGCGGCCAGCACCTTCAGCTGCTTCGCGGGACCGATGCGCGCGCCGTTCAGCGGCAGCCGGAAGGAGCGCCTGTCCTGCGCCGCCACCGGCCGGCCGAGGAGCTTGTCCCCGGCGTAGAACTCGACTCGCGCGTCCCCCATGGGGACCGGCTCGGGCGAGGCCCACACGAGTTCCTTCCCCGCGCCCTCCCCCGCGAGCCGCCAGCCTTCCGGCAGGCCCTTCCCGTCATCTCCGGCCGAGGTGGGTGCCGGTGGCGGTCCGGGCACCGGGGGGTCGGCGGAGGGCAGGGCCTGGGCGGCGCCCGGCGACACCGCCGCGAGGGCGAGCACCGCCAATGCCGCGGTCGCCACTCGTGCGACACGTCTCAACGTGGTTCTCCTCGTCATCACACATGCCGGAACACGCCTTCGAACTCACGTGCCCCGCTTACGTCTTCGATGACGGGAATCAATGGCCACGAGTTGCCTCGTGGTGCTCACGGGGAGCAAGAGGCGGGCCCCCTGCCCCGATCCGCGCGCCCGCCTGCCAGGATGCGGTCATGCACATCTACGAAGAGCGGCTGAGCGTCCCCCGCTCCTGGTGGGGGCTGGTGGCGCTGGGTGGCGCCGGCCTCGCGGTGGCGGCCATCCCCCTCGGCGTGCTCGCCGCGGTGACAGCGGCCACGGTCGGCATCGCGGTCTCCGCCGCGCTCGTGCACATGCACGGCAGCGTCCGCATCCTGGTGACGCCCGGCTCCCTCGTCGTCGGCAAGCGGGTCATCCCCATCGAGGCGCTCGGCGCGACGGAGATCCTCGACGAGCGCGAGGCCTTCGAGTGGCGCACCGTCAGGGCGAATCCGTACGCGATGCTGCTCCTGCGGTCCTACGTCCCCACCGCACTGCGCATCGAGTTGCGCAACTCATGGGGAGGCGCGCCCTACGTCTACGTGTCGACGCGACAGCCGATGAACCTGGCCGCCGTGCTGGCGTTCTCGCGGGGCTGACCCCTCCGCGAATCCCGGGATGCGACTCCGAAAAACCATCGATTCGAAAGGTGATGGCGCCGTTCAACGATGATTTCCGGACGATACAGATCGTCTAATGCTGAACCAATTTTCTATTTCCGCAGGTCAGGCGTTGGTTTTCGGTTATACCAACACCGTTCGTCCACATGCTGGACACATCGCACGGAACCGCTCCCACCACCCCTGAGCTGCCCGAACGACCGTACGGTCACCGCTCACCGGAACGGCACATCCGGAAATCGACCATCCGGATGGCACTCACTCTCCGCACCGGCAAGACTCCTCACCGCAGTCACCAACCGCAACGATCGAAGGAGAGTCCACCATGCGTCGCACCCTCAAGGCCGTGGGAGCAGCCGCAGCGGCGGCCACCTGCGTCCTCGCCGCGACAGCAGGCACCGCGCACGCCGAGGCCCCGCAGACCAAGAGCCTCTACGCGCCGTCCGCCCTGGTGTTGACGGTCGGCCAGGGCGAAGACGCCGGTACCGCCGCGGTGGAGCGTGCCGTGACGCTCACCTGCGCGCCGCGCCCCGCGGGCACCCACCCCGCCCCGGCGGCCGCGTGCGCCGAACTCGCCGAGGTCAACGGCCGGTTCACCGAACTCTTGGCCGGCACCTCCGACGCCATCTGTACCAAGGAGTGGCAGCCGTACACGGTGACGGTCGCCGGCGTCTGGAACGGCAAGCAGGTCAACTGGTCCACCACCTTCGCCAACCGGTGTGAGATGAAGGCTGGTCTCGGAGAGGGCGTCGCACTGTCCTTCTGACGGGATCCCTGAACCACACTCAAGGGAGTCCCGGTGACCTTTCGTGGGGGAAGGCGGCCGGGACGCGGGGCGGCCCCCGGTGTCGGGTGACACCGGGGGCCGTAGTGTGTCTCCGGTCTTTCCGCTCATCGGCATCCGGCGCGCCCGCCGGCGTCGGCTCGACGTCTAGGACGTGGCGTGAGCGTGCGACGTGGCGTGAGTGCTCGCCGTCTCCCCGCCCGTGGCCAATTCGTCCAGCCTCCGCAGGACCCTGACGCGCAGCAGCTCGTACTCCTCGCGGCAGTGGCGGATCTCGGGCGGCCGGGTCACGGCGGCGGCACCGACCACGGTCTCTCCCGGCAGGAACTGATTACGAGTGAGGTCGATCTCTGTCCCGAGACCCAGCCGGTTCCACCAGTGATAGCCCGTCCGCTCGCCGTCGACGTGGACCTCGCCCAGTATCAGCTCGCCGCCCATCAGGTCGTTCAGGACGAGCGCGGTGACGCCGCACTGGTCCCGCTCGGGGTTGTCCGGCGACCACGTCTCGCCGGAGCGCGGGTCAGCGGTGTCCGCACCCCAACTGTCCCGGAGCGCCGCCTCGATGTCGGTGAGTCTCAGTGGTGTCATGTCGGCAACCCTCGCACCCGCCACTGACAATCACGCGTCGTCCCAGGTCACAGTGGGCCGCACCACGTTTCGCCCGACCGCCCCGTCGATCGCCTCGTCGTCGAGTCCGCTGGCCGCGAGCACCTCCCGCGTGTCCGCGCCCGCGGCCCGCACCTCGGTCCGGATCCGCGCCGGTGTGCGGGACAGGGAGACGGGCGAGGCGAGACCGCGGTAGTCGCCGTCCTCGACGACGAGGCCGCGGTGGCGCACCTGCGGTGAGGTCAGCGCCTCCGCGACGTCGTGCACGGGTGCTGCCGGGATGCCCCGCGCCGTGAGGAGCGCGGTGAGTTCGGCCCGCGGGCGGGCCGCGATGGCCTCCTCCAGTGCGGCGCGGAGTTCCCGCTGGTGGCGTACGCGGTCCGGGTTGGTGCGAAAGCGCGGGTCGTCGGTGAGCGCCGGGATCCCCAGGGCGTCGGCGAGCGCGGTGAACTGCCGGTCGTTGCCGACCGCGATGAACAGCGGCCCGTCGGCGGCGGCGAACGAGTCGTAGGGAGCGATGGTGGGGTGCGCTGAGCCGGTGCGGCGCAGCACGGTGCCGTCGGCAAGCCAGGACGCCGAGTGCGGATGGAGCAGGCTGACGGCGGTGTCCAGGAGGGTGCAGTCGACGAGTTGGCCGAGTCCGGAGCGGTGCCGTTCGTGGAGGGCAAGGAGGATGCCGGAGAAGGCGAGGATGCCGGTGACCTGGTCGACGACCGGGACGCCGACGCGCAGCGGCGGCCCGTCCGCCTCGCCGTTGACGCTCATCAGGCCGCCGTAGGCCTGCAACACCGCGTCGTAACCGGGTTGGCCGCCGAGCGGCCCGTCGGTGCCGAAGCCGGTGACGCGGCAGTGGACGAGAGCCGGGAAGCGGCGCCGCAACTCCTCGTCGGCGTAACCCCACTTGGCGAGGGTGCCCGCCTTGAAGTTCTCGACGAGGACGTCGGTGCCGCGCAGGAGCGTGTCGAGGATGTCGCGTCCCTCGGGCACGGAGAGGTCGACGACGATGTTCTTCTTGCCGCGGTTGAGGTTCCGGTAGTAGGCCGAGGTGTCCGGCGCGACGAACGGCGGGCCCCAGCCGCGGGTCTCGTCACCGGCCGGGGGTTCGACCTTGATGACGTCGGCGCCGTGGTCGGCGAGCAGTTGCGTGCAGTAGGGCCCGGCGAGGACCCGGGACAGGTCGAGCACCTTGAGTCCGGCGAGGGCGCCGCCGTGCGTGCCGGGGGAAAGTGTCATCAACTGCTCCCAGTTCGGTCGAGTGCGAAGGTGCGTGCGCCGATCGCGGACCGGTCGGCACAATGCACCCATGATCCCCACCGCCGTCCGCACGCCCAGAGTCGACCTCGTCCCCCTCCGCGTCGACCACGCCGACGAGATGGCCGCCGTGCTCGGCGACCCGGCGCTGCACACCTTCATCGGCGGCGCCCCCGACGGCGTCGACGCGCTGCGCGCACGCTACCGGCGCATGCTCGCCGGCTCTCCGGACCCCGGCGTCTCCTGGTGCAACTGGGTGCTGCGGCTCCGCGAGGGGGAGCGCCCGGATCTGGTCGGGACGGTGCAGGCGACCGTCGGCCCCACGGGGTGCGCGGAGATCGCCTGGGTGGTGGGGACGCCCTGGCAGGGGCGCGGCTTCGGCTCGGAGGCGGCCCGCGCTCTGGTCGACTGGCTGGCGGGGCACGGCGTGCGCACGGTCGTCGCGCACGTCCATCCCGGCCACGGGGCGTCCGCGGCCGTCGCGCGGGCCGCGGGCCTCGCCGCCACGGACGTGGTCCGGGACGGCGAGGTCCGCTGGGAGTCGGTGCTCAGGACCTGAGCTGCGCCGGTCAGTACGGCCGGTCGCCGGCGATCGCGACGCGCTCCGCGACCCGCCGGTGCGGGGCGTAGTCGTCGACGGCGTAGTGCTGCGTGGCGCGGTTGTCCCAGAAGGCGACGTCGCCCGCCTGCCAGTGGAACCGCACCTGGTACTCCGGCACATGGGCCTGCCGCACGAGGTGGGCGAGCAGCCGGTCGCTCTCCTCGCGCTCCATGCCGACGATGTGCGTGGTGAAGGAGGTGTTGACGAAGAGCGTCCGCCGCCCGGTCTCCGGGTGGGTGCGCACCACGGGGTGGGTGACGGGCGGGAACTCGTCCTGAAGCGGGGCGAGTTTCTCGGGGCCGTAGAAGCGGGCGAAGCCGGGGATGAAGTCGTGCACGGCGTGCGCCCCGTCGATGCGCGCCTTGACGGTGTCGGGAAGGTTGTCGTACGCGGCCGCCATGTCCGCCCACATCGTGTCGCCGCCGAACGGCGGCACCTCGTGCAGCTGCAACACCGCGCCGAGCGCCGGGCGTTCGCGGAAGGTGACGTCGGCGTGCCAGACGTTCTCGTACGTGGGTGTGGCGCTGCCGCCCTTGTCGAAGCGGACGACGTCGTCGGCGGAGCCGCGCGCGAGCAGCGGGTTGGTCTCCAGGTCGCCCCAGTTGCGGGCGAAGGCGCGCTGCTGCTCGGAGGTGATGCGGGCGCCGCGGAAGAACAGCACCTTCCACTCCAGCAGGGCGCGGTTCAACTCCTCGCGCAGGGCGGGTGTCAGCGGTCGCGCGAGGTCGACGCCGCGGATCTCGGCGCCGATGACACGGCCCTGGGGCACGACGTCGAAGAGTTCGTAGGGGCGTTCCTGCCAGTCGTCGGGGAGGCGGCGCAGGGTGCGGCGGCCCTCGTACATGCCGTCGGCGGGAGCGCGTGCTTCGCGCAGGGCGGCGGTCACGGGGGTCTGCGGTGCGGCGGACGGGACAGTCATGAGGCTGATCCTTCGATGCGGAATCGGGCAGGCGGGCGTGCGGAGCGGACTCCGTGCAGCTAGCGGCCCGATCGCTCGCACCCGCGCCGCCACGGGACGCCGAACGTCCTGGTGGCGGCGGTCAGGTGCTGGATCATGGTCGTCATTGTGGGACGTCGGCCCCTGCGGGTCAACCGTTCCGCTGCGGCTTGCGCAGCACTCCCCCGTATTCGTAGATCCCCTTGTTCGCGGCGGTCACGCCGAGGTAAGGCACCAGGTCGGGGTCGACCGGCGCGAGCTCCGGCTGGTCGGGGTCGGGGCGCCAGTCGACGAGGTTGACCACGCCGGGCGCCACGGGTTCGAGGCCTTCGAGCAGGACGTCGACCTCGGCGGGCGTGCGGGTCTGCCACGGCACGCCGCCACCGGCGATGTGCTCGGTCATCCGCGCGCCGCGCTCGGGGTCCTCGCAGACGACCTGCGAGAAGCTCACGAAGCTGCCGGGGGCCGCGCGGTCGATGATCGTGCGCAGGATCCGGTGCGGATCGTCGGCGTCGACGAGGTGGTGTCCCACGGAGAGGAAGAGGACGGCGACCGGCTCGTCGAAGTCGATGAGGCGCACCACGTCGGGGTGGTCCAGGATCGCGTCCTGGTCCCGCATGTCCCCCATGATGACCGTCGTGGAGGAGTCGTCGGCGAGCAGCGCGCGGCCGTGCGCGAGGACGATCGGGTCGACGTCCACGTAGACGACGCGGGCGTCGGGGGCGAAGCGCTGGGCGACCTGGTGGACGTTGTTGTCGGTGGGCAGCCCGCAGCCCATGTCGATGAACTGGCGGATGCCCTCCTCGCGCGTCAGGTGGCGTACCGCGCGGTAGAGGAACTGGCGGTTCTGCCGGCAGATGTCGACGACCTCGGGGAACGAGGGCACGGTGGAGAGGATGAACTTCCGGTCGATCTCGTAGTTGTCCTTGCCGCCCAGCATCCAGCCGTAGCCGCGGGCCGACGTGGGTACGTCGTAGGGAATGGACGGCCCGGTCACCGTCTCGGACTGGTTGTCACTCGCCACAGCGCGCTCTCCACCTCTCCCGCGGGATTCACAGAACGTGTTCCTTGTCGCGACAGTAGCCGGTGATCCACGTTCGAGTGAACGAACTCGGGAAACTTCAACCGCCTTGCGGGGCCCGGCGGTTACGGCTCTCACCGGGGTGTGCTCGCGCGATGGACCGGCCGTGCGGGCTGTGGTGTGTCTCACCCGCTCACCGCGCGGGCCGCCCCATGGCGGATGATCGGGGCAGAGAGCCATCCGCACCACCGGATCCGTACCACCCAGAGAGGACCTCCCCATGGAAGACCGCTTCGACGTCGTCGTGCTCGGAGCAGGACCCGGCGGCTACGTCGCCGCCATCCGCGCCGCCCAGCTGGGCAAGCGGGTAGCGGTCGTCGAGGAGAAGTACTGGGGCGGTGTCTGCCTCAACGTCGGCTGCATCCCGACGAAGGCCCTGCTGCGCAACGCCGAGCTGGCCCACCTCTTCACGCACGAGCAGAAGACGTACGGCATCAAGGTCGACGGGCAGGTGTCCTTCGACTACGGCGACGCGTTCAGCCGCAGCCGCACGGTCGCTGACGGCCGCGTCAAGGGCGTCCACTTCCTGATGAAGAAGAACGGCATCACGGAGTTCGACGGCCGGGGCACGTTCCTGGACGCGAACACGCTCCAGGTCGCCAAGTCCGACGGCACGACCGCCACGATCGGCTTCGACAACTGCATCATCGCCACCGGCGCCACGCCCCGCCTCCTGCCCGGCACGAGCCGCAGCGAGCGCGTGGTGACGTACGAGGAGCAGATCCTCGCCGACTCGCTGCCGCGCTCCATCGTGATCGCGGGCGCGGGCGCCATCGGCATCGAGTTCGCGTACGTCCTGCACAACTACGGCGTGAAGGTCACGATCGTCGAGTTCCTCGACCGCGTGGCGCCGCTGGAGGACGCGGACGTCTCCAAGGAGCTGGCGAAGCAGTACCGCAAGCTCGGCATCGACGTGATGACCTCGACGCGCGTCGAGTCGATCGACGAGTCCGGCGAGCAGGTCCGGGTCACGATCACCGGCAAGGACGGCAAGCAGCAGGTCCTGGAGGCGGACAAGGTCCTCCAGGCCATCGGTTTCGCGCCGAACGTGTCCGGTTTCGGCCTGGAGGCGACGGGTGTGGCGCTCACCGAGCGCGGCGCGATCGAGGTCGACGGCCGCTGCCGTACGAACGTCCCGCACATCTACGCCATCGGTGACGTCACCGCGAAGCTGATGCTCGCGCACACCGCCGAGGCCATGGGCGTCGTGGCGGCGGAGACCCTCGCGGACGCCGAGACGATGGAGCTCGACTACCCGATGATTCCGCGTGCCACGTACTCCCAGCCGCAGATCGCCAGCTTCGGCTGGACGGAGGCGCAGGCCAAGGAGAAGGGCTTCGACGTCAAGGTCGCGAAGTTCCCGTTCCAGGCCAACGGCAAGGCGCACGGCCTCGGCGACACCGTCGGCTTCGTGAAGATCATCAGCGACGCGAAGTACGGCGAGATCATCGGCGCCCACCTGATCGGCCCCGACGTCACCGAGCTGCTGCCCGAGCTGACCCTGGCCCAGCAGTGGGACCTCACCGTCCACGAGGTCGCGCGCAACGTCCACGCGCACCCGACCCTGGGCGAGGCCGTCAAGGAAGCGGTGCACGGCCTGGCCGGGCACATGATCAACTTCTGACGGGTCCACCGGTGCCCCGGGCGCCCCGCCGCGACACGAGTGACCGAAAGTGAGTCGTTCGAGTGGCGGGGCGGCCCGGTCGGGCCGATGCTGGGCGGAACACGACTGTTATGCCTCGGGGGCGAGGAGAGGCAGTAGCCGATGTTCTCTGGCCTGGGCCGATTCGTGGTGCGCCGCCCCTGGTGGATCATCCTGGCGTGGGTGGTGGCGGCCGGCGCCGTGATCTCCCTGGCGCCGAAGCTCACCTCCAGCAGCGACGAGGCGAGTTTCCTGCCCGATCACTACGAGTCCATTCGCGCCTCCGACGTGCAGGAAAAGGAATTCCCCAAGCAGCAGAACATCGGCGCGATCATCGTCTTCCAGCGCTCCGACGGCGGAAAGCTCACCCCCGCCGACTCCGCCGACGTGCGCCGCGTCGCGAAGGAGTTGCAGAGCCGGAAGATCCCCGAGGTGCAGGCGGTCGTGCCCGGCGAGGTCTCGCCCAACAAGCAGGTGCAGACGGCCGTCGTCGCGATGCCGAAGATCACCGACCCTGAGGACACCTCGCAGCAGGACGCCGTGAAGGAGCTCCGCGACGATCTGAAGCCGGAGTTGAAGGGCACGGACCTGTCGGCCGGGATCACCGGCTCGGCGGCGCAGGCCCTCGACGAGAGCGACGCGTCCGAGCGGGCGGGCCTGCTCGTCGGCGTCGGCACGATCGTGATCATCATCGTGCTGCTCCTCGTGATCTTCCGCAGCCCCATCATCGCGCTGCTGCCCGTCGTCCTCATCGGGCTGATCTCGCCGATGGCGACCGGCCTGATCGCCTCCGCGAACAAGGCCTTCGACATGAAGGCGGACTCCTCCATCCAGGAGCTCCTGACCGTCGTCCTGTTCGGCGTCGGCACGGACTACATCCTGTTCCTGCTCTTCCGTTACCGGGAGGCGCTGCGCGCGGGCGAGGACGCCAAGAGCGGCATGGTGCACGCCGTCGAGCGGGTCGGTGAGGCCATCACGTCGGCGGCGGGCGCCGTCATCGTCGCCTTCGCCGCGCTGACGCTCTCCTCGCTCGGCATGCTGCGGTCGATGGGCC
This sequence comes from Streptomyces sp. NPDC030245, assembly GCF_055572995.1. NCBI lineage: Bacteria > Bacillati > Actinomycetota > Actinomycetes > Kitasatosporales > Streptomycetaceae > Streptomyces > Streptomyces sp. NPDC030245. The sequence goes on along the minus strand of NZ_JBVICF010000018.1, from coordinate 44,603 downwards.
CGGCCCTCGCCATCGCGGTCTTCGTGACGCTGCTCGCCGGACTCACGCTCGTCCCCGCGGTGGTGTCGCTCCTCGGTACGAAGGTGTTCTGGCCGTCGAAGTCCTGGCAGCGCGAGCCGCACGGGACGGGGTTCGCCAAGCTCGGCGCGTCCATAGCCCGCAAACCCGCCGTGTGGACGCTGGTCTCCGCGCTGTTCATGGGGGCGCTCACGCTGGGCGCGCTCGGCTACAAGGCCAACTTCGACCTGGCCGGGTCCTCGCTCCCCGAGGACAAGGAGTCGATGGTCGCCCTGGACAACCTCCAGAAGGGTTTCCCCGCGGGCACCACCGACCCGACCTCCGTGTACCTCACGTCCACGGCCGACAGGCCCGTGACGAAGCCGCAGGCCGACGCCTTCCGCGAGCGGCTCTCCGGTGTCGGGGGCGTGGGCGAGGTCGGCGCACCCCGGCTGAGTCCGGACCGCACGACCGCCTCGTATTCCGTGATCCTCGCGGACCCGCCGGCCTCCGACAAGGCGCTGGAGACCGTCAAGGACCGGCTGCGTCCCGCCGCCCACGACGACGCGCCGGCCGGCACGAAGGCCCTCGTCGGCGGTACCACCGCGGTGTACGTCGACATCAACAGGGCGGTGGACCGCGACTACTCGGTGGTCTTCCCCGTCGCGGCGCTCGCCATCATGGTGATCCTCGGTCTGCTGCTGCGGAGCCTGGTGGCGCCCTGGTACCTGATGCTGTCCGTCGCGCTGGGCTTCGGCGCGACCCTCGGCGCGACCTCCCTGCTCTTCCAACAGCTGGGCGACCAGCCCGGGTTGATGTTCATGCTGCCGGTGATCATGTACTTGTTCGTGGTCGCGCTCGGCACGGACTACAACATCCTCATGGTGTCGCGGCTGCGCGAGGAGGCACGCGAGGGCCGCGGCCCGCACGACGCCGCGGGCACGGCGGTGCGGCACTCGGGGCCGACGATCGGCTCGGCGGGCGTGATCCTCGCGGGTACGTTCGCGACGCTGATGCTCGCGGGCAACTCGACGCTCTCCCAGATGGGCTTCTCGCTCTCGTTCGGCATCCTCATCGCCGCGTTCGTCATGGCGCTGATCTTCACCCCGGCGCTGACCGCGCTCATCGGGCACGCGGCCTGGTGGCCCGGCCACGGCGACGAGAAGCGGAACGGGAGCGGCGGTTCCGCGCCGCCGGACCCGGACGAGGAGCGCCTCGGCGGCGCGACGCACAGCCGCTGAGACCGCCGGGGCGTCACGCGGACGCCTCGGCCCGTACAACCCCCGTCAGCAGCCCGCTCAGCGCCACGCACACCACGCCCGCGCCGACGGCGAGGGACACCCGGGCGACCCCGAATCCGGCGGCCCCCGCGGTGACGGCGGCGGCCCCCAGCGGGCCGAGCGAGTAGTGCGTCGTCCAGAACGCCGCCGTGACCCGCCCCAAAAGATGACCGGGTGTCACCTCCTGGCGCAGGGACATGGAGCAGATCCCGGCGACGCCGGTGGCGAGCAGCATGCCCGCCGACAGCGCGCCGATCACCGGCACGCTGTCGGTCAGTCCGAGACAGCCGACGGCGACTCCGCCCAACGCGGTGGCGCCGACCCAACTCGGCCCGAAACCGAGGCCTTTGCGCACCCGGGTGACCACGAAGGAGGCGAGAAAGGTGCCGACGGTGCCCGCGCTGAGCACATAGCCCACCGTGTCGTCCCCGTGCCCGAGGTCCTTCTTGACGCGGAAGATGATGACGTCGGTCATGCCGTGCGTGAGGAAGATGACCAGGGACAGCAGCACGGTCAGCGGGCGCAGGACGGGGTGTGCCCACAGGAAGCGGACACCGGCCAGGAACTCCCCGCGCACGCCTCCGCTTTCGGCGTCGGGGGGCGGGACCGGCCGCAGCCGGACGAGCAGGAGCCCGGCGGCGGACACGGCGAAGGTGGCGGCGTCGATCCCGATGGCGGCGACGGGACCGGCCACCGCCGCGACGAAGCCCGCGAGGGTGGGCCCGCCGACCGTCGCCACGGCGTAGGAGCCGAAGAGGTGGGCGTTGGCCCGGGTGATCTGGTCCGGTTCGACGATGGCGGGCACCACGGTCACGTACGTCACCTGGAAGAGCATCGCGAAGCCGCCGGTGAGCGGGACGACCGTGTAGATCAACCACATCGGCGTCGCGAAGAGCCAGACCAGCGGGATCAGCGCGTACAGCAGGCAGCGCGCCACGTCGGAGAGCATCAGGAGCCGCCGCCGGTCGAACCGGTCGGCGACCACACCGGCGAAGAGGCCGGTGACGATCGACGCCACGCCCGTCGCGCCGGTGACCAGGCCCATCTGGACGACCGAGCCGGTGCTGTGCAGCACGAGCAGCGGTATCGCCACGAACGAGAACGAGTCGCCGAGGGCGGAGAAGGTCTGGATGAGGAGGAAGACGCGGTAGTTGCGGTTCCGCCACAGCGATACCCCGGTGTCAGTGGCCACTGCCCTGCCCTCCGTCGATCCGGACGCGCACGTTAGTGCAAGTTGCCATTTCGCGGAAAGTGTGAGCACAGCCCGAGGCGCTCCGCGCCCTCATTGCTCACAGCTCGAACGAAAATGCAAGCGAAATCGATAAAGCCCGCAAAAGTCGGTGGCCTAGGAAAGGGCGAGAAAAGTCAAGTCCGCCGACGAGCGTTCTCGCATTTCTCACATGCCTCCTCTACCAGCGGCTTTTGGGTGTTAGGGTTTTCCCTTGTCCCGAGCCGGGCCGCCTTTTCGTCGGCGCACCGCTCGGCTTGCGCAGCGGTGATCCGCCCCTTTGCGGGGGGTCGTCGCAGCCCCTCACACCGGAATGGAAGAAGGCCTCCCACGCCTGATTCCGGTTCCGGCGGAATGTGTCCACGCCTCGTTCTGGAGCTCTTTCATGTCTGCTGACAGCACGGCTGTCACCACTCCCTCACCGGCGGGCACGGCCGGTGGCCCACCCGGCGCAGGCCGGCACCTCGGCCTGGCCCTGTTCGTGATCGCCGCGGCCCAGCTGATGGTGGTGCTCGACGGCACCATCACCAACATCGCGCTGCCCAGCATCCAGACCGCCCTGGAGGTGTCCGACGCCAACCTCGCGTGGATCGTCAACTCCTACGCGCTGGCCTTCGGCGGGCTGCTGCTCCTCGGCGGCCGGGCCGGGGACCTCTTCGGCCGACGGCGGATGTTCCAGGTCGGCATCGCCGTCTTCACCCTGGCGTCGCTGCTCGGCGGGCTCGCCCCGAACGAGGGCCTGCTCATCGGCGCCCGCATCCTCCAGGGCGTCGGCGCGGCCGTCGCGGCGCCCAGCGCCCTCTCGCTGATCGCCACGACCTTCCCCGAGGGCAAGCCGCGCAACAAGGCGATGGGGGTCTACGCCGCGATGGCCGGCATCGGCGCCACCGTCGGCCTGCTGCTCGGCGGCGTCCTCACCGACGTCCTCGACTGGCGGTGGGTGTTCTTCGTGAACATCCCCATCGGCCTGGCCGTGCTCGCCGGCACCAGGACGCTCGTCGAGGCCGAACGCCACCCCGGCCGCCTCGACCTGCCGGGCACCCTCACCGGCACGGGCGGTCTGATCGCCCTTGTCTACGGCATCACGCGTGGCGGCGAACACGGCTGGACCGACAGCCTGACGCTGTCCTGCTTCGCCGTCGCCGCCGTCCTGCTCAGCGCCTTCCTGCTCATCCAGAGCCGGACCGCGGACCCGATGATGCCGCTGCGGCTCTTCAAGGACCGCAACCGCTCGGGATCCTTCGCCACGATGCTGTTCATCGGCGCGGGCATGATGGCCACCTTCTACTTCCTCACCCTGTACATGCAGCTGATCCTCGGCTACAGCGCGGTCGAAACCGGCTTCGCCAACCTGCCGTTCAGCCTCGGCATGGGCGTCGCGGCGGCCCTCAGCGCCAAGCTGGTCACCCGCCTCGCCCCCCGCGTGATCGCTGGACCCGGACTCCTTGTGGCGGCCGGGGGCATGTTCTGGTTCGCCACGCTCACCCCGGACTCGTCGTACGCGGGACATCTGATGCCCGCGATGTTCGTGACCGCGCTCGGCCTCGGCATGGGCTTCGTCCCGATGACGCTGGGCGCCGTCAGCGGCGTCGACCACCAGGAGACGGGCATCGCCTCCGCGCTCCTGAACACCGCCCAGCAGATCGGCGGCGCCCTGGGCCTCGCCGTCCTCGCGACCATCTCCACCTCGGCGGCCAACGAGCGGCTGCCCGAAGCGGCCGCCTCGTTCTACCGGGGCGTGGCCACGAAGGACCACGGCCTGGTGGCCGAGGCGGCCGAGGCGCTGACCCACGGCTACACGCTGGCCTTCGTGGGCGCGGGCGTCATGTTCCTGGCGGGCCTCGCCGTCACCGCGCTCGCCATCAACGCCCGCAAGCAGGAGACGGCCGAGGGCGCGGCGCCCGTCCACATGGGCTGAGTCCGCGCGCGTGCGACGGTCCTTAGGGCGTCCAGTCGCCGAGCCAGTCGGCGGTCTCCTGGTCCGCGGCCTGGGCGTCCGTGAGGTGCGGGCGGTCCCCGGAAGGGCCGCCCGCACCGGGGCCGGTGTTCCGGTACTCGGCGAAGCGGTCGTCCTTCCAGGAGAAGCCGCCCATGTCCGTCCAAGGGGCCGGCTTCACGGCGGCACTGAGGTGGGTGTCGCGGACGGTGGTCTGCGGGTCGAGGCTCGCGTCACCGCCCGCGTGCCAGGGACGGCCGAGGTGGAAGCTGCCGGCGGAGACGTCGCCGTTCACCGTCGAGCGGGTGATGAGGAAGCCCTTGCGCCCGGCGGCCGTGCTGGGCGCGGTCACGTATCCGGCCGAGGTGCCGTTCCAGCGCTTCTTCAGGGTCAGGACGGACTTGTCGATCACCGCGGTGGCGCGGCCGAAGACGAAGTCGGTGTTGCCGACGACGTAGGAGTTGGTCATGTGGACGCGGCCCGTCCTGTCCTTGGCGGCCGTGTCGAGGAGCAGCGTGTCCTGGTCGCCGGTGACGATCAGGGAGTCGAGGCGGACCCGGTCGGCCGCGGTGCGCAGCGCCACCGCCTGGTGTCCGTCCAGGCCCTGGTTCCGTGCCTCGTCGAAGTCGTTGGAGATGGTGAGGTTGCGGGCCCGGAAGTCGTCGGCCTCGGCGGCGAAGGTCGCGCTGCCGCTCGTGCCGTACTTCCCGGAGCCGTCCGGTTTCGGCGTCCCGGACGCGTTGTCGTAGACGATGACGGTGTCCTTGCGGCTGGTGCCGGTGCCTTCGACCGTGACGTGCGGCTTGTTCGCCGGGATCCTCACCGTCTCGCGGTACGTGCCGGGGGCGACCCGGATCACGACGCGCGAGGTGTTGCCCGCGGGGACGGCGTCGACGGCCTTCTGCACGCTCGTGTACTGGCCGCTGCCGTCCTTGGCGACGGTGAGGGTGCGGTCGGCGCGGGCGCCGGCCGTCGTGCCGAGGGAACTGCGCGGTCCGGCACCGGACTTGAGGAGCGCGGGGACGTCGGCCGCCTTGTCGAGCCGGTACTCGTAGTACGCCTTCGGGTCGAACGCCGTGCCGCCGCTCTCATTGCGGCCACTGGTCCCGGAGAAGACGTTGCCGCGCTGGACGAGAGCGGCGGTGGCGTCCTTGATGACGGGGTTGTCGACGCCCTGGAAGTAGCTGTTCTCCAGGACCATCTTCGTCCTGCCGCGCGAGTAGTTGCCGTACGACGAGGTGATGTGGGTGCCCGGGTCGTCCTGGAGGTAGTTGTTGTAGAGGTGGGCATGGGCGACGTTGTCGGTCGACGGGTTGCGCTGCTCGGTCTCGCGGAACCAGTTGTGGTGGACCGTGAGGTCGGCGGTGGCGTTCTCGGTCAAGCCGATGCCGAAGGTCTTGTTGTTGTCGCTCAGCTTGTTCCAGGACGCCGTCACGTTGGTGGTGTCCTTGCGGCTGTCGATCAGACCGTCGGCCATGTGCCGCAGATCGTTGTGGTCGATCCACACGTGGTGGGCGCCGTCCATCTGGATGGCGTCCCAGTCGTGCTCCTTGTCGTTCCAGGTGCCGTGGTACGAGTCCCGGATCGTGAGGTTCCGGATGATGACGTTGTGGACGCCCTGACCGAGGAAGAAACCGCCGCCGACGATCTGCCCCGAGGTGCCGGCACCCACGATCGTCTTGTCGGACGCGACCTTGATCTCCTTGCCCTTGGGGTCCATGGTGATCGCCGCGGCCACGACGATGACGTACGGCTCCGGGGCCGTCGCGTACTTCTCCAGGTCGGCGAGGGTCCGCACGGTGACGGTCCGCCCGTCCCGGCCGCCGTACGTCCCCTTCTGGCCCAGGGCGTGGACCGACGCGAAGCCGTCGGCGGTGTCGTCGGCCCAGGCCGGCGCGGCGGCGGCCGCCGCGGCCTTCGGCTGCGCGTCCTCGCCGGACACCCCGAAAGCCGTGCCGTAGGCCATGGCTCCCGCGGCGGCGAGGGCCAGCGGCGTACCCACCTTGAGGGCCGTCTTCTTTCTGCGGTGTCGCGCCCTGCCGTGGAGATCGGTCATGCGTCGCTTCCCATCTGTCCGTACGTGGGGGGACGCCCGTGTCCGGTGGAACGGGCCGCTGAGCAGTCGCCGCCGGGGCACGGAAGGTTGCCCGTCGATAAAATTCTTTTCGCGAGGTGTCGAGAACGCGCCGTCCGCTCCGACGTCTCCTGTGAAAGTCACCCGCGAGGGGTGACGGCGCAGCCGAGGAGCGAAGTCATGAAGTATCTGGTGATGGTCCAGGGCTCGCAGGCCGACTACGACGCGATGGCGGGCAAGCCGTCCGCGGAGAGTCCGGCGTGGAGCGAGAAGGAACTACAGGCGATGTTCGCGTTCATGAGCGAGGTCACCAACGACCTCGCCGAGTCCGGCGAGCTCATCGACGCGCAAGGGCTGACGGAGCCCGCGCGGACCCGTCTCGTCAGCAGGGACAAGGACGGCCGCCCCGTGATCACGGACGGTCCCTACGGCGAGACCAAGGAGGTGCTCGCCGGGTACTGGCTGCTCGAATGCGCGAGCCTGGAGCGGGTCACCGAGATCGCCGAGCGCATCACCGAGTGCCCGGGACCGGAGGGCGTCGTCGACCCGCCCATCGTGATCCGTCCCGTCCAGGATTCCTCCGGAGGCGACTGTTGAGACGTACGACCGCTTCCTCGCGAGGCGAGCGTTGAGACGTACGACCGGGGTCGAGGACCTGCTGCGCCGGCACGCGCCGCAGATCCTCGGCGCGCTCGTCCGCAGGTACGGCACTTCGGCGCCGCCGAGGACGCCGTACAGGAGGCGCTGCTCGCGGCGGCGCGGCAGTGGCCGGACTCCGGGGTGCCGGAGAATCCGCGGGGCTGGCTGATCAAGGTCGCCTCGCGCCGCCTCATGGACCGGCTCCGCGCCGACGAGGCACGGCGGCGGCGCGAGGAGGACGCGGCGCGTCTCACGCCCCGCGACGCCTTCACCGCTCCCCCGCCGGGCGAGAGCCGCGCCCCGGCCGACGACGACACGCTCACGCTGCTGTTCCTGTGCTGTCATCCGGAGCTGACCCCGGCCGCGCAGGTCGCCCTGACCCTGCGCGCCGTGGGCGGACTCACCACGGCCGAGATCGCCCGCGCGCACCTGGTGCCCGAGGCGACGATGGCGTGGGGGCACCTCCCACGCCTTCAAGGCAGTGGGGGAGGATCAGCCGCGCGAAGGCGAGGATCAAGGGGACGCCGTTCCGGCAGCCGGGGGCCGAGGACCGCGACGCGCGGCTCGCCGTGGTCCTCCAGGTGCTCTACCTGATCTTCAACGAGGGCTACACGGCGACCTCCGGCGAGGCGCTGCACCGCGCGGAGCTCGCCCGCGAGGCGATCCGCCTGACCCGTTCGGTACGCCGACTGCTGCCCCACGAGGGCGCGGTGACGGGCCTGTTGGCGCTGATGCTGCTCACCGAGGCGCGCGGCGCGGCGCGGACGGGGCCGCACGGCGAGCTGATCCCGCTCGACGAGCAGGACCGCACCCGCTGGGACCGGCGGGCGATCACCGAGGGCACGGCGCACGACGAGGCGGAGCACGCGGACGCCACCGACTGGCCGCAGATCCTCGCCCTGTACGACGTTCTCGTCCGCCGCGCCCCCGAGCCCATGGCCGAGCTGGGGCGGGCGGTGGCCTACGCGATGGTGCACGGGCCGAGGGCCGGCCTCGGCGAACTGGCGGCGCTGGAAGAGCGCCTGGAGGGCCATTACCGCCTGGCGGCCGTACGCGCCCATCTGCTGGAGAAGGCGGGCGACGCCGAAGGGGCCCGTACCGCCTACCAGTTGGCGGCGCAGGGCACCCTCAGCCGTCCCGAGGCCCACTACCTTCAGACGCGTGCCGCCCGACTGGCGCCCTGAGCGGGGACCGCGTCGAGCGGTGCGCAGTGCTCGGCGACGGTGTCGGCGAAGGCGCGGGCCAGCGGGCTCAGCGCGTCCCAGCGGCGCACCGCCCAGCCCACCGAGAGCGGCGGCAGCTCCGGCACCGGCACGAGACGGAGGCCCGGGGGACCGCACTCGCGCCACCCGGGCAGCAGCGGCACGACGGCCTGGCCGAGCCCGAGCTCGGCGAGCAGCACTGCGGTGTCCCAGTCGGCGACGCTCGTGACGGTCGGCAGCACCACATCCAACTCTCCCAAATGCGCGTCGAGTTGACCGCGCGAGGTCGAGCCCTCCGGGGGCGTGATGAGCTGCCCCGCGGCCAGCTCGGCGGGCTCGACGCGGGGGCGGCCGGCCAGCGGGTCGTCGGCGCGGACGGCGAGGACCCAGGGCAGCTCCACGACGGGCCGCTGCTCGATGCCGCGCACGGGTTCGCCGAGAGTGATCCAGGCGAGGTCCAGGTCGTCGGCCGCGAGCGCGTCGAAACAGCCGCGGCTTGAGCTCACGGTCTGAAACTCCAGGCTGACGCGCGGATAGCGGTCCCGAAAGCCGACGACGGCTTCGGCCATGAAGTGCCGTACGGAGGTGGCGCCCGTGGTGATCCGCACCGCGCCGCCGTCGCCGCGCACCTGCTCGCGCAGCCGGCGCACGGCGAGGTCGATGCCGCCGATCCCGTCGGCGGCGGCCGCCCGCAGGGTGCGCCCGGCCGAGGTGGGCACGACGCCGCGCGCGTGCCGCTCCAGGAGACTGACGCCGAGCTCCCGCTCCAGACGTTTGACGTGCTGGCTCACCGCCGACTGCGTACAGGACAGGTCGCGGGCCACGGCGCTGAGGCTGCCGGCGCGGCACACGGCGATGAAGATGCGAAGGTCGTCGAGGGTCACGGGGGTGAAGTTATCCCTTGGGTGGCTACAAGGAAACCCGAGGATTGACTTGGGTTTTCACCGTGCACCAAGATCGTTGATGGCCCGGGCGGCGACCCGGCGACGGGCGTCGACCCGGGGTTCACGGAGCCCCGGGCGCGCGGGCCATCGACTCGGGAAAGGTGACGTGTGGAAGCGCTCGAGATGGTGGCCGTCGGAGCCGCCGGTGTCGCGGCCGGCGGGCTCAACGCGGTGGTCGGGTCCGGCACCCTCATCACCTTCCCCACCCTGCTGGCGTTCGGCCTCCCGCCGGTGCTCGCCAACGTGTCGAACAACCTCGGCCTGGTGCCGGGCACGCTGAGCGCCGCGTACGGCTACCGCCGCGAGATGAAAGGGCAGTTCAGACGCCTGATCCGGTTCGGCACGGCCTCCCTCGTCGGCGGCCTGGTCGGCGCGCTGCTCCTCCTGCGGCTCCCCGCCGACGCCTTCCAGGCGGTGGTCCCGGCACTCATCCTGACCGCGTGCCTCCTGGTCCTGCTGCAACCCTGGCTGAACCGCAGACTCAAGAACCGCCGGGGCGGGGCGAACAGCGACGGCGGCGCCCCCATGTGGTGCGGGGTCCTCGTCACGGGCGTCTACGGCGGCTACTTCGGCGCGGCCCAAGGCGTCCTGCTCATGGCCCTCTTCGGCACCTTCCTCCCCGACGACCTGCAACGCCTCAACGCCGCGAAGAACGTACTCGCCTCCCTCGTGAACGGCGTCGCCGCCGTCGTCTTCATCGCCGTCGCGGACATCGACTGGACGGCGGCGGGCCTGATCGCCGCGGGCTCCACAGCGGGCGGCCTGATCGGCGCCCGCTTCGGCCGCAAGCTCCCGCCGCTGGCGATGCGCACGTTCATCGTCGTCGTGGGGACGACGGCTTCGGCGATCATGCTGATGCAGTAGCGATCGGCCCGCCCTCCCGCTGGTGCCGTTCCCGTACGGCCCGGTGCCGCTCACGCACCACTTCGAGGAAGGCCTCGCGCAGTTGCGCCCTCGTGCTGCCACGGGTTTTCACGGCGTGGCAGTTCGGACACAGGGCGATCATCCGGCTCGGGTGATCGCGACCACCATCGGCGATCCCATCGATGTGGTCGATCTCCAGTATCGGATCGCCCGCGTCCGTCACGTCGTCGGGCCGACCGCCGCACACCGGGTTCTCGCACCACCCCCCGCTCCGGATGAGCACCGCCCGCCGAGCGGACGCCGACCGGATGGGGTCCCGGGAGACGCCTTCGCGGCGCCGCTGGTGACGCGATGCTTCCCGCCGCTCCACGAGAGTGCACAACCGTTCGTACTGCGCGGCCGACGAGACCGGGTCCTCCGCCGGGGAAGTCGCCGGCCTCGCGGGGGCGGCGCCCCGGCCACCGGGCCGGTCGTCCGCCACCGACTCCTCGTAGAGGCCGACTTCGGTGAGCAGAGGAACCTCGTCGAGGCCGTCGAAGAACCGGTCGGTGATCGCCTGCACCACCGCGACGCGGCCCTGCCCGGAGGCGCGCATCAGCTCGTGCACCGGTGGGACCAGACCTCCGACCGGCCGTTGTTCGGCGAACCAGCGGCGAGGCACGGCATCGCCGTGCGCCTGCGGGACCGCCCCTTCGTGGTCGTCCAGCGTCCACAGCCCGGCGTGGAAGAGAGCCAGGACCGGATAGTCCGGGCGGGGACGCTCACCTCGAAGTCCGTGGCTTCGCAGCAGCCCGCTCAGGGCCGCGCTCGTCTCGGTCCAGGGCAGCGTGCGCGGCTCCCCCTGGAACGCGCGCCCGATGGCCCACAGCAGGGCGATCGGCTGGTAGAGACGGGGGCCCGTCTCCGCGTGGGCGACGCGCAGATTGCCGATGCGGTCGACGAGGCGGTCGACGGTGATCTCGCCGACCGCCTCCTGGGCCACCACCTGGAATCCCAGCGCACCGAGCAGCTTCGCCGCGTGATCGCGGCCGCCGGAGAACTCCGATGCGGTCAGCGGCGCCTCTCCCGGGAGGTAGCCGTGAGCGACACCGATGATGGCCTTCGAGTCGTAGTACCGACCGTCGACCAGCAGCAGATAGCCGCGGGACGCCTTGAACCCGTACCGGCGGAGGAACGCGTCCCGACCGCGCCGGTCGCACTCCTCGACCGCGCGCAGAACTTCCGTCCTGCCTATGCCACTCAGCACCATGGCGCAACGATAGGCCGGGGCACTGACACGCAAGGGCGATGCGGACACGCAAGGGGGCGCATGGGGCGCTTCCCGCGGTGGCACCCGGGGTAACGCAGGTCACAGCCCCGACCCCCTGGTCAGGGAACGACGCGCCATGGTTTATCGTTGAACATGATGTGGCCCCGACCGAGATTCCCCCGTCCGGTCGGGGCCACACTCCATTCATGTGGGCGTCTTCCCCTGTTTCACGCATTCGAGGGCGAATATGCCAATCGCACCGCGTCCCACACGCCCGAACGGCATCATGCGTCCATGGACGGTGCCAAGCCTGTGCAGGTCTTGTTCACGCCCGATGAGTACGCCGTGATCGTGTGCCACGCGGATCGCCTCGGGATGCCGGTGGCCGAGTTCGTCCGTCGCGCCGTGACCGTCCGGACCGAGGAGCGGGCCGGCCCGTGCCAGGCGTCCGGCAGTCGGCGGGGAGCGAGCGTTCCGCCGGTCCAGCGGGGGCTGGGGAGGGACGGGACACCTGCGCTCAAGCGGTTCCTCGACACCCTCGCCGCCTCGGCGGAGCCGGAGGCCGTGGGGGGCGAGAGGGACCGGTGAGGGGTGAGGGTCGGGCGAGGAGGCAAGTGCGGGGTCGAGGTCAGGTGAGGGTGATCTCGGGCTTGTAGAGGTCCAGCCAGAGTGCCAGGTCGAGCGTGCGTTCCAGGTCGCGGCGCGAGGCCTGCGTGATCTGCGGAGCCTCTCGCTCCGCGGCCCGTGCGGCCCGCTCCCGGTCCACCAGATCGAAGACCGGGTGGCCCGGCCGGGCGAGCAGGTCCTTGACGTGGCCCTGGAGCGCGACCGCGTATTTGGGGTCCTGCGTGGACGGGTAGGGGCTCTTCACCCGGTCGTAGACCGACCGCGGCAGCACATCGGCCGTCGCCTCGCGCAGCAGGCTCTTCTCCCTGCCGTCGAAGGATTTCAGCGCCCACGGCGTGTTGTACACGTACTCGACCAGCCGGTGGTCGCAGAACGGGACGCGCACCTCCAGGCCGACGGCCATGCTCGCGCGGTCCTTGCGGTCCAGCAGCACACGGACGAAGCGCGTCAGGTGCAGATGGCAGATCTTCCGCATCCGGTACTCGAAGTCGCTCTCGTCCAGGCGTTGGATGCCGGAGACGGCCGTCGCGTAGCTCTCCTTGATGTAGGCGGGCAGGTCGAGCGCCGAGGTCAGGTCGGGGCGCAGGACGCCGGCGTCGTCCCCGAAGTGGTCGGCGAACCGCACCAGCCAGGGGAAGGTGTCGGCCGTCCGCGCCGTCTCGTCGAAGAATTGCAGATAGCCGCCGAACACCTCGTCCGCGGACTCCCCCGACAGCGCCACTGTGGAGTGCTCGCGGATGGCGCGGAAGAGGAGGTAGAGGGACGCGTCCATGTCGCCGAAGCCCATCGGGATGTCCCGAGCGCGGATCATCTTGGCTCGCACGTCCGGGTCGGCGAGGGCGTGCGAGTCCAGGACGATGTCGCGGTGGTCGGTGCCCGCCGACTTCGCCACGTCGTGCACGAAGGGCGTGTCGGGCGTGGAGCGCAGCTCGTCGGCGACGAAGTTGTCGGCCTGGCCGACGAAGTCGACCGCGAAGCTCCGCACCGTCTCGCCCGTCTCGGCCAGCTGACGCGCCGCGAGTGCCGTCATCGCCGAGGAGTCGAGGCCGCCGGAGAGCAGCGTGCAGCGCGGCACGTCGGAGACGAGCTGGCGGCGCACGATGTCGTCGAGGAGCTCCCGCACCTTCGCGACGGACGCGTCGCGGTCGTCGGTGTGCGGACGCGTCTCCAGCGACCAGTAGACGTGCCGGCGCAGCCCCGCGCGGTCGACCGTGACGACGGTGCCGGGCTCGACCTCGCGCATGCCGTCCCACACGGCGTGGCCGGGCGTCTTGACGACGGTGAAGACCTCCCGCAGGCCGTCCGCGGTGACGCGGCGCCGGGCCAGTGGGTTGGCGAGGATCGCCTTGGGTTCCGAGCCGAAGAGGACGCCGTCGGACGTCTCGTAGTAGTAGAAGGGCTTGATGCCCATGCGGTCCCGGATCATGACGAGCCGGTCGTGCCGCGCGTCCCAGATCGCGAAGGCGTACATGCCGTTCAGCCGCTCGGCGAGGGCCTCGCCCCATTCGAGGTAGCCACGCAGTACGACCTCGGTGTCGGACTCGGTGGTGAACCGGTGGCCACGCCCCGTCAGCTCGCGGCGGAGCTCGGTGAAGTTGTAGGTCTCGCCGGAGTAGACCAGGGCGACGGTGCCGGTCGGTGTCTCGACGGTCATGGGCTGGCGCCCGCCGGGCAGGTCGATGATCGCGAGCCGGCGGTGTCCGAGCCCGGCGGGACCGCCGGTCCACGTGCCGCGGTCGTCGGGACCGCGGCAGGACATCGTCTCCGTCATGGCGTCCAGGGTGGTGGACTCGGCCGTCAGATCACGGTCGAAGGAGACCCAGCCGGTGATGCCGCACATGTGCTTTCCTTCCGCTCGCCGAATTAGGTGTATCTAGCACCTATGTGTGCAGCGTGCGCCTCCCATTGCGTACGGTCAACGCGCCGGCGCGGCGACCGCCTCACCCACCCCCGTGATTCCGGCCGCTCTTTACCAAGGCCAGAGCCGCATCGAACGCGGCGCGCGAGGGCACCGCCCGTCCAATCCGCCCTCCGCGCGCGAGCGGCCCATCCACCGGAACGAAACATTCCGGCCATCGGCAAAGACTTGTCAACGATCTTCCCCGACTCCCCCGGCCGCCGCCCTCAACAGCTCCGCGGCGTCCTCGCGTGCCTGCTCGATCGCGGCGGGGAACACATGGAGGCCGTGCGCCACGAGCGCACCCTCGTGCAGCAGCATCAGGGTCCGCCCCAGGCGCGCCGCCTCGCGCACACCCTCGCGGGCCGCCTCGCGCGGCGCCCGGCGCTCTGCGATCTCTTCCGCGAGACCGGTGAAGAGCGTGAGCATCCAGGCCTTCTGGCCGGTGATGATCGCGTACGCGGGGTGGGCGGGGTCACTGATCTCGGCGTGCGCGTTGACCATGCCGCACCCCTTGGCCGAGTGCTCACCGACCCAGTCCCGCAGGGCGTCGAAGACGGCGAGGATCCGGGCCTCCGGCGAGGGCGCGACCTCCAGGTACGGGGCGAGGAAGGCGCGCCAGCGCTCGTCCCGGTCGGCGAGGTACTCGACGACGATCTGCCCCTTGGAGCCGAAGCGGTCGTAGAGCGTCTTCTTCGTCACCCCGGCCTCGGCGGCGATCAGGTCCACGCCCACGGCATGGATGCCCCGTTCATAGAAGAGCCGCGCCGCGGCGTCGAGGGCGCGGCGCGCGCCCGGCGTCATGACGATGCGCCGCGGCACCGCCGTCCCGCCCTCTTTCGCCCCGTCTTCCGTTCCGCGCCTGTCGTCGCCCATGCGCCCATAGTACGCCCCGAGTAAACCGATCTGTATACTCGCTCCCCAAAGGAGCTATACAGATCGGTTTACTCGCTACTCGCTCCGCCGCATCGCACGACGAGGAGGCATCCATGAACGTCCTGCTGTCGGCCGCATTCGTACTCACCTGGAGCTCCGGGTTCATCGGCGCCAAGCTGGGCGCGGGCAGCGCGTCCGCGGTGACGATCCTGATGTGGCGCTTCCTGCCCCTGGCCGTAGTTCTCGGGCTCGTCGCCCTGGTCCTCATGCGGGCCTCCTGGCGGGGCCTGACGGCGCGCGACCTCACACGGCAGGCGGCTGTCGGCGCGCTGTCGCAGAGCGGCTATCTCCTCACCGTGTATTACGCCATCCAACTCGGCGTCTCCAGCGGGACGACCGCGCTGATCGACGGCACCCAGCCGCTCGTCGCCGGAGCCCTCGCCGGGCCGCTGCTCGGCCAGTACGTCTCCCGCACCCAGTGGATCGGGCTCGGCCTCGGCGTGAGCGGAGTCGCCATCGTCACCGCCGCCGACTTCGCCGGCGGTGGCGGCGCCCCGTGGTGGGCCTATCTCGTGCCGTTCCTCGGGATGCTCTCGCTGGTGGCGGCGACGTTCCTGGACCGGCGCGCGCCCCGCCCGGTCGGCCCTTCGGTGTCGATGACCGTCCACTGCGTCACCAGTGCCGTGGTGTTCACGGGGCTCGCGCTGGCGGCGGGCGCCGCGACGCCGCCGGCCGAGGCATCGTTCTGGACGGCGATCGGGTGGCTGGTCGCGCTCTCCACATTCGGCGGATACGGCCTGTACTGGCTGATCCTCCAGCGTTCCGGGGTCACCCAGGTCAACACCCTGATGTTCCTCATGGCCCCGGTCACGGCGCTCTGGGGCGCGCTGGTGTTCGGCGAGCCCTTCGGCCCGCAGACGATCTCGGGGCTGGTCGTCGGACTCGTGGCGGTGGTGGTCGTACGACGGGGTGCGCACCGGTCTGCCGCCGAGGCACCGCAGGCCGGCGTCAGGGCGGGGTCAGGAAGGCCTGCACCGCGGGCGCGTACCGGTCGGTGATCTCGTCGAGCTCCGCGGCGCGCAGGTGCGGGCCGCGGGCGATGCCGTACATCACGCCGAGCCCGAGCAGCATGCCCACGGCGAGCTCGGCCCGCAGCCCGGCGTCCGGGCCGGGCAGCCGCTCGCTCAGCCTCTGGGCCACCTGGACGCGGAAGTTGGCGCGCAGAATGTCGCCCTGTGCGCCGTGGAGCGGGGCGAAGACGATGCGCAGGATCGGGTCGGCGCCCCGCTCGGCCTGGCCGGTGAGCAGGTGGCGCACCATGTGCCGGCCGAGGTCGGCGACGGGCGCGTCGAGGAACGCGTCGGCATCGGCGTCGAAGGACATGACCTGTGAGAACAGCGCATCCTTGTTGCCGAAATACTTCAGGATCAACGGGGCGCTCACACCGGCCCGTTCGGCCACCGCCTTGAGCGTGATGTCTCCGTGCGCATGCCGGGCGAGAAGGTACCGGGCGGCACGGACAATGGCGGCCTTGGTCGCCTCGGCGTCTCTGCGGGCTGCGGGGGGTGGGGCGGGGAGTGCGGTTGTCGAGCCGGCGGTGCCGGCCCCGCTGCCCGGGGCCTGCGGGGTGCCCGGGCCGTGCGGGACGCCCGTGCCGTGCGAGCTGAGCGCGATGCCCGCGCCGTGCGGGATGCTCCCCCCTTTCACGCTTGCCGCGCTTGCCGCGCTTGCCGCGCCGGCGGCACCGGGCGCCCCATCCGGGCTGGCTGGGCCGTCTGAGCTAGCCGCGCCGGCCTCGCCAGCCGCACCGGCCGCGTCGACCAGTCGGGCGGCGCTTGCCACGCCCGCCGCACCGGACACACCGGCCCCGCTAGCTCCGCCGGCCGCAAGCGCCGTGCCAGCCGCACTGGCCGCCCCTGCCGTAAGTGCCGCACCACCCACGCCCGCCACCCCAAAGCCCCCCGCAACCACACCAGTTGCCGCCACCCCACTCGACACAGGCGCCCCCGCAACCTCGCTCTCCGCCATGTCACCTCCCCTCCAAGGTCGTCCCCTCGGCGGACCCGCCGTGCCGGTGGCCGGGGGCGGTTCGCCGCGTGGCCTTCGTGGTTGGTTCCGAGGGTATGGCCAGGGCGGCGGCGCAGGCGGCGAGCGCGACCGTTCCCGCCAGGGTGAACGCGAGATGGTAGGCGCCCAGCGTGGGGACCTGCACTCCGTCGACGGAGGACGTGTACCGCACGAGCACGGCGGCGACCGCCGCGCTGGAGAGGCTCTGGCCGATCGTCCGCATCAGGACGTTGACGCCGTTCGCGGACGCGGTCTGCTCGACCGGCACCGCCCGCAGGATCAGCGTGGGCAGCGCCGAGTACGCGAAGGCCGTCCCGGTCGCCACGACCGCGGCGCCGACCACGATCACCCACAACTCCCCGCTGTCCACGATGCGTACGAGATAGCCGAGCGCCATGACCGCGCCGCCGACGGCAAGGGTCACCCGAGGGCCGCGTCCCGTCGAGAGGCGGGCCGACATCGGCGACAGGGCCAGCATGACCACTCCGTTGGGCAGCAGGCACAGGCCGGTCGCCACGATCGACAGCTCAAGGCCGTAGCCACTCGCGGCGGGCGCCTGCACCAGTTGCGCGGTCAGCAACGAGTTGGCGTAGAAGGCGAATCCGGCGAGCAGCGCGGTCACGTGCGGCAGCGCCACGCGGCGCCCGGACGCCAGGCGCAGATCCACCAGGGGCTGTTCCGTACGCAGTTCCATGCGCCACCACAGGGGCAGGATGACGGCGGCGCCCGCGAACAGGCCGAGGACCGGGTCGCTCCCCCACCCCCACTGGCCGCCCTGCGACACCGCGAGCAGCAGGCAGACAAGGCCGGCCGCCAGGCCCACCGCGCCCCGGGTGTCGAACCGTCCCGGTGAACGCACCGGTGACTCCCGCACGGCCCACCGGGCGAGAAGGAGACCGAGGGTGCTCAGCGCCGCTGTGGCCCAGAACATGGCGTGCCAGTCCGCGTACTGCACGATGAGCGCTGCCAGCGGCAGCCCGAGAGCGGCGCCGATCCCGACCGTCGAGCTCATCAGGGCGATGGCGGACGCGGTGCGCCGCGGCGGGAGTTCGTCGCGGAGGATGCTGATGGAGAGCGGCACCACCGCGGCGGAGGCGCCTTGCAGGGCGCGCGCCGCGATCAGCAGCCGGATGTCGGACGTGAGCGCGCAGAGCACCGAGCCCGTGGCCATCAGGCCGAGGGCGAGGAGCAGGACGCGGCGCTTGCCGTACATGTCGCCGGCCCGGCCGAGCACGGGTGTGAGGACCGCGCCGGCCAGCAGCGTCGCGGTGACCAGCCAGGACACGGCCCCCGCCGAGCTGCCGGTCAGCCGGGGCAGATCGGGCAGCAGTGGCACGACCGCCGTCTGGGTGACGGCCATGAGGATGCCGCCGAAGGCCAGGACGGGAACGGTCAGCCGGGCGCGGACGCCCCGCGCGTCACCCGGCGGGGCCGGAACCGGCCCATGACGTCTCTCCGCCGACCACCCCATCGCCCCTCCGCCCCACCCCCGCCACGCCCCGTCCCGGCCCGCATGCGGTGAATTGCAATTCACCATAGGGGCGAATAGGAGTGGGTAACAGCAGCAGGTGAATGGCAATTCACCACCGGGGACTTGCTCCTCGGCCGATGGAATCGGGCATTCCGTCGCCCCGCCCGGATGGCCCCCGAGCCGCCCCCGGCATGGCCGTGAACCACCTCGCCGGACGTGCGGCCCCCCTTCGCGGGAGGTCACGCGGGACGGCTTCGGTCATACTGCCGCCCATGAATCGACTCCGTATCGGCCTGGTGGGCACGGGCCCCTGGGCCTCCGCCACGCACGCCCCCGCGCTGGCCCGGCACCCGGGCGTCGACCTCAGCGGCGTCTGGGGACGCCGACCCGAGGCGGCGGCCACGCTCGCGGCCGCGCACAAGACGACGGCGTACGCGGACGTGGACGAGTTGTTCGCCGTCAGCGACGCGGTGGCGTTCGCGGTACCGCCCGACGTACAGGCGCCGCTCGCCGCGCGGGCCGCGGCGGCGGGCTGCCATCTGCTGCTCGACAAGCCGGTGGCCACGACCGTCGACGGGGCACGGCACCTCGCCGAGGCGGTGGAGCGGGCCGGGGTGGCGTCCGTGGTCTTCTTCACGCTGCGCTTCGCCTCCGACACGTCGGCCTGGCTGTCCGAACAGGTCTCCACGGGCGGCTGGTTCACCGGCCGCGCCGACTGGTACGGCTCGTTCTACGGCCCGGACGGCACCGAGGCGTTCTCGTCACCGTGGCGTGCGAGCCGGGGCGGCCTGTGGGACGTGGGCCCGCACGCCCTGTCGATGTTGATACCCGTCCTCGGCGACGTGAGCGCGGTGACGGCCGCGCCGGGGCCCGGGGACACGGTCCATCTCATCCTGCGGCACACCGGCGGCGCGTCCAGCACCGCGACGCTGAGCCTGACGGCGCCCGCGAAGTGCGCGGGGCTGACCGTGGAACTGCGCGGCGAGAGCGGCACCGTCGTACTGCCGACGTGGGAGCCGGGCGAGGCGTTCCGGACAGCGGTCGACGAGCTCGTCGAATCCGCGGGCAGCGGCACGGCGCACCCGTGCGATGTCCGGTTCGGGCTGCGGGTCACGGAGATCCTGGCGCAGGCGGAGGAGCACATGGAGCACATCACGGCCACGTGATCCGGCCGGGCCCGGCCACGGATCCGGCGCGAGCGGCCACGGCATCCGCCCGGGAACAACCACGGGCGGCCGGTACCGTGGCCGCTACGTAATGGCGAGTGACGGCACCGACCGCAGCCGGGATCCTACGGAACCAGCGGAAAGTGGAGCCCTGCGGTCCTGCGCTGCTCCGATTCCGACCGCTCCGACGACTCGGGCCGAAATACGAACAGTTGTCCCACACCTTGTTCCACACGCTTCCCGCATCGGCCCAGTAGGCCTAGGGGGTACCCAATGCCGGGGAATTTCAGCCATTCTCGAACTCCCCGGACAAGATGCCCCGCTGTTGCGCACGAGCGCCACCCGACGATCAAACCTGCAGGTCGGTGACCCCGCACGCTCCATGATGCCCCAGCGACTGATCGTTTTCTTCGGGCAATGTTTACTACCAAAGCCGATGTGAATATTTAGACTGATCACGCTCAACTCGGCGTGCACCAAGAGGGATTACCCACCATGAACAAGACGGCGCTCCGCGCTCTGCTCCGCGAACGACGCGCCCTCATAGCCCCCGAATCGCACGGCTTCGCCCGCCCCACAGGTCAGGGCCGGCGCGCCCCCGGCCTGTCCCAGCACCAGGTCGACCAGTTGCTGCACCGTACGTTCGGGACGTATCACCGCCTGGAGTCCGGCAATTACCCCAATCCGCCGACCTCGCTGCTCCGGGACGTGGCCCGCCTCTTCGGGCTCAACGAACAGGAGTGGGTCTCCCTCTGCCGCTACGCACTCCTTCAGGACCCGCCGGGACCGCTCCACCTCTCCTCCGGCAAGGAGGTGCCCGGAGTCTGGCAGGAGGCCGTCGACGGGATCGGGCACATGGCCTACGTGACGGACGCGTCCTGGGAGATGCTCGCCTACAACACGGCCTTCGCGGGGATGTTCCCGAACGGCAAGGTGCCGGGCAACACACTGCGCTGGATGCTCCTCGACCCGCACGGCCGCGAGACGCTGCTGAACTGGCACACCGCGTGGGCCCCGATGGTGCTGCCGCAGCTGCGGGCGGCGCTGGCCACCCGGCCGGACGACGACATACTGCGGCAGATCGAGAAGGAGATCCTCGCCGATCCCGAGATCGCCGACCTCTACACCGCGGGCAACTCCCACCCGCATCCCGACGGGGACGAGCGCCCCCTGCTGCACGCCCTGGAAGGTCCCGGCTGGGTCACCATGTGTGCCGCGCAGCCCCTGACGGCGCCCGGCTCCCGCCTGATGATCCTGGTGTTCCACCGCGGCACGCAGCGCACCCACTCGCGCGCGCCCATTCTCCGCTCGGACTGAATCGCCCGCCCCGCGCGGACCACCCGCAAACTCCGCCCAACAGGGCAATCCCACCACATTGCAGTACGTTGAGCACATATGTCCATATACGGCCACATCCCCACCCGCTCCGCCGAACCATGGGGAGCCGCCTCGTGACCGCTCACGTACTCAGACCCCGTACCGTCGTCGGCGACCACAAGGTCACCACGGCCGAGATAGCCGACGATGTGAGCACGCACCACGCCGACCACCCACGCCTGCGCGCGATACTCCGCGTCATCGGCAACAGCGGTGTGCGGACCCGTTACTTCACCCGCCCCCTCGACTCCCCCACCGTCTCCGGCACCGCCGACGTCGGGGAGCGCGCCCGCGCCGCATTCGACGACGCGCTCGCCATGGCGGAACGGGCGGCGATCGCGGCCCTGGACGACGCGGGGCTCGCCGCGCGGGACATCGACGCGCTCGTCACCACGCACACCACGAGCTGGGCCGTCCCCAACCTCGACATCCGCCTGGTCTCACGGCTCGACCTCCGCCCCGACCTGCGTCGCGTCGCACTCGCCACGGTGGCCTGCACGGGCGGCACCCAGGCGCTCGCCCGCGCCGCCGACCTCGTCGCCGCGCGACCGGGCAGCAAGGTCCTCGTGGTGGCCGCCGAGGTGCTGTCCACCATCTACCACCACACTGACACCACCATCGAATCGATGATCTACAAGGCGCTGTTCGGAGATGCGGCCGCCGCGACGATCGTCACCGACACGCCCCTGGCGCCCGGTCTTGCCATCGACGACACCTTCGAATACGTCCTGCCGGACAGTGCGGAACGGCAGCGCGGCCGGATCGCCACGGACGGCATCCACTTCGACTCGACGAAACAGGTCCTGGCCGCCGTCACCGACGTGCTGCCCCCGCTCCAGGAGTGGCTCGGGCCGCGGCGGCCCGACTTCGCCGTCATCCACCCCGGCAGCCCCCGCATCATCGCCGACACGGCGGACGCCCTGCGCCTGGACGAGCACGCCGCGCGGCACTCCACGGACACGCTCGGCCACGAGGGAAACCTCGGGGGCGTGAGCGTTCTGCGCGTCCTGGAACGCACCCACGCCGATCCCCCGCCCGACGGCGCACACGGCGCCACCGTCGCCTTCGGCCCCGGCTTCGCCGCGGCGGCCGCACGCTGCCACTGGCGGGCATAGTCCGTTGCCCGTCTAAATCGTTTGCCGTCGCCCCACCGCCCTGCTGAGGTGACCCCCATGGATCATGGAGCGGTACTGACCGCGTACGACCGGCAGCTTCGGCACGACACGCAGGGCGAGGGCGGTGGGACGCGGGTCGAGCGGACCGGTGGTGTCGTGCGGGTGACCGGCTCGGCGCACGACTGGAACGGCGTCCTGTGGGCCGACATCGACGCGTCGACGGCCGACGCCGTGATAGCGGAGCAGGTACGCCACTTCACCGCGGCCGGGCGGGAGTTCGAGTGGAAGCTGCACTCCTACGACCGGCCCGCCGACCTCGCCGAGCGCCTCCTCGCGGCCGGCTTCGAGGCCGAGCCGGTGGAGACCGTGATGGTCGCCGAGGCCGCCTCGCTGCCCGCGGGACCCGGACTGCCCGACGGCGTACGGCTGCTCCCGGTGACGGACGCCGAGGGCGTACGCCTCATGTCCGAGGCCCACCTCGCGGCCTTCGGCGAGGACGACGCCGCACTGAGCGAGCGCCTCGCCCAGCGCATGCTGGCCCAGCTCACCGAGGCGCCCGACGACGTCGTCGCGGTCGTCGCCATGGCCGGCGACCGGCCGGTCTGCGGAGCCCGCCTGGAATTCCGCCCCGGGACCGACTTCGCCGGCCTCTGGGGCGGCGGCACCGACCCGCGCTGGCGCGGCAAGGGCATCTACCGGGCGCTGGTCGCCCACCGCGCCCGGATCGCCGTCGAACGCGGCTACCGCTACCTACAGGTCGACGCCTCCGCCGACAGCCACCCCATCCTGAACCGCCTCGGTTTCACCACACTCTGCACGACGACGCCTTACGTGTACCGGCCGTAGACGTATCTGGCTGCTCTGTCTAGCGGCAGGCCACCGGCTGCTCCGCGTCGTCCCGTTCGTCGTCGGGGCGGGCCCGGTCGTCGATGACGATCCGGACGGGGGTGCCGGGGTCGCCGCTGTGCGGCCTGTCGATGATCGCTTGTACGGCGTCGGTGATCTTTCCTTGGACGTGCTCGGCGATCGCCCGCGTGACGGGGCTGTGGGTGTCGCGGGTGACGTGGGCCAGGCTCATGATCGCGGCGACGAGGCTGGGGCCGGAGAGGCGGACGCTGACGAATCCGTCATCGTCCTCGACCGCGCCGGGGATGTGGAAGTGCTCCGCGTTCCCGGCGACTTGGACGCAGAATGCCCACGTGTCGCGGTGGGCTTCGACGGTGGCGTGGGCGACGCCGGCGGCGGCTCGCAGGATGGTCCTGTCGGGTTCGCCCGGTTCGTGATCCAGAGGTTCGGTGCGCGCGCCGACGCGTTCGCCGGCCGGCCGTTCGGCGCGTTCAGGCTCGTGCTTCGGCGCGGCCGGCTGGTCGGCCACGGGCGGGGCAGGCGCGGCCGGCGCGTTCTCGGTGCGCGTCTTGAGCCGGTTGTCGAGTTGGCTGATGCCGCTGCGGATGGCGACGAGCTCGGTGCTGATGCGGGTGAGCGGGTCGCCGATCGTGTCGCGGGCGCGGTCCAGTCCGTCGCGGATGACGGTCCGGTTCTCGGTGAGGCCGGTGGTGAGGGTGGCGGTGGTGTCCTGCCGGATCCGGTCGATGGCGACCTGCTGATCGGCGGCTTGCTGCTTGAGGGCGGCGAGGTCGGTGCTGATCTGTCCGAGCTGGGCGAGTACTTGCCTGAGCAGGTCGGCGTTGTCGTTGCCGAAGGTCGCCATGGGCCCCCCTGAGGTCGTCGGATGACTTGGCCAGCGTGGAGCCGCCAACGACATGCCGACAAGCGCGTGAACCGGCGATCGGAGGCATGTTCCCGGCGCACATGCCTGACCCCGCTCCCTGGCGAGAGGAGACGCAGGGAGCGGGGCTCGCCGGACTGCCGGCTCCGGCTGAAGCACTGGTCAGCGGATCGGCATCCCCGACAGCGTGCGTGCGATGACGAGGCGCTGGATCTCGCTCGTGCCCTCGAAGATCGTGTAGATCGCGGCGTCGCGGTGCATGCGCTCCACCGGGTACTCGCGGGTGTAGCCGTTGCCGCCGAGGATCTGGACGGCCTGCGCCGTGACCTTCTTGGCGACTTCGCTCGCGTAGAGCTTCGACATGGAGCCCTCGGCCGACTCGAACTTCTTGCCGGTGGTGGCCATCCAGGAGGCGCGCCACACCAGGAGGCGGGCCGCGTCGATCTGGGTGCGCATGTCGGCGAGTTGGAAGGCGACGCCCTGGTTGTCGATGATCGGGCGGCCGAACTGGGTGCGCGTCTTGGCGTACTCCAGGGCCTCCTCGTACGCGGCGCGCGCCGTGCCCACGGCCATCGCGCCGACCGCCGGGCGGGACGCCTCGAACGTGGCCATCGCGGCGTTCTTCACGCGCTCGCCGCCGGCCTTGGCGCGCTCGCGGGCGCGGGCGAGGCGCTCGTCGAGCTTCTCCTTGCCGCCGAGCAGGCAGTGGCCGGGGACGCGGACGTCCTCCAGGACGACCTCCGCGGTGTGCGAGGCGCGGATGCCGTGCTTCTTGAACTTCTGGCCCTGGGAGAGTCCGGGCGTGCCCGGCGGGACGATGAAGGAGGCGTGGCCCTTCGAGCCGAGCTCGGGGTCGACGACCGCGACGACGACGTGGACGTTGGCGATGCCGCCGTTGGTCGCCCAGGTCTTCGTGCCGTTGAGGACCCACTCGTCCTTGGCCTCGTCGTAGACGGCGCGGGTGCGCATGGCCGCCACGTCGGACCCGGCGTCCGGCTCGGAGGAGCAGAAGGCGGCGACCTTGACGTCGTTCACGTCGCCGTACATCTGCGGGATCCAGGTGCCGACCTGCTCCTCGGTGCCGTTGGCGAGCACGCCGACGGCGGCCAGGCCGGTGCCCATGATGGACAGGCCGATGCCCGCGTCGCCCCAGAAGATCTCCTCGGTGGCCATCGGGATGCCGAGGCCGGAGGGGTCGAAGAACTGCTGGGCGTAGAAATCGAGCGAGTAGATCCCTATCTTCGCCGCTTCCTGGATGATGGGCCACGGGGTCTCTTCGCGCTCGTCCCATTCGGCGGCCGCGGGGCGGATCACCTCGGCGGCGAATCCGTGGAGCCAGTCCCGGACTTCCTTCTGTTCGTCGTTGAGCTCCATGGTGAACTCGGCCATGACCCCTCCAGGACCTGCGATCAACCGCGGCGTGCGATCGACTGGGACGTTACTTGCGGTAACCGAAGTCTGTTACCGGCCAGTAGTCCATGTCAACCTCCGGCGGCCCGTTCGGTGGCCCCGAACGGCCGGGTGTTACGTTGCGCGTGCGTCACCGATTCAGCACGGGCGGGGAGAGACGATGGAGACCACGCAGCGGACCGATCAGCAGCGGTCCGCGGAGCACCGACGGCGCGAGCTGCTCGAGGCCGCGGACCGGGTCGTGCTCCGCGACGGGCCGGGCGCCTCGATGAACGCCATCGCCGCCGAGGCGGGCATCACCAAGCCGATCCTCTACCGCCACTTCGGCGACAAGGGCGGTCTCTACGCCGCGCTCGCCAAGCGGCACACCGACGCACTCCTCGAAGCCCTGCGCGCCGCCCTCGACGCGCCCGCCGAGCGCAGGGAGCGGGTCGAGGCGACGCTCGACACCTACCTCTCGGCGATCGAGGCACGCCCCCAGGTCTACCGCTTCCTCATGCATCCGTCGGAGGCCCCCTCCCCCGGCGAGCAGGGCTTCGACGTCGGCCTCCACTCGGCCCCCCTGCTGCGCCGGCTCGGCGAGGAGCTCGCCGAGGTCATCGAGGAGCGCGTCGACCTCGGCCCGGAGAGCGCGCAGCTCGCCCGGGTGTGGGGACACGGCATCGTCGGCATGATGCACGCGGCCGGCGACTGGTGGCTCGGCGAACGGCCGTGCTCGCGCGCGCAGTTGGTGCGCAGCCTGGCCGACCTGCTGTGGGGGCGGCTCGCGGCGGCGGGCAACCGCGTCGGCGGTCCCGGGTTCTGAGACAGACTCCGCGTCCCTCAGGAGTTCCAGGATGCCTTGGCGGCGGCCCGCAGCACCCTGCGGCGCCGCCAGCCCGTGACGCGGTCGGTGTAGACGCAGCCGTCCAAGTGGTCGCACTCGTGCTGGAGGCAGCGCGCGAACCAGCCCGTCCCGTGCACCCGCACCGGCTCCCCCCGCACATCGACGCCCTCGACCACGGCGTGGTCGAAACGCGGCGTCCCCGCTTCGAGTCCCGGCAGCGAGAGGCAGCCCTCCGGGCCGCGCACCGTCACGCCGTCCGCCTCGACGAGTCTCGGGTTGACCACGTGCCCGAGGTGCCGGACGTCCTCGTCGTCGGGGCAGTCGTACACGAACACCCGGCGGCCCACGCCGATCTGGTTCGCGGCGAGCCCCACACCGCGCGCGGCGTACATCGTCGCGAACATGTCCTCGACGAGGCGCGCCAGTTCGGGGCCGAAGTCGGTGACCTCCTCGCAGGCCGTGTGCAGCACGGGGTCACCGAGCAGGGTCAGAGGTCGTACGCGCCCCGAGGCGCCCGGGATCGTGCCGTGTCGCATGGCGGCAAGAGTACGGTCCAGGGGACGGAGCGGCACCGCCGAGGTGCCGAGGTGGTGCCGTGATTCGGGCTTGTCAGTGGATCTCGATAGGCTGAGCAGCGAAACGATGCCGGGGGCAGCCGCGGCGCCGTACGCAAGGAGGATCTCGACAGATGTCAGGCAACACGGACCCGCTGTCGCCGCGGGCCAAGCTGGCCGTGACGGCGGGCAAGGCGGCCGCGGCGGTGTCGCGGGCTGCCGGCCGCGGCAGCGGATCGGTGATCGGCGGCAAGGTCGCGCTCAAGCTCGACCCCGAGCTGCTCGGACGGCTCGCCACGCACCTGGACGTGGTCCTCGTGTCGGCC
Organism: Streptomyces sp. NPDC030245; assembly: GCF_055572995.1. Classification (NCBI taxonomy): domain Bacteria; kingdom Bacillati; phylum Actinomycetota; class Actinomycetes; order Kitasatosporales; family Streptomycetaceae; genus Streptomyces; species Streptomyces sp. NPDC030245. The sequence continues at coordinate 17,749 of NZ_JBVICF010000018.1, read as the reverse complement.
ACCAACGGCAAGACGACCACCACGCGGCTGATCGCCGAGGCGCTGCGGGCCAGCGGCCCGGTCGTCTCGAACGCGCTCGGCGCGAACATGCCCGCAGGCATCACCTCGGCGCTCGCCGGCGGCTCCGACGCGCGCTTCGGCGTGATCGAGGTCGACGAGAAGTACCTCGCGGGCGTCGCCCGTGACGTCGACCCCAAGGCGATCGCCCTGCTGAACCTCTCGCGCGACCAGCTGGACCGCGCCGCCGAGACCCGCATGCTCGCCGAGAAGTGGCGCGAGGGCCTGGCCGGCTCCAAGGCCGTCGTCATCGCCAACGCCGACGACCCGCTGGTCGTCTGGGCGGCCTCCTCCTCGCCGAACGTGGTGTGGGTCGCCGCCGGCCAGGAGTGGAAGGACGACGCCTGGTCGTGCCCGTCCTGCGGCGGCGTCATGCAGCGCCCCGGGGACGACTGGTTCTGCGGCGAGTGCGGTTTCCGCCGCCCGGCGCCCAGCTGGGTGCTCTCCGGTGACCACGTCCTGGACCCGCACGGCTCGGCCTGGCCGATCCACCTCCAGCTCCCCGGCCGCGCGAACAAGGCCAACGCCGCCACCTCGGCGGCCGTGGCCGCCGTCTTCGGTGTGCCCCCGCAGGTCGCCCTGGAGCGGATGTACCAGGTACAGGCGGTCGCCGGGCGCTACGACGTCGTGCAGTTCCAGGGCCGCGACCTGCGCCTGCTCCTGGCGAAGAACCCGGCGGGCTGGCTCGAAACGTTTTCGCTGATCGACCCGCCGCCGACCCCGGTGATCCTCTCCGTGAACGCCCGGGGGGCGGACGGCACGGACACCTCCTGGCTCTGGGACGTGGACTACACCCGGCTCGCCGGTCACCCGATCTTCGTCCTCGGCGACCGCAAGCTGGACCTCGCCGTGCGCCTGGAGGTCGCGGGCCTGGACTTCCGCGTCTGCGAGAGCGTCGACGAGGCAGTCCAGTTCGCCCCGCCGGGACGCATCGAGACGATCGCGAACTACACCGCGTTCCAGGACCTGCGCCGGCGCGTCGGCAACTGACCCACCGGCCCCTCTAGAGACCTTTGTAGGGACGAATGAGCATGAGCGACAACAGCCTGCGGCTGGTGTGGGTCTACCCCGACCTGCTGAGCACGTACGGAGACCAGGGCAACGCCCTGGTGGTGGAGCGCCGCGCCCGCCAGCGCGGCCTCCAGGTCGAGCGCTACGACGTGCGCAGCGACCAGCCGGTGCCCACCTCCGGCGACATCTACCTGATCGGTGGCGGTGAGGACCGCCCGCAGCGCCTCGCGGCCGAGCGGCTGCGCCGCGACGGCGGCCTCCAGCGCGCCGTGGGCAACGGAGCGATCGTCTTCTCGGTCTGCGCCGGCTACCAGATCCTGGGCAACGAGTTCATCAACGACCTCGGCCAGCGCGAGCCCGGCCTCGGCCTGCTCGACGTGGTGTCCACCCGCGGCGAGGGCGACCGCTGCGTCGGCGACGTGCTCGCCGACATCGACCCGCAGCTGGGCCTGCCCCCGCTGACCGGCTTCGAAAACCACCAGGGCATCACGCACGTCGGCCCGGCCGCGCGGCCCTTCGCCCGCGTCACCCTCGGCCGGGGCAACGGCACGGGCGACGGCACCGAGGGCGCGTACAACGGCACGGTCTTCGGGACGTACATGCACGGCCCCGTCCTCGCCCGCAACCCGCTCATCGCGGACCTGCTGCTCAAGCTGGCCCTCGATGTGAACGCGCTGCCGCCGACGGACGACCGCTGGTACGAGGCGCTGCGCAACGAGCGCATCAACGCCGCGCAGCAGCCCGCGTAACACCCCGGCGCACAGCCCGCTTGACGCCCCGCCCGCACATGTGAGCGGGGCCGTCCAGTCTTCGGACGCGAGGTGCGGCCCCGCCCCCCGGCGCCTATAGGGTGGCGGGGATCCAGCCGGACGACGTGGTCCGGTCATCGACCCACGTTGCAAAGGTATTCCGGGCCATGCGCATTGGTGTCCTGACCTCCGGAGGCGACTGCCCCGGTCTGAACGCCGTCATCCGCTCCGTCGTGCACCGCGCGGTGGTGGACCACGGCGACGAGGTCATCGGCTTCCACGACGGCTGGAAAGGCCTTCTGGAGTGCGACTACCGCAAGCTGGACCTCGACGCGGTGGGCGGCATCCTCGCCCGCGGCGGCACCATCCTCGGCTCCTCGCGCGTGCAGCCCGCGCACCTGCGGGACGGCGTGGAGCGCGCCAAGGGCCACGTCACCGAGCTGGGTCTCGACGCGATCATCCCGATCGGCGGCGAGGGCACCCTCAAGGCGGCCAGGCTCCTCTCCGACGCGGGCCTGCCCATCGTCGGAGTGCCCAAGACCATCGACAACGACATCGCGGTCACGGACGTCACCTTCGGCTTCGACACGGCCGTGGGCGTCGCGACCGAGGCCCTCGACCGCCTCAAGACCACCGCGGAGTCGCACCAGCGCGTGCTCATCGTCGAGGTGATGGGCCGGCACACCGGCTGGATCGCCCTCCACTCGGGCATGGCGGCGGGCGCCCACGCGATCGTCGTGCCGGAGCGCCCCTTCGACATCGAGGAGCTGGCCGCGAAGGTCGGTGAGCGCTTCTCCGCGGGCAAGAAGTTCGCGATCGTCGTGGCCGCCGAGGGCGCCAAGCCCCGCGCGGGCTCCATGGAGTTCGACGAGGGCGGCAAGGACGTCTACGGCCACGAGCGGTTCGCCGGCATCGCCCGCCAGCTCTCCCTCGAACTGGAGCAGCGCCTCGGCAAGGAGGCCCGACCGGTCATCCTCGGCCACGTCCAGCGCGGCGGCACCCCCACGGCGTACGACCGCGTCCTCGCGACCCGCTTCGGCTGGCACGCGGTGGAGGCGGTGCACCGCGGCGAGTTCGGCAACATGACGGCGCTGCGCGGCACGGACATCACGATGGTGCCGCTGGCCGAGGCCGTCGAGACGCTGAAGACCGTGCCCGAGGAGCGGTACGCCGAAGCGGAGTGCGTGCTCTGATCCCCTCGCCCCGCGTATTACTCGCCCCCGGTCGCACCAGCGGCCGGGGGCGGTTCTACTCTGGTGCGGACACACGTCGCACAATCCGCACGAATCAGGAGCCACTGGATGGATCACAGCGGGCACGGCATGAACATGGATCTGCCGCCGTTCACGCTGGGGCGGGGCCTCGAGCTGTCGACCGACCCCTTCTTCCTCATCGGCTGCCTGATGGCGCTCGCCCTCTACGGGTGGGGGGTGGCGCGGCTCGTGCGGCGCGGCGACAAGTGGCCGGTGGGCCGCACGATCTCGTTCGTGCTCGGCATCCTGACCGTGCTGCTCGTGATGTGCACCAAGCTCAACGACTACGGCATGGTCATGTTCAGCGTGCACATGGTGCAGCACATGGTGATCAGCATGCTGTCGCCGATCCTGCTGCTGCTCGGCGCGCCGATCACGCTGGCGCTGCGCGCCCTGCCGGTCGCCTCCCGCGGCAGCAAGGGCCCTCGCGAGTGGCTGCTCTGGCTGCTGCACAGCCGGTACATCAAGATCATCACACATCCCGCGTTCACGATCCCGCTGTTCATCGCGAGCCTGTACGCGCTCTACTTCACGCCGCTCTTCGACACGCTGATGGGCTCCAAGGCGGGCCACATCGGGATGATGGTGCACTTCCTCGCCGTCGGCCTGGTCTTCTTCTGGCCGATCATGGGCGTCGACCCGGGGCCGCACCGGCCCGGCTACATCATGCGGATGCTGGAGCTGTTCGCGGGCATGCCGTTCCACGCGTTCTTCGGCATCGCGCTGATGATGGCGACGCAGCCGATGATCGGCACGTACATGCACCCGCCCGCCTCGCTCGGCATCGACGCGCTGGAGGACCAGGAGGCGGCGGGCGGCATCGCCTGGGCCTTCAGCGAGATCCCGTCCGTGGTGGTCCTGGTCGCCCTGCTCTTCCAGTGGCGGCGCTCCGAGGACCGTGAGGCGCGGCGCAAGGACCGCGCCGCGGACCGCGACGGCGACAAGGAGCTGGAGGCGTACAACGCCTATCTGGCCTCACTGGCCGCTCGCGGACGCTAGCGCCAGAGGGTCTTCCCGGGTCACGATGGTCTTCGGACCGCGGTCCGGGCGCCGCGGCGCCGCGGACTGCCGGGAGGAGGCTGAGCGATGCCCGGTTCCACGAAGACCATGGGTGGGTTCACCATCGGAGGCCTGGTCATGGTGACGGCCTATACAGCGGCGCTCGGAAGCAACGGCTGGTTGTGGTTCGGCTGGGTCGTGCTCGGTCTGATCACACTGGCGATGGTGCTGTCGCGCACCACATGAGCGCGGTGGCACGCGACAGCCGGCCCGGAGGCGCCGGGGAAGCCTCAGAAGCGGAAGACGTGGCCGGTGTCCGCGTCGAGCGTGCAGGCGTTCGGGTACGTCTTGCGCCAGGTGACCGGCCTGCCCTTGTACGAGCCGGTCACCTTCACGCTGACCGGCTCGTACTCCTTGGTGCACGCGTGCGGGTCGTCGGGCAGCGCGTCGAAGTCGCCCCTCGCCCGAGCGATCGCCTCGCAGGCCTTGGCCGCCTGCGGGTGGTGTCCCGTCGGCGGCTCGCAGCGCAGCAGCACACCGCGGGTCCAGGTGTTCTGGGCCCCTGTGACGGTGAGGAAGAGGCCGCGCTTGGGGGCCTCGGGCGCGTCCGCCGCCTGGGCGGGGGCGAGCGCGCCGAGAGAGCCGAGGGAGAGAAGAGCGGCGGCGGCGAGGGCGGACGGGCGCATGGAGGACCTCCGGGGTACACGTACACGTCGGATGTGACGGCGACGGCGATGGCGATGGGTACTACGGCTTCGGCGTCGGTCGGGACGGTGACGTTCCGTGGTGCCGAGGACGCCGGGGAGTGCCCAGAGCACCCTCCGGACGCGCCGCCCGGCGAGCCGCCGCGCCGGTCGTTCCCCCGCCCGGCCCCGCGCAAGGGCCCGAACGGGCTCTCGCATCCGCGCCACCGATTGACTACTGTGCGTCGGCACCGGGACGAGGGGGAAGGCTGCCGCCATGTTCTACCTACTGCTCAAGCACGTGATCCTCGGCCCGCTGCTCCGGCTGATGTTCCGGCCCAGAATCGAGGGCCTGGAGCATGTGCCGGACTCCGGCGCGGCGATCGTCGCGGGCAATCACCTGTCGTTCTCCGACCACTTCCTGATGCCGGCGATCATCAAGCGCCGCATCACGTTCCTCGCGAAGGCCGAGTACTTCACGGGGCCGGGCATCAAGGGCCGGCTGACGGCCGCGTTCTTCCGCAGCGCCGGGCAGATCCCGGTGGACCGGTCCGGCAAGGAGGCGGGGCAGGCGGCGATCCGTGAGGGCCTCGGCGTGCTGCGCAAGGGCGAACTGCTCGGCATCTATCCGGAGGGCACCCGCTCGCACGACGGCCGGCTGTACAAGGGCAAGGTCGGCGTCGCGGCGATGGCGCTCAAGGCCCAGGTGCCGGTCGTCCCGTGCGCCATGATCGGCACGTTCGAGGCGCAGCCGCCGGGCCAGAAGGTCCCGAACCTCAAGCGGGTGACGATCCGCTTCGGCGAGCCCCTCGACTTCTCCCGCTACGTCGGGATGGACAACGAAAAGGCCGTCCTGCGGGCCGTCACCGACGAGATCATGTACGCGATCCTCGGGCTCTCCGGGCAGGAGTACGTCGACAAGTACGCGGCCGTCGTGAAGGCGGAGGAGGCCGCGGAGGCCGAGCGCGAGCGCGCGGCGGCGGGCACGAGGGAGCGCCGCAGGTTCCCGAAACTACCGCTGAGCTGAGCTGGGCTGAACTGGGCTGGGCTGAGCTGGGCTGAGCTGGGCTGGGCTGAGCTGGGCTGAACGCCGCTCCCCCGGTTTTCGCCCCTCTGCCGAGAGCAGATCCCTCCTCGGCGCGCGCAAGCCGGGACGTACGGTCCGATCATGAAGAAGACATTGGTGATCGGCGCGACGGGGCAGATCGGGCGAGTGGCGGTGCGGGCCCTCGCGGAGGACGGCTGGGCGGTGACGGCGGCGTCGCGGGGTGCGGGCCGCGACGAACGGTGGCCCGATGACGTACGCACGGTGCGGCTCGACCGGCAGGACGACGCGGCGCTCGCCGAGGCACTGGGCGACGGCGTGGACCTCGTGGTCGACATGGTGGCGTTCACCGCGGCGCATGCCCGGCAGTACAGCGGCCTCAGCGGTCGGATCGGGTCGGCCGTGGTGCTCTCCAGCGGAGCGGTCTACCGGGACGAGCGAGGTCGCAGCTTCGACACCCAGGGCGAGCCCGACGGCTTCCCCGCGTACCCGGTGCCGATACCGGAGAGCCAGCCCACCGTCGAGCCGGGTGAGTCGACGTACGGCACCCGCAAGATCCGGATCGAGCGGGAACTCCTGGCGCTCGGCGAGGAGCTGCCCGTCACCCTGCTCCGCGCCGGGGCGATCTACGGTCCGCACTGCCTCACTCCGCGCGAGCTGTACTTCGTGAAGCGGAACCTGGACGGGCGGCGTACGCGCGTGCTCGCCCACGGCGGCCTGAGCCGCTTCCACCCGGTGAGCGTGCACAACATCGCGGAGCTGGTGCGGCTCGCCGCCGGGCGGCCGGGTTCCCGGGTGCTCAACGCGGGCGACCCGGAGGCTCCCACGGTCGCGGAGATAGGCGCGACGATCGACGCCGTGATGGGAACCGGAGGCGAGACGGTGACCGTGACGGTGCCGGGCGGGGCGCCCGCCGCGAACGTCGGCGTCACACCTTGGAGCACGCCGCACCCGGTGGTCTACGACATGTCCGCGGCGGAGCGGGACCTGGGCTACCGCGCCGTGACGACGTACTCCGACGCCGTGAAGGAGACGGTCGACTGGCTCGCCGAGCAGCTGGGCGACCGCGACTGGCGGGAGGCGTTCCCGAAGATGGCCGCCAACTACGACCCGTCGGTCGACCTCTTCGACTACGCGGCGGAGGACGAGTGGCTGGCGCGACGAAAGCCCTGAGGCCGCCCTCCGCTGGACGCCACCGTGCCCCAACGGGCGGGCCGCCACCGAGCCTTGCCCCGGTGACGGCCCATCGCTCTCCGCGTCTTCGCCTACGCCTTCGCCTTCGCCTTCGTACGCGTTACGGCTTCGGCGTGGCGTGGGGGGCGCAGGTCACGTCGGAGGCGTCGAGCTTCCCGGTCAGCAGGTAGGTGTCGACGCGGTCGTTGAGGCACGGGTTGGGGATGTTGGTGATGCCGTGCGAACCGGCGTCCTTCTCCGTGACCAGGCGGGAGCCCTTGAGGCGCTTGTGCAGTTCGACGGCGCCGGGGTAGGGCGTGGCGGCGTCACGGGTGGACTGGACGATCAGCGTCTGCGGCAGGCCCCGGTGGCTCCGAATCTCCAGCGGGCGCTGCTGCTTGCTCGACCAGGTCGCGCACGGCAGGTTCATCCAGGCGTTGCCCCAGGTGAAGAAGGGGCTGGTGCGGTGGATGCGGGTGTTGTCGCGGTCCCACTTCCGCCAGCTGCGGGGCCACTTGGCGTCGGCGCACTCGACGGCCGTGTAGACCGCGTTGCTGTTCTCCTGGGCGATGTTGCCCGCGGTGTCGGCCATGTCGGGGCTCGCCGCCTCGACGAGGGGCTTCGGGTCGCCGGCGACGTACTTGCTCCAGTTCGTGGCGATCTCAACCCAGTACGAGTCGTAGTACGGCGCGTTCTGGAAGTAGGAGTGCAGCTCGGCCGGGCCGACGACGCCGTCCAGGGGCTGCTTCTTCGCGGTGGCGCGCAGCTTGTCCCACTGGGCGCGGACCTTGTCGTAGGTGTCGCCGAGGTGGAAGGCGGCGTCGTTCTTCGCGACCCACGTCATCCAGTCGATGAGGCGCTTCTCGAAGGCGACGTCCTGGTCGAGGTTGACCTCGTACCAGATCTTGTCCGTACGCGGGTTGACCACGGAGTCGAAGACCATGCGGCGCACGTGCGTCGGGTAGAGGGTGCTGTAGACCGCGCCCAGGTAGGTGCCGTAGGAGACGCCGAGGAAGTTGAGCTTCTGCTCGCCGAGCGCGGCGCGAATGACGTCCAGGTCGCGGGCCGTGTTGGGCGTCGTCATGTGCGGGAGGAGGTCACCGCTGCGCTCCTGGCAGCCGTCCGCGTACTCGGCGGCGAGCTTGCGCTGGGCGCGCTTGTCGGCCTCGCTGTCGGGGATCGGGTCCAGCTTGGGCGCCTTGACGAACTCCTGCGGGTCCACGCAGGAGACGGGGGCCGAGTGGCCGACGCCGCGCGGCTCGAAGCCCACGAAGTCGTACGCCTTGGACGTCTTCTCCCAGAGCTTGCTCTTGGTGACGACGCGACGCGGGAAGCGCAGGCCGGAGGCGCCGGGGCCGCCCGGGTTGTAGAGGAGCGCGCCCTGGCGCTCGTCCTTCGTGCCGGTGCTGCCGATGCGGTCGACGGCGAGCTTGATCTTCCTGCCGTTCGGCTTGGCGTAGTCGAGCGGGACGGTGACCCAGCCGCACTGGATGGGCTTCTCCAGACCCCAGTCGGCGGGACAGTCCCGCCAGTCGATCCCGGCCTTCGCGGCACGCTGCGCGGCGATGGCGGCGCCTCGGGCCTCACGGTCCTTGCCGGGCGATGCCTTGGCGTCGGCGTTCGCCGTGGGGGCGGCGACCCCGCCCGCTATCAGCGTCGCCACGACGAGCCCACCCGCGGATCCGAGCACCGCCGTCCGCCGCCTGCTCCCTGGGGTCCTTCTCAAGTGGGGCCTCCCGCACATAGATTCGAACACTGTCGATCAGTACGGGGATCTTTGCGTCTGCGGGACGCCGGGGACAGGCGCGGCGGGGGTTCTTTACCAATCCGATAAACGGATTGGTACGACCCGGTGAGCGGTGGGCGCATGTCAGAGGCCCGGTCCCCAGTGGGACCGGGCCTCTGACGTCCTGTGAGTGTCTAACTGAGTGACTACGGCTCCCGAACCCCAAAGATGCCGTCCATGGCAGTGGCTCCGGTCTGGATCACGGGGCGGATCTGCTTGCGGTAGACAGTCTCCGTCGTGGTCTGGTTCGAGTGGCCGACGAGGCGCGAGATCTCTTCAAGCGGCACCCCTGAGTCCGAGAGCAGGGACACGAAGGAGGTCCGAGTCTCTCGGGTGGTCCACTCGTGCGCTTCGATCTCGACACTCTTGACCCGTCCGAGAACACGCCGAAACTCACGCCGCACCCTCGTCGCGTCCAACTGCGTGCCGACAGCCGAGGTGAAGACGAGCCCGCTTTCTTGCCACTTGCTCCCTGCGGCGAGGCTCTGCCGTGCCTGGACCTCCCGCTGAACCTTCAGGGCATCGATCGCCCTGCCAGGCAATGCCAGTGTGCGGCGGGACTTTCGGGTCTTCGTATCCCCCGTGCGACGTACCGACCGCCACACCTCGACGTGTGGAGGGACCACAGGCACCGCCGACGGATCACCTTCAAGGTCTACGTGCTCCCACTTCAGGGGGCGAAGCTCTTCAGTACGGCCGCCGGTGAGGAGGGACACGACGATGTACGCGTACAGCGGGGAGTCTTCGGCCGCGACCAGCACTGCCTCAGCCTGCGCCAGGGACAGAGACTTTGAGGGGCGCCCGGGTTGCCCCGTCGGCACGTCACACAGCTCGACGACGTTGCGCTTCACCTTGTCCCGTGCCATAGCCCGCTTCACGGAACGGTTCAGGCAGGCCCGAATCATGGTGAGCGAGGTCGTGCTGAGCACCTTGGCCTTCCGCTCCAACCACTTGTCCACGTCGTCCGCGCTTAGGTCGCGAAGCTTCCTTGCTCCAAGGTCAGGGATTACGTGGTTCTTGCAGAGGCTGCGGTAGGTACTACGGGTGCCATCACCTCGGGCAGGGAGCCCGTAGGTGAGCCAGTCCGTCACCGCGTCCTTGACCGTGTAACCGGTGGGAGCGATCGCAAGACCGTCCTCGTAGTCCCGCAGCACCTCCTTCAACTTCGCCTTAGCAGCCGTCTTCGTCTTACCGCTGGCCCGCTTCACGATCCGCTTGCCACTGGGGTCGAACCCGAGACTGGCCGTAGCGATCCACCGTTGCCTGTTGTCGTCCCAGTGGAGACCGCCGTCGCCCCTGCTCCGTCGCTTGGCCATCAGGCGACCTCTTCCATACGCGCACGGATGTATGCCTGCAACGAGCTCTCGGGGATACGCCGAGCCCGGCCCTCAGTGATGGAGACGAGCCGCTTCGTACGGATCAGGTCGTAGACCTTGGTCCGCCCGAGCTTCAGGCGCGCCATGACCTCGGGCACGGTCAAGAGTTCGGCAGTTGCGGTGGGCATGCGGCGGCTCCTTCCGCTTCAAGGTCGTGCAGGACTTCGCGGGCGGTCTCGCGGTTGAGCTGGATATCCCGGGCGATCGAGGCAGCGAGCCAGGACTCACCGGGGGTGTGGCCGTGTCCGGCGTAGGTCCAGTGAGCGAGGGTGAGCACAGTCGCATCGGGGTGGTCGCCGGGGTCGGGCAGGCCGAGGGCTTCGCGTTGCTGTGCGGCGCGGTAGTCGGCGCGGACCTGGCGGAGGGCACCCAAAGTGGTGGAGTAGTAGCGGGACTTCGTACTGAAGTGGCCCCGGAAGCCGAGCATGTGAGCCCAGCGGGCGAGCCCGCGTTCTGGGTAGGTGGCGTGGAGCTCTGCGCAGGCATGCATGAGGCGGCGTGCGTGGTCGGGCACATCGAGGGTGCGCAGGTCGGCGCCGATGCCGGTGCCGTCGCAGGAGGCGCACAGGACGGGCGTGCCGTCCTTGCGGCGGATGTGCGGATACCCGCCGCTACCGCCGCAGGCTCGACAGCACACGGACCGGTCCACGGTCCCGGTCGTTTCGGCGGCCTTGGTGGCGTACTTGGCCACGTAGGAGGCCACGGCCTGTTCGGTGAGGTCTTCGCCGTGCCCGAAGGCGCCGATGGGCTGCACGTCGAGCTGAGTGCCCCAGCGCAGGGTTCGGGCCGGTTGGTCCCCAGCCGAGGGTACGTCGACCTGGACGCGGGCCGCGGCGGACCGGATCGCGTCATCGAGCAGGGCGAGGGTGGCCCAGGCCGGGGGCGGGGAGTCGGGCCCTTCGGGACCGTCGAAGCGGATGACGGCATGGAAGTGCACGGCCCCGCGCTTCTGGTATTCGGCGACCTTGCCGAAGGAGACCCGGGACTGTTCGCGGGCAGCCTTCTGTGTGAGCCCGGCACGGCGTGCAATCTCACGCCGGAGGTAGATCGTGAAGTAGCGCCACAGGTCGGAGGCGTGGTTGTTCCACAGCACTCCCCCCGCGTAGTCGTACGTGGCCGCGTCCAGGGCGGTGCCCAGTTCCGGGGCGTCTTCACCGTGGCGTTGTCCACAGCGACAGGGCCGGTTGCCAGGCCGGTTGTGGACGGGTCCGAAGCTGGGGGCGGTGAGGGTGGCGAAGACGCGGGGATGGTCGCGGACGGTGGGTGGGGTGCCCTTAGCCGGGTCACCGGTGAGTCCGGCGCGAACCAGGTGATAGGTGTCTCCGGCGTAGGTCCAGGCGCAGGACGGGCAGCGCGAGGCACGGCGGTTGCCGCAGGCCACCCGGAGCACGCCGCCCGGTTCATGGTCGGTGGTGTAGGCGTGCAAGACGGTCTTGGTGGTCGGGTCGATGGTCTTGGTACCGCCCGTCAACCGGATCGGGTCGGCGCATCCCCCGGTGCGGCGAATCTGGTCTTGCCAGCGGTCGAAGCCGTCGGCCGCGGCCACCCTCAGCACATCGGCGAGGGTGACCGGGTCGAGACCCGCCAGGGTGGCGGTGTCGCTCATGCGATCACCGACCGGCCTTGGCGAGCGAGGCCGGGGCGGTGTGGCCGGTGCCATTGCAGGTACGGCAGGTGGCGCGGACGGTCCCGCGCGAGCCGTCGCGGTGACGGTCGCCGGTGGTGATGGCCACCACGGGGAAGCCGTCGCAGTTGCGGCAGACCGGACGGTTCAGGGCGTGCTGCGGCATGATGGAGGAGCCCTTTCGGATCGTTGATCGGGAAGTGGTGGAACCGTCCGGGGCGGCGGAAGTTTGGCGACCGAGGCCGCCCCGGAGGGCCGTTACCTGTAGCGGCGGCTCTTGGACCGCGCGGGCCGGGACCGCATCGGGCGTCGGCGGGACGACCGGCCCTTGGGGATCGGCCGGGCGCTGCCCCTCTTCGAGCTGCGGTTGAGGGTGTAGCTCAGCCCGTACGTGGCCGACAGGACGGCGATGATCGATGCGGCGATGACCTGGACGACGAAGGCAAGCACCAGCAGGACGAGCACGGTCCCCGCGGTGATGACCAGGGTCAGCAGGATCGGGCCCTTGTAGGAGCGGGGCGCTTCCTGTACGAGCACGATCGACTTGGGGTCGGTGCCGGACGGGCAGCGCTGGTAGAGCTCGGTGGGGATGTGTCCGGCGCGAAACTGTTCATCGGGCAGTTGCATGGGACCGCTCCTTGTCAGACCGTGCAGCGGTGCGTACGGGCGGCAAGCTCAGCAGCGGAGCGGTCGTGGTACTCCGCGGAGAAGCCGCAGCGGGGCGCGGTGCAGGCCGCCGAGTGCTTGTCCCGTCCGTGGCCGTCGTGGAAGGTGGCGACCTTCACCGGACCGAACCTGCGGACTTCGCGAAAGCGGCGGTGAACGGGCATGGTGGATCTCCTCTCAGCTCAGGCAAGTTGCGTGACGATCGTGGTGGCAAGTGCTTCCGGGACGCCCAGGCGAGCGCGCAGGGTGGCCGCGTCGATCCGGGTTCCGGTCCGGGCGTGGTGCTCGGTGGCGACCTTCCGGGCGTGCTCGATGAGTGCCGGAGGAACCCCAGGAGCCGATGTTTCGGGCAAGGCCGGGGCTGGAGCCGGTACAGGGATCTCTTCGGGCTCCGGAGCCGGGTCCGGCGAGGGAATGTCGGGTGCGGGGGCCGGGGCTGCGGGCGCCGGCGGAACCGGCACCCGGTCCCCGGCGGGGGTGGGTGAGTGGGCCAGGAGCGTGCCGCCGAGGAAGGCCAGCGCGGGCCATCCGGCGACGCCGAACCGCAGCCAGGCCGGGGGATGCTGCATGTCGAGGAATCCGGCGGTGGCGACGTTGGCGCCGAGTGAGGCCACCAGGGCGACCAGGAACCAGCACCAGGCCAGCCGGGACGGCCCGCCGCTACGCAACCGACGCCAGGCGGCGACCAACAGCAGGTCGACCGAGATCGGGTAAGCCCAGGCCTTCCAGCCGTCCTGTCCGGCTGCTGCGGCCAGGTCATGCAGGTGGGCGAAGGACAACGCACCAGCGATCATGGCTTGCACGAGCACCGCGTCCAGGCGGAGTGAGCGGGTCATGTCCTCACCTCCTTCCGGGGGTTATGCCGGGGGTGGGGCGGGGCGTCGTGTTCGGCCGCCCGGCCCCGGCAGGCTTCATTGGGTGGCTTCGCCCGAGCCCCAGCACGTCGTGCACAAGGCGGTCTGTTCGTCGGTGGTGGCGCGGCCCTTGCGGGTGCCGACCCGGACGGTTTCGGTGATCTCGCCTTTGCCCTTGCAGTCCGGGCACTTCTTCACGCGGGGCCTGCGTGCGGTCATGAGGTGATCTCCCAACTGGCGTGCGGCATGGGTGGGGTAGGGGCCTGGCGTGAGGCGGTCACGCCGACCGGGAGGCGGGAGGGGTCGTTACTCGGTGACCGGCCGCGGAGCGACTCGCGGCGTCGCGGGCTCCGGTACGGGCTCGGAACGAACGACCGGCCGGAAGGGGGCCAAGAAAGCCAGCTCAGGAGTGAGGTGAGCAAACTCCTGGCAGACGGCCGCAGCCTCAGCGGGGGTCATGGCAGGGGTGCGGATGCGGGACCAGCCGCCGGAGGAGTCCCCGGCTACCGCGACGCCAGGGCGGTCCGGCGGGATCGTCGTCACGGCCTGGACCGCTTCGGGGGCGATATCGCCCAGGCCCATTTCGCCGGTCTGCTTGTCGTTGACGCGATGGACGACACGGCCGGTGAGCTGGGCGCGAAGTGTAGTGGCGCCCCTGCCCAGTTCGGAGCCGAAGCGCTGCCCGCATACTTCGAGGTAGATGCCGATTGCGCGGGCCATCTGGGCGAGCCGGATCATCTGCATGACCATCTGATCCCGCGCTGCTTCGTCCTTCTTGGCAGCCACGAGGAACAGTTCGGCCACCTCGTCGACCAGGACCACCAGCGGCACCGGCCGGACCTGTTCGGGTAGATCCCACAGGTCGGAGACGCCGTGCAGGCTGAGCAGGTCGAAACGGTCTTCCATCTCAGCGACTAGCGCATCAAGAAGGCGTCCGGCCTCTTGCGGGGTCGTTGCCAGGGCCGACAGGCGAGGCGCGTACCGGCTCTGTTCCACCCCGCGCTTACAGTCGATGCCGACCAGGCCCACCGGCAGCCTCGCGAGCCCGGCCACCAGGTTGCGCTGGTACATCGACTTACCCGACTGGTTGGCGCCCAGCGTCAGACCGTGCGGCACCTTGGCATAGTCCCGGGCGAACACTGAGCCGTCCTCCCGTAGCGCGACGGGGACAACCATCGGGCCCTCAGCCTTGGAGCGGCGCGGCATGCGTACCCGGTTGAGAACGTCATAGCCGGTCATCCGCAGTTCGACGAAGCCCGGCCGGGTTTCTCGAACGATCACCGATCGCACTCCCCAGGCGTGCCTCAGCCGTTCCGAGGAAGCCGCCACATCCGCCGGTTCCAGCCCCGCAGGGAGACGCAGGGTAATCCGCAGTCCGGTTGAGGTGGGCCGCACCCGGCGCACCTTGGGAGGCTGCGGCCGAACTTCCCGTCGAGCCAGGTTCCGGGTCATGAACGCCCGCACGCCCGAGGGCTGCACCGTTAGCCCGCACACCTCCATCGTGGGCCGGTAGGTCAGGAGGAACCGGCCCCAGGTCAGCGGCAGGCCGACCAGCGACCAGTACACGCGCGGCGCACGGGCCTTCGCGAAGACGAGCCCACCGACGATGGCCGCGACAGCGGCGAGCAGTAACCAGGTTCCAAGGTCCATGGTCAGGACCCCGCGGTAATCGCGACCGCACGGAAGCTGATCCCGTGCCGCTTCTGGCCGTTGAACTCGTTCTCCCAGTCACGGGCCTTGAGGCCGATCACCGATACCGGCGTCCCCGGGGTCAGGGTCTCCGTGATGCCCGTCTCGGGCACGGTCACCTGGTAGAGGTTGCCCTCTCCCTCGTCCGAGACCAACAGGCCCACGGTCGACATGCCCGCACCGGTCTCCCGGTCCACGGCCCGCTCCCCAGTCTTCTTGTTGACCATCTTCGGCTCAGGCGCGGTCGCCACGAACACGATGGCAGTCGAGAGATCGATCTTGAAGGACGGCATAGAGCACTCCTTGAGTCAGACCCAGCGAGAGCATGGGTCGCAGCTTCCCTACGAAGGTAGGCGCAGAAAAACTGCGAGTCAAGAAGTTCTGCGAGTAGCAGTGAGGCTGCATCTCTGCGACCCTGAAGGCGACACTTAAGGAGGACCACATGACCAGCGGTTTCGGCCTCGTCGTCCGGTTCAAGCTGCACGACGCAGAGGCGACAACAGCCTTCGATGCTCTGGTAGAGGAGACGCTGAAGGGCATCCGAGCGCACGAGCCGGGCACACTTCTGTACGTCGTTCACGCAGTGCCGGACGAGCCCAATACCCGGTTGTTCTACGAGCTGTATGCCGACCGAGCGGCGTTTGACCAGCACGAGCAGCAGGAGCACACCCGCCGCTTCCTGGCAGAGCGGGAGAAGTACGTGGCCGACCTGTCTGTCACCTTCGTCCAAGGCCAAAGCTCAGCCGGGGCGTGGACGTGACGCCAGAAGAGCGACGAGCCTTCGGCGCACGGGTTGCTGGTCTGCGCGAAGAGCGCGGTTTCACTCAGAAGCAGTTGGCGGCCGAGATCGGACGCACCGCAAGTTGGCTATCCCAGGTGGAACGCGGCATTCAGCCGGTCAACCGCCTGGACGTGTTGCGCCTGTTGGCGGATGGCCTCGGCGTCTCCGTGCAGGAGTTGCGAGCCGATGCACCGGCGGAGGCGCCTGTGGAGGAACCCCCTGTCGAGATCCCCAACGATCTCGACCAGGCCCGGTTGGTCATCTCGGGGCATCCCGTCCCAGAGGTCATTCTTGATGCAGCCACCCCCGGGCCCGCCAACGTGGAGGATCTGCAACTCGCGGTAGACAGGGTGTGGGAATTGACCCACGCGAACGAGTTCGCGGAGTTGAGTTCGATGCTGGGGCCGCTAGTGCCGCGAATCGAGCGTGCCGCGCGGACTTCTGCGCCAAGTGAGCAAGGGCGGCTCTGGGGTCTGCTGAGCCGGACTTATCAGGCTCTCGCCGCAGCATTCGTACGACAGGATGAGGCGGATGCCGCATGGGTAGCGGCTGACCGGGCCATCCGAGCGGCCGAGCAGTCGGGTAACCACCTGGACGTGTTTGCGAGTGTCTTCCGACTGTCTCAAGCTTTCGTGCGACTCAAGCACCTCGACCAGGCCGAACACTCTGCAACCACAGCCCTCAATGCGCTGGAACGGCACTACGACGACGTCGCAGCAGAGCCCGAGGCACTGTCGGTCATCGGGGCCCTGCACCTAGCGTTGGCTCTTATTCACGCAAGAGCAGGTGAACGGGCCCGGGCCCGGCATGAGATGAAGAGAGCGCGAGAGGTTGCCGCCAAGCTGGGGGAGGACCGGAACGACTTCAATCTGGAGTTTGGGCCGACCAACGTAGAGATCCAAGCCGTCTCGATCGCAGTCGAGCTTGGGGATGCTGGCGAAGCCATTGAGGTCGGCACTGCGCTAGACACATCTGCCCTGTCCTTGGAACGCCGAGCCCGACTGAACATGGATCTTGGCCGCGCTTATGGGCAGAGGCGTCAAGTCGGTGAGGCCCTGGGGGCGCTGCTAGACGCGGAGGCACTGTCTCCCGACCTGATCCACACCCACGTAGCAGCCAGGGACATAATCCGAGACCTTCTTCTTTTCGCCGGTCGCACAGCGCCCCCGGAGCTTAAGGAGCTTGCCGAACGGGCGGACGCACGTCCCTGAGCTGTTACAAGTTTCTCTACCTCATCAAGCCCCCGCCCGATGGGCGGGGGGGGAGGGTGTTCCGCCCTTGCTCCCGGGGGGCTCTGGCCCGTGAGGTTCGGTCGATGCCTCAGCCGTGGCACACCCTTAGATGAACAGACGCCCTCAACTACCGCACGGGGCTACAGCCCTCCCACGCTCCACCGTCCCCTAGGTCAGCACCACAGCGGCGGCACGGCACCTTCGGCCCGTCGAGGACCAAGGCCCAGGCCTGCCGGGAAGGGGATGGGAGTCTCTTGGCCTTCGGCCATCCGGAGCGCTGGCCCCACAGCTCTTCCGGCCGCCGCTACAAGGATCACACCCCACCGGCCCACACGCGGGCCGGTGGGGGCTCGGGGGCTCGGGGCTTCGCTCCTGCCTTCGGCCCGCGCCGCCCCGGCCCCCGGCCCCCACCACCTATCGATGCCTTGGGATGATCCTGTTTCACGCTCTGGCCCGCCAAGGGCCGATGCCCCGGACCGAGCCTGATTCCCCATCCCATCCCAACGCCCCTGTCCCTGTGCCCCACAGCGCCAAGGTCCCGGCACGAGCAGGTACCGCCCCGGTGATCGGCAATGCAAGGTTGGCCACGGGCCCCTACAAGACGCTTTGGGGATCAAAAGCAGGTACGCCACGGCTGAGGCATCGACCGAGCCCCCAGGCCGCCGCAGGGAGGGGCGGTGGGGGCTGGGGCGGTCGGCTCCACGGCTTTAGGCAGCCACTTTGGGGCGAGCCTCTAAGATCATGGCCCCGATTCGGACCTTGCGGGCAGGT